>CAZEST010000094.1:0-6449 GCA_964514745.1 uncultured Alistipes sp.
TCTTCCTCAGCTTCGTAGCAGCCGCTATCAGCTATAACGAAGAAAAGGCCAAGGCCTAAAGCTCTTATAACTCTTATTTCTCTTATATCAGAAATTAAAACATGGACAAAAATACACTGACCGGTCTGGTCCTGATGGGCGTCATCATCTTCGGCTTCATGTATATCAACAACGGCAAGCAGAAGAAGGCCCTCGAGGAGCAGCAGGCTCAGCAGGAACAGGTCGATGCAGCCAAGACTGCCAAAGACAATACTGCTATCAGCGTTGATAGTCTGACAGCCGGCGAAGTTGCCGCAGTGCCGACATTGATGCGCGAAGTTGGCGCAAAGAATGGTGCCGACTCTACGGCTAATTACACCTATAAGACCGATAAGGTTGACCTCGCCTACAACGGTTCAACCGTTAGCGGTACGGTAAAGGCTGCCGACACTATCTTCAGCTACGAGACAGTAGTTGCCAATCGTTTTACCGATAATGTGAAGCTGCCCGTTCGCAACGAGGCTGTTGCCAACTTGCGTGCGGCTCTCGACGAAGCCTCGCGCTACGGCTCGTTCGCTCGCTACCGCAACGGCTCTGAGCAGACGGTTACGCTGAAAAACTCTAAGATGTCGGTCGACCTGTCGAACCATGGTGGCTATATCTCGCGCGCCGTCCTCGCCGACTATCAGACCTACCTGCCTGAGAATAGCACTTCCGAGAAGATCGATACCGCCAACGTTGAGATCTGCCGTCAGGGTTACAATGCTTATTCATTTGAATTAACATCGGCTTCGCGCCGCTTCAAGACCTCCGAATTCTATTTTACTCCGGTTCAGGTCAACGACTCTACGGTTGAAATGACCCTCGACCTGGGCGAAGGTGCTTCGTGGGGCTTGCGTTATACGCTCCCCGAGGATAGCTATGTCTTAAAGATGGAAGTTGTCCAGAAGGGTATGCAGAAGATTATCCCCTCATCGGTTGCTACCACAACGTTCAGCTGGACCCAGAAGATGGGGCGCAATGAACGTGGCCGCAAATTTGAGGAACAGAAATCGGGCCTCTACTATAAGTTCGTAGGCGATACTCCCGACAACCTGGATGCTTACGGTAGCCAGGAAAAGAGCAAGGAGCTTTCGCAGCGCTTGAAGTGGATCGGTTTCAAGAACCAGTTCTTCTCAATGGTAATGATTCCGCGTACGAATTTCAGCTCGGCCGATGTTAACGTAAAGGGCTTGGAACAGGATCCTACCTTCCTGAAGGACCTCAGCGCTACCGCCGTAATGGACTATAACTCCGAGGCTGAAGTGCCCGTTACGATAGATATCTTCATGGGCCCGAACCTCTATCCGCTGCTCAATGACCTCGACAAGCAGATCCCCGGCACCGACGATGAGTCGCTCGACCTTACGCGCCTGATTCCGCTGGGCTGGTCGTTCTTCCGCTGGATCAACACCCTGGTAGTTATCCCCCTGTTCGACTTCCTGAGCAGCTTTATCAGTTCCTACGGCCTGATAATTTTCTTGATTACTCTGTTTATCAAGTTAGTGCTCTTCCCCTTAACCTATAAGAGCTATAAGTCGCAAGCACGTATGCGCTTGTTGGCTCCCGAAATTAAGGCAATTAACGAGAAATATCCCGGCCAAGAGAATGCCATGGTCCGCAACCAAAAGACGATGGAGCTCTACTCTAAGGCCGGCGCAAGCCCAATGGCCGGCTGCTTGCCGATGCTGTTGCAGATGCCCGTACTGATTGCCGTATTCTGGTTCTTCCCCTCGGAAATTCAGCTCCGTGGCGAGCATTTCCTGTGGGCGAAAGACCTTTCGGCCCCCGACGTAATCTTTACTCTGCCGTTCTCCATACCCTGGTATGGTAATCGCGTAAGCCTTTTCTGCTTGCTGATGACCGCTACCAACATTATCTATACCCGCATCAACATGCAGAACCAGCCCTCATCCTCCTCAATGCCGGGTATGAAATGGATGATGTATCTGATGCCGGTAATGTTCCTGTTCATCTTCAACGATTATGCTTCAGGCCTGAGCTACTACTACTTCCTCTCGCTGCTGATTACAATCGTGCAAACTTATCTCTTCCGCGTGTTTACCAACGAAGATAAGATTCGCGAGCAGATGAAGGCCAACGCCGCTAAGCCCAAGAAGAAATCGGGCTGGATGGCGCGCTTGGAAGAGGCTCAGCGCAAACAGCAGGCTATCCTGCGCGAACAGCAGAAACAACAGAAAAGAAGATAACCAAATATATTATCTGTTCTGCAACTACGGTTATGCCAAGTCTGACCATAGACCAAGGAAATAGTTCCGCTAAAATAGCTGTCTGGAAAGGTTCCGAACTCATCGACGAGGAAACCTTCCAGCAGCGCCTGAATCAGAGCGACCTCGAAAGGGTTGTTAAGCGATTCTCTCCGCGCAAGGCTCTCTGTTGCTCGGTGACGGGCAACGGACATCAGTTAGCGCAATGGCTGGCGGCCGACGGCGTTGACGCTAAAGAACTTTCCAGCCGGTTACCGCTGCCGTTGGTTATCGACTACCATACGCCTGCGACGCTCGGGCCCGACCGCATCGCAGCGGCCGTTGGCGCCTGGAGCCTGTTTCCAGGCGAAAGCTGCTTGGTAGTTGATATGGGTACCGCCGTTACCTACGATGTAGTAACGGCCGACGGACATTATCTCGGAGGCAATATTGCTCCGGGCGTAGGCATGCGCTTGCGCGCCTTGCGCAGCTTTACTGCGCGCTTGCCGGAGGTCAACGGCTACGGCGACACTCCGCTGTTCGGCTACGACACGATGACAGCCATGCGTGCAGGGGCGGTTCGAGGCGTAGTCAGCGAGATTAACTATTACCGCAGTTTGCTGCCTGAGGGCACCAAGGTAGTGCTAACCGGAGGCTGGTCGAGGCGCGTAAGTTCGTTCCTTGATTTTCCGGTGACACTCGATTCCTGTTTAGTAACCAAAGGATTGCTCAGCATCCTTCTATATAACGACAATTTATGAAGAAACTCTCTATATCTCTGCTCGTAGCAGCTATTGCCGGGCTGTTCTCTGCTCCGGCGATTTCCGCTCAGAATACGGAAATCTCGCCCTATTCGCGTTTCGGCTATGGCGCGCTCACCGACCATTCCAATACAACCCAGAAGGCAATGGGCGGCGTGGGTATCGCTATGCGTTCCGGCAAGAATATCAACTTCATGAACCCTGCATCGTATGCAGCAATCGACTCGGTTACCTTCTTGTTTGATATGGCCGTAGACTTCAAGGGGCTGAATACATCGGAAACCGTCGACGGCGAAAAGCAGACCGGCAACAACTTTACCGGAGGCTTGGATTACGTTGCAATGCAATTCCCGTTGACCCGTTATGGCGGTATGGCTATCGGTTTGGTGCCCTATTCCGAGGTTGGTTACAGCTTCGGCGAAACCATTACCAACGGTACGAATGCCCATCAGGGTTCAGGTACGATCAACGAGCTGTTCGTTGGCTTGGCCGCTCGTCCGTTCAAGGGCTTTTCGGTTGGTTTGAACTTCAGTTACCTGTTTGGCACGTTGCTCAACGATACGTATGTTTACAGCGATGCATCTACTTCGCTGTTTGAGCGCGTGATGGAGGTGCGCGATTATAAGTTTAGCGTTGGTGTGCAATATGGCGTTAATCTGAACGCCGACAATGCGGTGACAATCGGTGCGATTTATCAGCCTAAGAAATCATTCCACGGACATACCTACGGTAGCAAGTACGACGTATCGTCTGACTCCTCGGTCGACACTATCGGCTACGGCTCAATGAAAGGTCGCTATGACATGGCGCCGACCTATGGCGCAGGTATCGCCTACACATGGAAACAGAAACTGACCGTTGAAGCCGACTTTACTTATCAGCCCTGGAAAAACGTTAAGTATGCGCTGATCGAAGGCTTCGATAAGGCCGGTGAAGACCAATTTAACAATCGCTGGAAGGCTGCCGTTGGTGCAGAATATCTTCCGGCAATTCGAGGAAACTACTTCCAGAGGATTAACTACCGCCTCGGTGGTTACTACTCAACAGATTATATTATGGTCGGTACGAACTCCGTAAAGGAATATGGAGCATCGATCGGTCTGGGATTGCCGGCGCCGTCGTCAAAGACGATGCTCAACCTTACGTTTGAATATCGCCACCGCGAAGCAAGCCCCGTAAAACTGGTTAGCGAAAACTACTATCAGTTTACGCTCGGCATTAATATCAACGAACTTTGGTTCTGGCAGAATAAGCTTCGCTAAGGATGAATTGGATGAGGGCTATACCGATGGGGCTGATTGCCGGGGCTTTCGCTACCGGGGCGATGCTGACATCGTGCGACGAAGAGAAACACGAGACAATCGCTATCTCGGCCGATCCGGAGACGTTTCCTACGATGAAAACGCTCGACGTAAAGACCTTCATCTCCGATTCAGGCTATACGCGCTATAAGATTACTTCGCCCATCTGGTTGATGTTTGAGGAGGCCAAGGAACCCCACTGGTCATTCCCGCAAGGCCTATTCCTGGAGAAGTATGATAATCTGATGAAGGTTAACGGCTCCTTCACGGCTGATACGGCTTACTATTGGAGCCAAACTAAGATTTGGCGCTTCGACCGCAACGTCAGAATGAAGAATATTACCGGCGACAAGTTCCTGACTCAGCAACTCTACTGGGACCAGACGCGCCGTAAGCTTTATTCCGACTCGTTTATTCATATCGAACGTTCTGACCGCATTATCGAAGGCTACGGCTTCGAGTCTAACGATGAGTTGACAGAATATACAATCCGCCATCCGTCGGGCATTTTCCCAACTTCCGACTTCTTTTCGAAGTAACGGGGGGCCAATGGGAGGAATGAATCCCAATGGGATAGCTGAACATAAAAAACTGCTTTGAAAAATGGAACTTTCTTGGCTGATACTGACGCTAGCCGCTCTTGCTTTTTCGGCGCTCTTTTCGGGCATCGAGATGGCGTTTGTGACTGCCGATAAGGTCCGTGTAGAGCTGGATATTCAGAAGGGCGGACTGACAGGTCGCTGCCTTAACCTGTTCTATACCAATCAGAGTTTCTTTATCTCTACGATTCTCGTTGGCAACAACATCATGCTGGTTGTCTACGGTATCGGAGCGGCTAAGTTTATAGAGCCGTGGTTGCAACAGTGGTTGCAGAATGAGGCGTGGGTGCTGCTGTGCCAAACGCTGATATCAACCATAATCATCCTTATTACCGGCGAATTTCTGCCGAAGACTACGTTCCGCATCAATCCTAATCGCTCGCTGCGCATGGTAGCGCCCTTTACGGCGTTGCTCTATTGCCTGCTTTATCCGATATCGGCGTTGTCGTCGTGGTTGTCGAAGATGCTGATGCGTCTGTTTGGCGTGCATGATAAGGACCCGAAGCTGGGCATTATCTCCTTGGGCGACTTGAATGAATATCTCGAGCAGACTATCGACGAGCAGGCCGAGGAGAAAGCCGAGGTGGAGAGCGAAGTAAAGATTTTCCATAATGCTCTGGATTTTTCGAAGATCCACCTGCGCGATTGCATGGTGCCGCGCAACGAAATCGTAGCAGTAGATATCGATGCTACTTCGCGCGAGGACCTGTCGGCGCTGTTTACGGCTTCCGGCCGATCGAAGATTCTGGTATATCAAGACGATATCGATAATCTGCTGGGTTATATCCATGTGAGCGAGCTGTTTACGCCTGAACATGATTGGAAAACCCGCCTCAAACCGGTAGTCTATGCTCCGGAAACCCTCCTGGCCAGCAAGATGATGCGTCGCCTGCTGGCCGAAAAGCGCTCTATCGCTGTTATCGTTGATGAATTCGGCGGTACGGCCGGGATGGTTACCCTGGAGGATTTGATGGAGGAGATTTGCGGCGATATCCAGGATGAACATGACTCTACCGACATTATCGAGCGCGAAACGGCGCCGGGCGTTTGGGAATTTTCAGGCCGTATAGAGATTGAACATCTCAACGAAACCTACCATTTAGATATTCCCGAATCCGACGAATATCAAACCTTGGCCGGATATATCCTGAATGTTACCGGCCAGATTCCCAGGGTTGGAGAGGTCTTTATCCGGGAGAACCTCCAATTTGAGATTCTCAAGAAATCGGCTTCGCGTCTGGAACTTATAAAACTCTCCGAAATATCAACTGAAAATAATTAATTTACCTTTATATCACTCTATAATGGAATCTATCAAAGTTAACGTTAAAGACGTCCTCCAAACCGTCTCAAGCGAGCAGATTAATGGCCTTACCGCTGAGGCTGCTGCCGCTATTGAAAAACTGCATAACGGAACCGGCGCCGGCTCCGATTTCCTCGGCTGGGTAAATCTCCCCAGCGAAACTCCCGATGCTCTCGTTGCCGACATTGAAGCTGTTGCTAAGGACCTTCGCGAAAACTGCGAATTTGTTGTTGCTATCGGTATCGGTGGTAGCTACCTCG
>CAZEST010000095.1:0-6448 GCA_964514745.1 uncultured Alistipes sp.
TGCAAAATAATTTAACAAAGATGTTGAATTATTCAAAAATTAAACGTAACTTTGCGTACTGTCGACCCAATAGAGGGTGGGCGGGTACAGAAAGATTTGGCTTCAAAAGTCTGTCTTTCTGCACATTACATTAAGTGAAAGACGTTTCAATGACGTCGGTTTCTTCCACTGTCAAAAACTTCGCAACTTTTTAACAACTCCGGGAAGATATCGGCAACGAAGCGCCTATCGTTGAATGGCAAATTTTTATCAGCCATTGTTTTATTGTAGACATACAGATATAGATTGTGTGGCCTACGATGAAATGATGAATTGACGAAATATATGCCATGACGTGGGCCGACAGCGTTGCTTATTCTCCGGAGAAGGCAATGCGAAGGCCTATGACAGTGGGAATGAGCGACAGGTTGCGAATCCCACGTCTTTTTTTATCTACCAGAAAGACTTCTGATATAGGGGATTCTATCAGAGGCATTTTGTAATCGCTATGAGAAAACTTGTAAACGTTATCGCAGTGCTGTTCCTTATGGTAGCGATGACAGGCGAAATCAGTGCAAAGGCGCCTAATATTTCTTCCAAAGAGAGGGAGAAAATTGAGAAAGAGTGCCAAAAAGAGGCAAAGAAAATTGCCAAAAACATTAAGAAGGCTGGTTGGACTATTGAGGAAACCGGACTTCCTGAAACTATCATTGCTAACTACTTAGAGAAGCAGCGCATTGATGGGCTTGAAACCTTGGTTGGAACTGCAGAGCAATCTGCAAGCCGCTCAAAAGCACGCTCTTACATTAAGACAAAGACTGCAAATGAATATGCTCAGGAGCAGTCGGGCGTATTCAAAGGCAAATTGGACGGCATGGACAAGAGCAGCGAAGAAGATGCAGAGGAAAAGTTCATTAAGCAGTGGGAAGGCCGTTACGCTATGGAAGTTGCCGGGTTGATTAAGATCGGGTACACTCAGTATCGTAAGAATGATAATGGAACGGTCGACATGGAAATACACTTCTTGGTAGATCCCGAGTCGGCACATGCTGCAAAATTGGCCGCAGCAAAGTATGCCATTGAGGAGCAGAAACTTGACCAAGAATGGGCTAATAACATTTCTGAAGCATTGAAGGATATTGAACCCTAACCCCCCAATACACCATTAGTATGAAATCTCGAACGCTTGCGTTGCTATCCGTAGCAATGCTTACGTTGTTGTCGCTCTTTTCGGCTGAATGGAGTGCCCATGCTGCAACTTCTGAGGATGCGAAGCTGGCTAAGCGTGTGGCTGCGATTAAGGAGAGTTCGCGCTATTACCATGCCGTAGGTTATGGTGATACTGCGGAGGAGGCTGATCGCGCAGCTATCAACGACTTGTGCAAAAGCATTACGATGACGGTTAGTGGTGTTGCTAAGTCGCATGAGACACTGCAAGATGAGGATTACTCCAACGATGCGATTATTTCTACCTTCGTAACCCTTTCAAATACGGAGAAAATCGACGTTGCGACAACTCCCGGACATTGGGAGGTGCTGCGTTATGTAGAAAAATCGCAGGTTGAGCAAGATATGGCAATGCGCGATGAACGTATCCGTACGCTCGTTGAGCAGGGCATCAGCCTTGAAAAGCGCTTGGAAATTGGTGGCGCTCTGAAATATTTCAATTGGGCGTATGCTCTGGCCAAGTGCTCCACTCATTCGGTAATGCTTGATCTTAGGGGGCAGACCTTTGAGGCTAAAAGTTGGTTGGATAGCCATATCAATACGATTTTCTCAAATTTAAGCGTCTCGCTTGATGAAGTGGAGGAAACCGGCGATGATTTGGACCCTTATTCGGTCAATCTTATGGTTAAGTATAGTGGTCAGCCTGTAGCCGACTTGGATTTTGCGTATGACAATAATGGTACGATGGTTCGCGACCAACACGTTAAGAACGGTCATGCTTCGTTGTCGTTTGAAAAGTTGCCTACCGATAAGATCTTGATGAGCGTCTACTATAAGTATCAAGAAGAAGGTTCACAATTTGACCCCGAGTTAAGAACGATTTTTAGTGCAAAAAGAGCTTCAACGTTCTCTAAATCAGATATTGAGATACCGTGTAAGGGTACCGGTAAGAAGTTTGCAGTGAAGGAGCGCAAACTTTCTAAGGAAGATGCTCGCCAAGCAAAGGAGGCTGCTGCTGTTGCTCCCCCGATTGAAGCCCCGGTAATTAATCGAATTGCAACGGAATCGCTCACAGATGACCGTGGTCAGCGCTTGGCTGCCAGTATGCAGAAAGTGTGGGCAGCAATCGGCGCAGGTTCGTACACCGGCCTTAGAGACCTCTTTACCACCGAGGGGTATGCCCTGTTCCTAAAGATGATGCAGAGCGGTAAGATAAAGCAGGCTACCGCCAATCCGAACATCCGTATTGAGACCGCCGGCAGTTACCTTGTTGGTAAGTCTCTGCCTGTTACGGTTGTTTATAAGGGAGGTAATAAGGTGCCTGAGGAAATTGTTTGCCGTTTTGATGCAGATGATAAAATCGAAAGTGTTGCTTACGCTCTGACTAAACGTGCTGAGGATGATATCTTCCGCCAAAATGAATGGAGTATGTCGGCTCGATATGCCATTCTCCATTTTATGGAAGATTATCAAACGGCCTATGCCTTGAAGCGCCTTGATTATATTCGTAAGATTTATTCTGATGATGCAATCATTATTCGTGGCGAGATGAAGCAGAAGGGCGGACGGTCAACCGATACCGGTCATTACTTTATGACTGACGAGTTTACTTATACAAAGGAAACAAAGGACCAATTTTTGGAGACCTTGGCCCGTCAGTTCGCTGATAAAAAGTATATAAAACTGACATTTGAGGATAACGAAATCAGAGAGCAGAGCGGCGTGTATCGTAATATTTTCTGGATTGAAATCAAGCAGTTTTATTCGTCAAGTAACTATAATGACCAAGGCTATCTGACGCTAATGATTGACATGCGTCAAGCCGATCCTACAATTAAGGTGCGTACATGGGCTCCAGGTAAATTGCCCCTTAAGGAATTAATGCAAAGATATTCAGTTAATTAATAACGACTTCTTTAAGAATTCTACTATTCACAACTAAAAACTAATCATTATGAAGAAGTATTTGCTACTAATAGTGGTGGCACTTTGTGCTACACTGAGCGGCAAGGCGCAACTGCGATACGTGGACGGTTCATTCCGCTCGTCAAATGCTGCAGACGTACAAGCATCGGCCAATAATATTGGGAAGACCAATATGATCAATGCGTTGACGGACTTCGAGAAAACCCATGATGGCGACGGACTTCGTGGTATCATCCGTATCGTTTTCAAGAACCTGTCGAATGAAGATTTCCGCGACAAAGTAACAATTGGTGTTAATCCGGGTTACGCAGGAAAGCCCTCGTATATCGACAATCCTGTTGAAAATCGTCTGGAGTGCTGGGTTCAGGTAGATCCCGACAGACAACTGACGTTAGACGTTTCAATTGATGGGATTGGGTCAGTCAGAATCCCCGGATTGGAGGTTAAGGGTAAGCAATCTTATATTCTTGAAGTAGAGAGTGATGAGACCGTTGCTATTACGTTCAACTCTACCGTGGATGGCACTAAAGTATGGCTGGATAATGTCCTATTGGGCACTTGTGGCGCAACTACTAATGTTTCCAATGGTAAAACTTACCTTGGTAAACACCATGTCAAGGCTCAAGCGCCGTCAGGAAAGTCGATTGAGCAAGATATTGAGGTTTCTAAAAAGAATACTCACTTCCCGCTTGACTTGCAAAACTATTATCAAGTAGATTTCCGCTCAAATGAGGATAATGTAGCTGTTTACGAAAATGGCAAGATGATAGCAACAGTACCTTCAAGTGTGAAGGTAGCTGAAGGTCCTCATTCTTTTGTAGTTCGCAAGCCCGGATATGACGATGTTCAGCACAATGTAAATATTTCTGGCCCTGGTATTCAGAAGCTGGATATCTATAAAACTAAGACCATCGACTTTTATTCGCTGCAGAACAATAGCGACTTCTCAGGAGCAACGCTTTACATAGACAATGAGAAGAAGGGAACAACTCCGATGTCCCTGACTTTACCTTATAATAAATATCGTGTCAAAATGTCGTATTATGGCAGGGAAAAGTCTGGCTCGCTGGTTGTTGATGATAAGACAAGTTCAACCTATCGCTTAACTATTCCGAATTCTGGCCATAGCCGTTTTAACCCGTTTGGAATTGACTATAACAAGCATACTATTGGCTTAACCGCTGCTTGGGTTCAGAAATGGTATAACTGTAGTTATGGAGGAGAATCCTTCCCGAGTACCTACTTTACGATTGATGATGGCCATATGCAGGGTGTTCAGGTTGGTTTGCCTATTCAGCCTTCATTTGGTTACGGCTTAGGCTTGAATACCGGTTTGTATTTCGAGGCTTACTTTGAAAGTGATTCTTCGGCGAACCTGACGGAATACTGCTTATATATGCCTGTTGATTTAATGTTCCGTGTTCCTTTCACCGAGGACTTCTCAGTTTATATCAATGGCGGTATTGGCATTGATTGGAGTATCGGTATCGACATTAGTGCAGATGGTTATGATACCTACTCATTGGATTATAGCGAGGCTGGCCCGAACCATTTTAATTTCAGTGCGGAATTTGGAGGTGGCTTGCAATACAAGCATGTTCAGCTTGGCGTACAGTATCAAATGGGTCTCAACAATAATACGAATATTGTATATAACGATGAGGTTGAGCTGAATGTTAAGCTGCGTAAATTAGCTGTACAGCTTACATACCTGTTCTAATCTGTTTTATGTATCCCACAGAGGGATGACAGCTTAAATATTGTCTGAATAAGATACGTTTTTCTATGAACGGTTCTTTTAAAGTATGCATGATTCTTGGGAGCGCTTTACTTTTTGGCGCTCCCGAGATTTCTGCCGAGACACCGGCGGAGTTTCTTAAGAATGCAAAGAGCGAATTGAATAGTTGGCGCGATGAGGCTGTTAGCTCGTTGGCGGCGTATCGCGACAGTATTATGCTGGAGTTCTCTACGTGGGTTAAGGAGCCTTGGGAACCGGCTCCGATCAAGGCTCCGATTGATCCGCCTCATGAGCAGGATCCGCCTGTGCCTCCCATTGTTGTGAAGCCGGATGACCCTGAGCCGATTGCTGAGGATGAGCCGGTTACCCCGAATCCGGTTGTTGCTCCGCCGGCTCCGAAGCAAGACCCAACCCCTCCAACGCCTGTGTTGCCTCCAACGCCAACTCCGGTCAAGGAGTCTTTCTCGTTCAAGAGCTACGGTACAACTTACAACGTAGATGCTTCTTCTCGCTTGAAGAGTGCGTTTAGTAATCTTTCGGTTAGTCAAGCAGGTATAGCCCAGGTGATTAACTTGATGGATAATGATGATTTTGAGCAGCTTTCGTCGTCGATGCTAAAGTGTCGCGACTCGCATAATCTAAGTGATTGGGCTTACTGGAAGTTAACCGGACATTTTGCAAAGGCGTTCCTCCCCGGAAAGGTTAATGAGCAGAAGGTGCTGCAGGGCTTGTTGATGCTTGCCGGTGGATATGACGTTAGGTTTGGCGGCTCGCAGTCGGCTAATCGCTTATATCTGTTTGTGAATTGCAAGGAACTTGTGTTGAATGAGGCGTGGCTGTCGTTTGGTACGAAGGGGCATTTTTATGCCTTTGAAGATATTCCGAATGACACCTATGCCACGAAGAATAGTTTCGATGGCACTAAAGCAATGTCTGCGCAACCATCAGGTAGTGAACAGTTTGATGAACGTTTAGGGTCAGCCCGTAGGCTAAAGGTTTGTATGCATAGCAACTATTGTCGTAATGGTTGCAGTTCGCCGATAGTGGATGTTACTGTCCGGTCTAATCTCAATTTGATGGACTTCTATAGTGAGTGCCCGAAGTGGTTTCTCGATGGAATGGATTATACAGATTGGCACACGTATGCACGTTCGTCGATGTCGCCGGATATGAAAAAGCAACTTTACCCGGCTCTAAAGCAGGCTATTGCCGGCAAGACAAAGGCTGAGGCTGCCAATGTGCTGATGAAGTTTGTAGAGGGATTCCCCTACGGCTATGACTCGGAAATTTGGGGGTACGATAGGGCGTTTTTCCCCGATGAAACTATCTATTATCCGAAGCGCGACTGTGAGGATGGAGCTATTTTGTTTACTCGCGTGGTGCGGGATTTGCTCAGTTTACCGGTTGCGTTGGTTTACTATCCCGGGCATCTTGCGGCTGCCGTGGCGTTTGATTCCGATGTAAAGGGCGCTTACATTATGCGGGATGGCAAGAAGTACACCATTTGCGACCCGACATATTACTATGTTAATGTTGGGGTTCAGATGCCGACCTCGGCTGTCGACCCAACGAAGGCGGTGCTGATACCGATTCCGTAATACAGCGACCCCGGTAGCGCGATGGTGCTATCGGGGTTGT
>CAZEST010000096.1:0-6438 GCA_964514745.1 uncultured Alistipes sp.
CTCTCGCTGATCTTCTTTGCGTTCTCGTTTGCCTCCATCTTCAAGACTTTCTTGATTACGGCTGCCGTGTTCGGCGCAATGTCGGTTTACGGCTACCTGACCAATCGCGACCTCACTAAGTTCGGCTCCATGCTGTTCATGGCCCTGATTGGCATCATCATCTGCAGCGTAATCAACATCTTCTGGGCCAACAGCACCCTCGACTGGATCATCTCCGGCGTTGGCGTACTGATCTTCATCGGCCTCACCGCCTGGGACACCCAGAAAATCAAGCAGATGGCCGCCATGAACATGGGCATCTCCAACGGCTCCCTCGCCACCTGGGGCGCCCTCTCCCTCTACCTCGACTTCATCAACCTCTTCATCTACCTCCTCCGCTTCTTCGGCTCCTCCCGCGACTAATCCCGTCGGCGAGTGGGCTACAAATAAAAGATAATCAAATAGGTGCACCATTTTCGGATGGTGCACTTTTATATTAATAATACAAAACTCAGATTAAGTTTTTATAATAAACATTTGTATAAAACGTTATATTTATTGAGATACACTTGAAGATTCATAATGTTAGCCCAATTAGTATTCGCAACCAACAACCAGCACAAGCTCAGCGAAATCAGAGCAATTCTCGGAAATGACTATTCGGTAATATCATTGGATGATATCGGATGCCATGCCGACATCCCCGAAACGGCCAATACCCTCGAAGGGAATGCCCTGCAAAAAGCCAAATGGGTAAGCGACCATTACCATTGTAACTGCTTCGCCGACGATACCGGCCTGGAAGTTGACGCCCTTGGCGGTGAACCGGGCGTTATGTCTGCACGCTACGCCGCGGCCAACGGCAAGGGCCATGGCCACGACTCTTCAGCCAACTCCGCCTTATTGCTGGAGCGAATGGAGGGCGTAGCGAATCGCACGGCCAGGTTCCGTACGGTTATTGCTCTAATAATCGACGGAGCAGAAACCCTAGTAGAAGGCGTCGTCAATGGTTCGATTGCTACAAGTCCCAGAGGGACAGACGGATTTGGTTATGACCCACTGTTTATACCCGACGGTTACGATAAAACCTTCGCGGAAATGACAGCCGATCAAAAGAATGCTATCTCCCACAGACGAAATGCCTCAGAAAAACTGAGACAGGAATTAGCACATTATGAGAAAAATTAAGCTAATTCCCGTTTTTTTTACTATATTTGCCAAATAAATTTTCAGCCTCCAATAATAACGATAATTCTTAATACCGATGATAAAGAAAATCGCCATAATATTTGCCTTAGCCTTCTTAGCATTAGGCGTTAGTGCACAGCTTCCGGTAGGTGGATGGACTATCCATACGCCCTTTGGTGGGGTATCCTCTATCGTTGAGACAAAAGGGATGACCTATTACCTGTCTGTTGGCTCTCTGTTTTCCTACAACAAGTCCACACAGGAAGTGCGTTCGCTCAACATCTCAACCGGCCTCAACAGCGGCACGGTAAGCAACATCTATGCAGAGCCTAATGGCAACTATCTCTTGGTTGTATATACCGACAACAATATCGACCGACTGAACGACGACGGTTCTATCATCAATATTTCAGACATCTCAGATGCCTTCCTGACCGGCTCGCCTACGATCAACCATGTTGGTTTCGGCGAAAATCGTTTCTATGTAGCAACCTCCTTTGGATTGGTAACATTCGATGCAAAAAAGAATGAAGCAATAGAGACCATGTTCTCGCCAAAGGAAGTGCAGAAGGTATTCGGTCTTGGCGATAATGTTGTCATCGTGTACGAAAGCGTTTTGCGCACAGCCAAACAAAGCGACCATCTAACGTCGATAGATAAATTCAACCTTATCGGAGGCGATACATCTACCTGGACCTACGGCGACCAATCTACCACGATCGGCAACAACCGAATTATGTTCCAACATAAATCAGGCAATAACACCAAGGTAATTGTAGCAACGATTGATTTTGACACCCCAAAAGTTACCTTTGACCAATCAATGTCAACCGCTGTAGCTACCACGAAGGTCGTACCGATGGGCCCGGATAAAGCTTTCAGCACCAACGAAACAACAATCTTCACCTACGAAGCTAGCGGAAGCCCAACAACATCCCCATATCCGTCAAAACTCAAAGGCTATGCACTTTCAGCTCTTAACGGCATAGGAGAAGTATGGGCAGGCAACTCGGCAGGCATCGGACGCTACAATCTCTCGCAAGATACCTCCAATCCCACACAAGAAATTGCCACATTTGGGACTGTTGATTATGCCACGCCTGAATGTAACAGGATACTGCCTCAAGCATCCGGCGACCTGCTTTTAATGCATGCTACCGGATATATCAATTCAATCGCACTCGGGCTCACCGGAAGATACAATTTAGCGCTAACTACCTATAACAAAGAGACAGGCTTTAAAGGTATCACGCCCAATGTAACCATTGATGAACCGACTTGGGTTGTAGAAGACCCCCATAATCCCAATATCCTATACATCTCAAAATTCTGGTTTAACAATGGTGTATACCGATTTGAGAACGGAGAACAGACATTTGCATTTAATGAGAACAACTCTCCTATCACAAGGCAATATTTATACGGAGTTATTTTCATGGGATTTGATGCATTTGACAACTTCTGGGTTATTCAGGAAAGCGCGTATACCTTCGACAATGATATTCATGTCATTCCTTACTCGGAGCTAATCAAAGAAACACCTTCCAAGGATGCGTGGACTACGTTTACAGGACAAGCGTATCGAACCACGGTAGCTACCTTCCTCAAGCAGTCAAGCATGCTCGTATTCGCTAGAGGCGAGTGGAGCACTTCAATTTCATTCCTCAAACAAAAAGGAACGGCAACGTTCGATGACGACGAAATTGTTGAAGCAAAGACGTATATTGATCAAGATAACAAGACCTTATCATTCAACCACGTATGTGCATTAGCCGAAGATGCAAAAGGACGTCTATGGGTAGGCACAAATAAAGGCATATTCGAAATTACCGACCCAACAAAGGTAACGTCTGACGTAGTTTCTGTTAAGCACTTAAAAGTGCCTCGCAATGATGGCACCGGATTAGCCGACTATCTACTCGATGCATTGACCGTATCCGCCATTGCCGTAGATAGCTCTAACCGCAAATGGATATCAACAACCACCGACGGCGTTTATCTCGTCAGCGAGGACGGCGATGAGATTCTTGAGCACTATACCTCCAGCAATTCTATTCTGCCCTCCGACTGCGTATACTCCGTAGCATGCGATCCCAACTCTGCTTCCGTATTCTTTGCTACAGCATCCGGTTTGGTAGAATATAACGCTACATCCGCTCCGGCAAGCGATGACCTCGATAATGTTTATGCATATCCCAATCCGGTTCGTCCGAGCTACTCCGGATGGATTACCGTAGCGGGATTGATGGATAACACCCTGGTAACAATCACCGACGCGGCCGGCAACCTTGTTCACAAAGGCACCAGCGAAGGCGGCATCCTAACCTGGGACGGTTGCGACCTGAGCGGTGAACGCGTAAAGACCGGTGTCTACTTTGTATTCGCCTCTAACGGCACAAGCACCAGCACAAGCAGCTCAAGCTGCGTGACCAAAATCATGGTTATTAACTAATGACATCTTCTACTGCATCTTTTAAGTATACCGACCGTACTGACAGGGCCTTCGGGCTCTGCGGTATGGCGTTATCGTTGTTTATCTTCGACGCTGAAAAATACATCGACTCAATTTCTATTGACGCACCAACGGATCAAGGGCTACAACTAACCCCTGATTTTTTTGCGCCACGTAATCCCGGATTCTCCGTCAAAAGCGTTTGGAGCTCTTCGTTTCAGCATTTCCAGCTCATATCAGCAATGCTGATCGGCAACCTGCTCGCACGTTCAATCGGACGCCGACGCGCCGACATTTCTCATCAAGTCAAAGAGATATTGCTGTCGAACCTTACAGATGAAGGCGCAGCCGCCTGTGGGCTGGAAGCATCCGAAGTAGAGAACCTATGCGACAATGCCTTCGACTATTTACGACGCACAATGCTCCATCCAACGGTCCACGAAACCATTGAAAAAATGGCAAAAGAGCTTGTAGGCAAGGCTACCCTAACTCGCGAACAAATCTTGTCAGCCCTCGTACCGTTGCAACGCCTTTAGACCAAAGGCAATAAAACAGCAACTTTTAAGTTATATATTCAGAACCCTTTGAAATAAGTAGCATTATTCCAATCAGTAGGCTCTGCTTATTTCTTCGTTACGGGCTCCGATAAATATAGACAATGAAAACTGCGCTCCATAATATTCTAAGCCCCATTACTGCAGCAAAAGCTGCGGTTGGCTTGCTAACGCTTGCATTCCTCGTACCCACCCAACAAGCAATCGCCGACGATGTTATCAAAAACGAATTTAACCCGGTTCAGACCGGTGTGACATCATTAGGCATTGCGCCTGATGCTCGTGGTGCTTCAATGGGCGACCTTGGAGCGGCAACCGACCCCGACGTTAACTCCCAGTATTGGAACCCGTCGAAATATGCGTTCGCATATTCTCAGGGAGGCGTTTCGCTCAACTACACTCCATGGTTGCGCAAATTGGTAAACGACATCTTCCTGGCCAATCTCTCAGGCTATTGGAAGCTGGGCAGCAACGACAATCAAGCAATCAGCGCATCTCTGAGATATTTCTCATTGGGCGAAGTAAACTCTGAGAGCCTCGGAGGAGTAACCGAAAGCATTAATCCCTACGAATTTGCCTTCGACCTGGGTTATTCCCGTAAGCTGTCGGAAAAATACTCAATGGGTGTAGTTCTGCGCTATATCTACTCCGACCTTTCGTTCAGCTCGTCAAGCACATCAACCCAGCCGACCGGCGCATCAGCTTTCTCTGCCGACCTTTCCGGTTACTTCGTAACCTACCCGATGGTAGGCCAGAGCGAATGTCAGTTTGCTTGGGGTTGGAATATCTCAAACATCGGTACGAAAGTATCCCCCGAAGGCTCCTCCCCCTCATTCTTGCCGACCAACCTGCGTTTAGGTACATCATTTACCTTCCCCCTGGCCGACTATCACAATCTGGCCATCAACCTCGACCTGAACAAACTGCTCGTACCTACCCGTCCGCGCCAGTCTGACTATCTCAACGCCGAAGGCCAAGAAGACGAAGAAGCTTATGCAAAAGCCCTGAACGATTGGGAAACAATGTCGCCTATCACCGGTATCTTTAAGTCATTTACCGATGCCCCCGGCGGAGCAAAAGAAGAGCTTCGCGAGATATCCTACTCTATCGGTGCGGAATACAGCTACAACCAGCAGTTCTTCCTGCGTGCAGGTTACTACCACGAAAGCCAATATAAAGGCAACCGCCAATATTTCGGCTTCGGTGCAGGCTTCTCGCTCAACGTAGTGCGCCTGGATGCCGCCTATATGCTTGCAACATCCCAGACCTCTCCGCTCGACCAAACCCTGCGCTTCTCCCTCACATTCGATATGGACGGCCTGCGCGACCTGCTCGGCAAACGCAAATAATCAGATTATGTTCAGAATCGGCAACGGATTTGACGTACACCGCCTCGTAGAGGATCGCAAACTGATTCTCTGCGGCGTTGATATACCCTATGAAAAAGGCTTGCTGGGCCATAGCGATGCCGACGTAGCGCTTCACGCCCTCGCCGATGCCCTCCTTGGAGCGGCAGCCCTGCGCGACATCGGCTACCATTTTCCCGATTCCGATCCCAAATACAAAGGTGCCGACTCACGCATCTTGCTGCGCGAGACGCTGCGCATAATCCGCGAGCAACGCGACCTACATCCGGTCAACGTCGACGTCACAATCATCGCACAAGCGCCTAAATTGCTCCCCTATATTCCCCAGATGATTGCCAACGTAGCCGCCGACCTCAACCTCCCTATCGACTGCGTCTCCGTCAAAGCCACCACCACCGAGCGCCTCGGCTACACCGGTCGCGGCGAAGGCATCGCCGCCCAAGCCACCGCTCTGCTAACCTCCCGAGATTAAAAGGCCGTTCCCCCCTCTTTATAAGCCAATTCTTACTGCTTAATAAAATACGAGAATCCTCTACAAAGGATCTTCTCGGATAGTTTGTGGCCAAGCATTATACGCTTTTTCTCATCAGAATCTATCGGATAATGACTACCGAACCATTGGCCGTTGTAGCTGGTATAGCCAACAACACCGCTCTGCTTGCGAAATAAGCTATGCCCAAACCCGGGCCACGGCGAATTGTCAAGCTTTCCCATGACATCTAGCATCGTAGGATATACGTCTATTTGTCCGGCAAGGACACTAGACTCAAAATGGACTCCGGAATTTAACACAATAAACGGGATAGCCTTGCTCAGCGTAGTATGTCTGTACATATGAGGAGTATGATCTGATACAATTACAACTACCGAGTCATCATAAAGATTAGATTGCTGCAAA
>CAZEST010000097.1:0-6424 GCA_964514745.1 uncultured Alistipes sp.
CTGCTGTGATGCGCTCTTGGTTATCCTCAACCCACTGCTTGAAGTTGCCGGGCACGTCCTTGACTTCGCTTGCCGAGGGAGCATCTTCAAGATACTCTTTGTCTGTTTTGATGATTGGCACGGAGTAGCAACGGCACAACGGGGTGCCCCCCGTCCACTATGTGGCAAAAATTAAAAATGCAGTATTAACATTAATTTGGGGATTTGACGGGAAATGAGTATCTTTGCAAGTCTTTTAGAAACGAAATGGATCAGATTCAAAAGCAAGAAGCGCTGGATAGGCGCTACCTGAGAATGGCAAGTATTTGGGCCGAGAACTCATACTGCCAACGGCGTAAAGTCGGTGCGATAATCGTCAAGGATTCAATGATCATCTCTGACGGTTATAATGGCACTCCTTCGGGCTTTGAGAATGTCTGTGAGGATAGTAACGGTGTGACTAAGCCGTATGTCCTGCATGCTGAGGCTAATGCCATTAGCAAAGTTGCGCGTAGCAATAATTCATCGGATGGTGCTACTCTCTATATTACGGCATCGCCATGCATGGAATGTTCAAAATTAATTATTCAAGCCGGTATCAAGCGAGTCGTTTACAATGAGCTGTACCGAATAACAGATGGTCTTGATTTGCTCCAGAGAGCCGGTGTTGAATGTGTGCATATTCCCGACATTTTGCAAACAACAAAGTGATTCTGATAATTCACCCCTATTAAGATTAAGCCTGATTACTCTTTATCATGTCGAAATACAATAAATTATCAGTCTGGGCACCGCTAATTGCGGCTGTTATGTTTATTTGGGGCTTTCTTGCCGGAGATTTGATTAATAAAGAAAATGGACCGACAGCAGCGCAAAAGAAATTCCAGACGATACTGAATCTGATTAGAAATGAGTATGTAGACGAGGTTGATTTGGATAGTTTGCTGGAGAATACAATTCCCAGTTTGCTCTCAAACCTCGACCCTCACTCGGCATATATCCCCGCAAGCGATTTGCAAGCTGTTAACGATGACCTGGACGGTTCGTTCAGTGGTGTCGGCGTACAGTTTATGATCGATAATGATACGATTAAGATCATCGAGGTTATTCCCGGTGGCCCATCGGAAAAGGTTGGCTTATTGGCCGGCGATAGAATTATCAAGGTTGATGGCGACGATGTGGCCGGCATCGGTATTACGAATGAACAGGTATTTAAGCGTTTGCGTGGCGAAAAGGGCTCAAAAGTCCAGTTGCGTATCAAGCGCTCCACCTCCAAGAAATTGCTTTCGTTTGATATTACCCGTGGCGATATCCCGGTTAATACGATTGATGCAGCTTACGTTACATCGCCCGGTATCGGTTATGTAAAAGTTAATAAGTTCGGACGAACTACCTATGATGAATTCTTCCAGGCTTTGAATAAACTTCGTAGAGATGGCGCTGAGGACTTTGTGATTGACTTGCGCGGAAATACCGGTGGATATATGGAAATTGCCTACATGATGGCTAATGAATTCCTTAGCTCCGGAGAAACTATCGTAAGCACTAAGGGACGCGATTTCTCATCGAACAATGTTATTAGAGCTGATGGCACGGGTGCGTTCCAGGAAAGCCAGGTTGTAGTGTTGCTGGATGAGTACTCCGCATCATCATCGGAGATTTTTGCCGGCGCACTGCAAGATAATGACCGTGCACTGATTATAGGGCGTCGCTCGTTTGGCAAGGGCTTGATACAAAATCAGGCTGTATTGGCCGATAGCTCGGCAATCCGTCTGACCATTGGCCGTTACTATACCCCCTCCGGACGTTGCATTCAAAAAGATTATTCTAACCTGTCGGTTTATGAGCATGATATTATTGACCGTTATAATCGCGGCGAAATGTTCTCGGCTGATTCGATAAAGTTTGATGCAAAACTGAAGTATAAGACGGCTCATGGCCGAACGGTTTATGGTGGCGGTGGTATTATGCCCGACATCTTTATTCCGAACGATACATCCGGTATCAGTTCATACTATATCAATGTAGCTAATGCCGGCTTGCTTCAACGTTATGCCTTCGATTTTGTCGATGATAATCGTGAAGTTCTAAAACCGGCCAAGACGATTGATCAGCTACAAGATTTGTTGCCCAACGATGAATCGCTACTTCGTCAATTCGTACTGTTTGCATCGCGTAATGGCATCCCCGCTCGTTGGTATTATATCAACATTTCGCATGATCTGCTTGTTAATCAGCTGAAGGCTTTGATTGCGCGCGATGCTTTGGGCTACGCCGCGTATTATGAAATTGCGAATTCCGACGATGTAAATATTCGCAGGGCTGTTGAAGAGCTCCTTAACGGTAATGCTGCATTCCCGATCTTGCCTGCAACGAAGGTTTCGAAGAAATAGCCGAAATGGGCTACTATAAAAAAGAACGTTGTTTATGAATAAAGACGATATTCGCAGCCGGGTAAAAGCTCGCAAGAGTTTGTTGTCGGCATCCGAAAAAGCGGCTGCAGCATTGGCCGTGTTTAAAAGATTGGAGCAGTCGGCAGCATTCGCCTTGGCCGATAAGATTTTGCTTTATCACTCTCTGCCTGATGAATTATCAACCATAGAGTTTCTTGATAAATGGGCCGGACGGAAGTCTTTCTATCTTCCAAGAGTTTGTGGTGTAAACCTGGAAATATTGCCGTATGACCGTGCGCATATGGCTCATGGGGCTTTTAATATCGAAGAGCCGCAGGGCGATGATGTTGCAGACATTTCGCAGATAGAGTTAATCGTTGTGCCGGCTATTGCATATGATCGTCGAGGAAACCGCGTAGGGCGTGGCAAGGGGTATTATGACCGCCTACTGGCCGGGACCAGTGCTACAAAAGTTGGTGTTGGCTACGATTTCCAACTTCTTGATGAAGAGATTCCGGCAGAGCCTCATGACATTGCGGTCGATATGGTTATCACCGACCGCCGTAGAATAGTTATTCACCATCTTCACCGTAAATAAATTCGGACAGTCCAACTTACTATCGGATGATTTCTGTACAAAACCTTACCGTAGAATTTAGCGCAAAATCTCTTTTCAACAATATTAGCTACGTTATTAACCGGCGCGATAGGATTGCCTTGGTAGGAAAAAATGGTGCCGGCAAGTCAACTATGCTCAAAATTATAGCCGGATTGCAACGTCCTACATCCGGCCAGGTTGCCGTACCGCAAGACACTACAATCGGTTATCTGCCTCAGCAGATGCAACTCGCGGATACGCGTACCGTAGTTGAAGAGGTGCGTGAGGCATTCTCGCATATCGACAAGATGCAGCAGCGTCTTGATCGAATGAATATAGAATTGGCAGAACGTACGGACTACGATTCCCCGGAATATCATCGATTGATTGATGAAGTTGCTGATTTGTCGGAACGTTTGGCTATGGAGCAGAGCGAGAATGCTGAAGCGGAGATGGAAAAGACGCTGATTGGCTTGGGTTTTGCCAGGTCGGATTTCAATCGCTTGACATCGGAGTTCTCCGGAGGATGGCGTATGCGAATCGAGCTTGCGAAATTGTTGCTGCAGCGCCCCGATGTCTTGCTGCTCGATGAGCCTACTAACCATTTGGATATCGAATCAATTCAGTGGCTGGAGCAGTTCTTGGCTACGAAGTCTAATGCAGTAGTGCTAGTCAGCCACGACCGTGCGTTTATTGATAACGTAACAAATCGTACAATAGAAATATCCTGTGGTAAGATCTACGACTATTCTGTTAACTACTCGAAGTTTGTAGAACTGCGAAAGGAACGAATCGAGCAACAGCAACGTGCCTATCAGAACCAGCAGAAGGAAATTGCCGATACGGAAGCCTTTATTGAAAGATTCCGTTATAAGGCTACTAAGGCCGTGCAGGTTCAAAGTCGCATGAAGCAGTTGGCCAAGATAGAACGTATAGAAGTTGATGAAGTCGATACGTCACACCTAAATCTTCGCTTCCCGCCGGCTCCACGTTCGGGCGACTATCCGATCATCGCTGATGACTTAGGAAAGGCTTATGGTGACCATCAAGTGTTTGACCATGCAACGTTCACGATCAAACGTGGCGAGAAGGTAGCGTTTGTCGGCAAGAATGGAGAGGGAAAGTCAACTCTGGTAAAATGTATTATGAATGAGATACCTTTTACCGGTACGTTAAAGATTGGCCACAATGTAAAGATAGGCTACTTTGCCCAAAACCAAGCCCAGTTGCTGGATGAAGATATAACTGTATTTGATACGATTGACCGCGTAGCTGTTGGTGATATCCGTACGAAGATACGTGATATCTTGGGCGCATTTATGTTTGGTGGTGAGGCTTCGGATAAGAAGGTAAAAGTATTGTCAGGTGGAGAGAAGACACGCTTGGCCATGATTCGTCTGCTGTTGGAACCGGTTAATTTGCTGATCCTGGACGAACCTACCAATCATTTGGACATGGCAACCAAGGATATTCTCAAGCAGGCAATTAAGGATTTTACCGGCACAGTCATTGTAGTTAGCCACGACCGCGAGTTCCTCGATGGATTGGTTGAAAAGGTCTATGAATTTGGAGGTGGACAGGTGCGCGAATGCTTGGGCGGCATCTATGACTTCCTTGAAAAGAAGAAGTTAGCATCCTTGCAGGAGCTTGAGCGAAATAAGCCTTCTCAGTTGGCAGCGCAGGTAGTGGCCGGTAATAATGCAAAATCGGATGCATCGCAGAATCGTCAAGCCGCCCCTGCCCCATCCGGCAAAATAAGCTATGCCGAGCAACGCGAACGCGATAAGATGATTAAGCGCTCGGCCAAGAAGGTGGAGGAAGCTGAAGCAGAAATTACCCGCATCGAGGCAGCCATCGCTGATGTTGAGGCCAAGATAGCTGCCGGAGAGATTGAGGGCGATATCTTTGATCGCCATGCAAGCCTGAACCGAGATCTCGAAAATGCAATGTCGCTTTGGGAGGTTGCTTCGCAAGACCATGATAACCTTCTGGCATCATTGAAAGCTTAATTATATAGTAAAATTACTGAACATTCAGGCTTAATCCAACTTTATGTGTTAGATAAGCTTAATCTCTAGGAAAATATTTTTATCATCGGAGATTTTTCGCTACCTTTGCAAGGTATGTGAATCTCCGATGATTGCATATTTGGCTTCTAACAAAAGCCTATTTTACTTACATTTGTCCCACGAATAAACCCAATCATGAAAAAACTAACCCTGAGTATTGCCGCCCTTTCGCTGTTGAGCGTTGCGTCGGCAACTGCTAAAGATCGCGTAACCCATAATCCGGATGTGACCAATACAGAGACAATTCTCCATGCTTGGAGTTGGAACTTTCCGACCATCGCCGAGAATATGAAGCTGATTGCAGAATCCGGTTACACGATGGTGCAGACTTCGCCGGTTCAGCACTGCTACGACCCCTATGGCTCTATCAAGAAAATCTTCGATGAAGATGGCAAGGAAGGTAACTGGTACTATTACTATCAACCTACAGACTGGAAGATTGGTAATCCGATTGTTGGCAGCAAGGAGGAAATGCAGGCTATGCTCGACTCCGCCGCAAAGTATAACGTCAAGGTGATTGTTGACGTTCTGCCTAACCATACAGCGTTCGATATTGATGTGGTTAGCAAGGATCTCTATGATGCTGCCGGCGGACGTGATAAGCTTTACCACTCCGACGGTTTAACCCCGGTTCGAGACTATAATGACCGTCTGCAATGTACTCTAAATGGCTCCGGTGGCCTGCCTGATGTTAACACTGAGAACCCGAACTTCCAGAAGTATTACATGAACTTCGTCAATGAATTAATCGGTATGGGTGTGCGTGGGTTCCGCTATGACACAGCTAAACATATCGGAGTTCATTCCGATCCGGTTGATACTGCTTCCGGTGTGAAGGAAAATGATTTCTGGGATGTGGCAACCGGCCGTAAAGCTGTCAAGGGGGTAAAACTTGCAATTCCTTACGATTCGCTGTTTGTTTACGGCGAAGTCCTTCAGGATCGCAATGTACCGGAGGCTGAGTATGCCGACTATTTTGGTCAAACAGCATCCGGCTACGGCTATCATCTGCGCGAAGCATTGGAACATAAAAACGCACAAGGTGTTGATCTGACTAACTGGGACCATTCCGGTGCTCCCGAATATCTAACTACATGGGTTGAAAGCCACGACACTTATTGCAATGCCCATGAAAGTGCAGCTCTTACCGATGCACAAATTCGTACAGGATGGGTGTTCCTTGTTGCTCGCCAGAATGGTGTGCCCTTGTTCTTTAGTCGCCCGATGAATTCTACCCGTCAGAACTATTGGGGCGATAATGTGTTGGGTGCACGTGGTAATGATGAATTCTTCCATCCCGAAGTAGTTGCGGCTAACAAGTTCCGACTGGCAATGAAAGGCCAGAAGGAGGATGTTCAGATTTCTGATAATGGTCAGGTGTTGGT
>CAZEST010000098.1:0-6408 GCA_964514745.1 uncultured Alistipes sp.
TCCATCGCGGGGTGTTCGCCCTCTCGCAGGAGGCTACCGACATGATGGAGGCTACTCGCGACAAGGTGCGAGCCTACATCAATGCGCCGACGCGCGAGGAGGTGATTTTTACTCGTGGCACTACTGAGGCTATCAACCTGGTAGCTTCGTCGTTTGGCCAGCTCTTGGAGGATGGCGACGAGATCATCCTAACAACGATGGAGCACCATGCCAATATCGTACCTTGGCAGTTGCTGCAGCAGCGCAAGCAGATTAAGCTAAGAATTGTACCGCTAAAGGCCGATGGCTCGCTTGACCTTGACGTCTACGAGTCGCTGTTCAACGAGCATACCCGGCTGGCTGCTTTTTGCCATATCTCCAACGTATTGGGTACGGTTAATCCGGTGCGCCGAATGGCCGATTTTGCCCACTCGAAGGGCGTAGCCGTGCTGGTTGACGGTGCGCAAGCAGCGCCCCATATGGCTATTGATGTGCAGGCATTGGGTGCTGATTTCTATGCATTTTCGTCGCATAAAATGTATGGACCTACCGGCGTAGGTGTGCTCTATGGGAAGCGCGAATGGCTCGACCGGATGCCGCCGTATCAGGGTGGGGGAGAGATGATTAAGCATGTATCGTTTGAGGGAACAACTTTCGAAGAGGCGCCGCTGAAGTTTGAGGCCGGTACTCCCGACTTCGTTGATATCGCAGCGTTCTCGGCTTGCTTGGATTATATCCAGTCGATTGGTATCAAGAATATTGAAGAGCATGAGGTTGCATTGATGCGCTATGCAACCGAAAAGATGATGGAAATCCCCGGCATGAGAATATTTGGAACGACGCCGGATAAGGCTCCGGTAATTTCGTTCTTGGTTGGTAATGCCCACCATTACGATACGGGTATGTTGCTCGATAAGCTCGGCATCGCCGTGCGTACCGGCCACCACTGTGCTCAGCCACTAATGACAGCGCTCGGCATCGAGGGCACTGTTCGTGCGTCCTTCGCTCTATATAATACCCAAGCCGAAGTTGACGCCTTCATCGCCGGCCTCCACCGCATTCTCCCCCTTCTCGGCATCGAGTAAGATGCATGCGCTCTTCCAGTGCGGATATTGCTTTAAATAATTTATTTTAGGCGGAAAAGGTAGCCGAGAGTCAGCTGAATCGATGAACCGCGCGATGCGGAAAAGGTGTCTTTCTTTGAAGAGGGATAGATATTGCCGAGGCCGTAGTAATAGCGAGCTTCAAGGGTAATGCTATGGCGCTTTTTGGTTATTAACTCCATGCCCAGACCGGCCGTAATGCCGAAGTCGAAACGGTTGGAGATATCCATTGACATTTGCTCATATTGGCGGTTGGCCGGAAAACCACTGACGCCTCCGGGCAAACTATTGTAGTCGAAATTGGCCGTAGCGTTATCCCCAATCATGTAGCCAATCTCCGGTCCAAGGTTGAAGAACCCCTTAAATGTGCGGCTGCCGAAGAAGATGTGGGTCATTACGGGCAATTCAATGTAGGTTAGGCGGCGTTGGAAACTAAAGGGATATTCCTCGAAATTTTCTTTCCAGCCTCGTTGCTCTATGTTTAACTCGGCTAACAGCCCTACATGGCGTTCCTCCGCGTAGCGGAAACTTGCGCCGAGAATCATTCCGCTCAGCATTGATTCCTTAACCGACGGATAGAACGATTGCTGCGCAAGCGCTACGCCCCCATGAAAGCCTACATGTACGTGGGGTAGGTAATGGCGTTGTGCATTAGCTTTGGGCGCGATCGTAGCCAATAGCAACAGAAGGACCAGCAGGGGAAGTTTACCGATGGGTTGATTCTTTAGCAAAGACATTGGGGCAAATCAGGGGAAGATATGGAGGATTTGATTAGCGAAGGTTCTTAGCGAAGGTTCTTCTCGATGTATCCTCCGGGCTTATAGTTGATGATAAAGAGCGCATTGTTGAACCATCCGCTGTTTTCGTCGGTGCGTTCGAGGTTGATGCCGCTTTGAATTCCTAAGAAGTTGGTTGGGAATTGGCCGGTGCCCGTCATTGTGCGTAAGCCTTCAATAACCAGTTTGCCGGTGTCGTAACCGAGGATTCCCAGTACTGGCATCTGCTTGTCGAGCATACTTTCGCCGTAGGTCTGACGGAACTTGGCGTTCAGCTCTGTGGCGTCGCTGTCGTTCTGAATCGGGAAGTAGCGAGAATAGATGGTAGTTTCGAGGTCGCAAATGTCGTCGAACTGGTCGCCACGGAATGTAGCCCATTCGGGATAGCCGAACAGTTGTACGTCAGATGTGCTCAAGGCTTTTCCTTTGAGCGTCTTTAGGGCGTGGACAATGCGCGTAAATTCGTCGCGACTGCCGGAGTTCGGAATAAATACGTATGAGATAATATCCGGCGTAAGCTCTTCGAGGTTCGAATCGGAGAGATATCCGTCGAAGGTGATGGTCTGGTAGTAGCGGCCTTCGTCTTTGAGGCGTTCTTTTAGAGCCGATGTGAATTCCTCCTTGTCTTTCTTGCCGTCGTTGCGGGTAAGGAATACCGGAGTAGCTGTCGGGAAGCTGCTGAGGAAGCCTTCAATAGCCTGAGCATACATCTCGTCGTGGGGGATGTTGGTCTGAATCATGTTTGGCAATGTTGTGTAGGAGGAATCCTTCACGGCAAACAGATTCAGAATCAGTGCTTTTTCTGGGGCACTTTCAGCGATTGCTTGGAGCTGCGTGGAGTTGTCGGAGGCGATGATTAAATCCATGTTTGCGATTTCCGGACGGCTCATTACTGTCTTGACCGTGTCGAGATTGGCCGAGGAATCGTAGGCGTGGATTTTAATCGGAGTGCGGCCGGCGCGGTTGAGCGTGTCGGCTGCGAGCAGAAATCCTTTGTAGAATTCTGTATATAACTTCGTCTGGCGTCCCATTGTCTGTTCTTGCAGTAGGAACGGCAGGATGATTGCAATATTTTTCTCTTTTTGAACAACGGGCTCCTCGGCCGTGGTATAGAGGAGGGAGTCTCTGTTGATCGTGCGCACTTCCGCCTGGGCTGCCGGAGTGTCAATTATTTCTGCAGCAGCCGCTACATCCGGTTCTGCTTCCGGAGTCGACTCGATAACCGGAGCTGCGGTTTTCGGTTCGCTTACAGTTGCGGTAGCGGTCTGAGCCAGATTCAAGCGCATGCCTATCTTGATGCCGTCTGCCGCTGCCGGGTTGAGGGCGAGCAGTTCGTCCATGGTCATGCCGTACTGACGGGCGATGCCGTAGATGCTTTCGCCTTTAGTAACGATATGGGTGAGGGGCATCGACGAAGATCCTGTCTCAGTAGTCTGGATGTCAGTTGGAAAGAAGAGTCTCATGCGAGGTTTGATGCCATCGGAAACCGAGGGGTTTGCCGTGCGAATATCCTCGACAGACACACCGAGCTTATCGGCAACGGTATAAATGTTGTCGCCCGACTGTGTGTCGTAATAATACATGATTTGTCCGTTAACACGGATTGTTGGCAGGCTGTTAACAATCCCGGCCCACGACATATTAGCCGTTAGCATGGCTACGGCTGCCACCACCATACAGGAACGGCGCATAATTTTGAAGAATTTCATCTGCTATAGATGTTTCGGAATTATTCTGCAAATATACCGCTTTTATCTCGAATACCAAAACGTAAATTAGCGGAAAAAGGCCGCGCGGACTGCGCAGCCTTTCTCCGAAAGGGATTGGTTAATCTTACTTATCTGCTTTTTCAGCTTTGTCAGTTGTTTTATCCTTCTTGGATTTGTTTGGCTTGTTTGCTTTGTCGTGAGGACCATGTTTGCCGGGCTTGCCGGGTTTGTCAAACATTCTGCCGTCGCGCATACCGCACTTGTCGGAAGGAGCCGGACTGCATTCGTTGTCTAAGACGAGGTTCTCGAGGAAGGTAACATACTTGTCGGAGCCGATAATCGATTTTATCTGGTTGAGATATTCTTTGCGTTCGTTGCGCATATCAACCATTTTCAGCGAATCTTCGCGGTGCTTCTGTTCCATGAAGGCCTTGTCCTGTTCCCGGCGCTTGGCATCGCGGTCCTGACGGAGCTGCTGAAGCTTGCTCTTCTGATCGTCTGAGAGGTTGAGGCTTTCAAACGGATTTGCTTTGGGGCAGGGACGTTCGGCTTGTGGACATCCTCGGTCGGGACGCATATCTTCTTGTTGCGGCATGTCGCGGTCGGGAGCCTGGTCCGGTTGGGACTGAGGCATTTGAGCCATTGCGGAGAAAGCCATCATTGAAGCGGCGATTACAGCTAAACCTAAGAATTTTCTTTTCATAATCGTAAAGTTTTTTGGAGGGATAGAGTTTAGATGGCTAAACTTATCAATTTATGTTAATATCTTTGTTTGCTTCTTTGACTTTAAATTCTTGGCTGAGTTTAACATAAAAAATGTGTTTAACTCGAATTTAACTTGTAGATGTGAGATTGTCTAAAATTCTGTAAAATCGGGCCATTTAATTAAACCTTACACCGTTTGCTCCCTCCGGGGCCTCGGCGTCGCCTGATGGGTTGCTAATGCCGGCGAGGTAAAGAAAAGGCTGCGCGGTTGGCGCAGCCTTCGGGGGAATGGAAGTTTTGTTATAATTAGAACATCTGAAGAGAATCGGAACATCATCATTGGGTAATTCTGTTAGCATAGGTATTTAATTGAGATGTTCGCTATTTAGAAGTGACGGGGCTGTTCGGGGCGGGGAGACTGGCCCGGACGGGGTTGCTTGTCGCGGTGGTCGGTAAAGTGTTTGCGGCATTTCTTGTCGGGCTTGCAATCCGGGCATCTGCGCATATCCTGCTGAACGAGTTCGGTGCGGGGCTGTTGGCCGGGCTGGGGCTGTGGGGTTTTCGACATTCCGGTGAAAGTCATCATCGAAACTACTACGAAGCTTAATCCAAAAAGTAAACGTTTCATAATCGTAATTCTTTTAATTGATGAAATCAGCGAGCTGACTTATCAAATGTTAGTAATTTTGTTATTTGCTTCTTTGACTTTAAGAATTACGAGGCGTTTAGTTAATTTCGTTGATTTAACTCGAATTTAACTTCGCAGGCTTCCGATGCCTAAAATTCGCTAAATTATTTGGGAGCGAATTAAACCATTATTTTTGCGCCGGACGATGATAGAGATGATGAGGGCAGCGGTCAGTACCCAGGGGTAATAGAGGTAGGGCCAGGGGGCAACCGGTGAGATTCCGGCCAGCGATGTGGCAAACAGGGTTTGTGCGCCGTAGGGTATCAGGCATTGTACAATGCAGGAGGATGTGTCCAGGATGCTGGCCGCTTTCCGGCCGGTAATCCGGAAGCGCTGCGCGATGTCGTGCGAAATGGTCCCGACGGTAATGATGGCTACGGTATTGTTGGCCGTACACATGTTGACCAATCCGGTAATCAGAGCGATTACAGCCTGTGCTCCGCGGCTGCCATGGATGCGCTTTGTCATTACTTGCAGTAGGTATTCGATGCCGCCCGATGCTTTGATAACGCCGAGCATACCGGCTGCCAATAAGGTAATTACGATGAGTGACCCCATCGACTCTACTCCCTTGCCGATAAATCCGGCTAACGAGAGCAGATCGAAGCCGTTAAGCGCGCCAATTAGAATAGCGCCGGCGATGCCGAGCACCAATACTACCGTAACGTTTATGCCAATCAAGGCGGTAACGAAGACCAGCAGATACGGTATGATTAACCAATAGTTGACGCCCTCAGTTACGCTTACCTCCTTCACTTCGGTCCCCAGGAAGATATATAGGGCCAAGGTAATGATAGCCGCCGGCAGAACGATAGCAATGTTGGCTTTGAATTTTTCATTGAGTTTGATGCCCTGCGTACGGGTGGCGGCTATGGTTGTGTCGGAGATGAACGAGAGGTTATCGCCGAAGAATGCTCCGCCTAACACTACAGCTATAAACAGCGGCAGACTTACGCCGGTAGCCTCCGAGAGGTCGGTTACCAACGGGGTTAGTGCTACAACCGTACCTACCGAGGTGCCAATCGATAGCGATATAAAGCAGGCTGCCAAATAGATGCCCGGAATCAGAAACTCCGAGGGGAGATAGCGCACCGTAAGGTTTACCGTAGCATCTACCGCCCCGATACCTTGGGCGATAGCCGAGAACGCTCCGGCGAGAATGAACACCCATATCATGTAGATAATATTAGGCTGTCCGGCCTCGTTCGAGAATATTTCAATGCGTTCGCTGAGCTTTACCCCTCGCATCGTAGCAACGGCCCATACCGATGCCGCTATCAAGGCAACGGAAATAGGCATCTTATAGAAGTCGCCAATAATTATAGAGACTATGAGATATAAACCTAAAAACAGCACGATCGGCGACAGCGCCAATAATCCGTGAGAATTTTTTACCATAATATAGCTGCAGGAGCTTTTAAGAAATTGAAAAGTAGCGTGAAACTATC
>CAZEST010000099.1:0-4150 GCA_964514745.1 uncultured Alistipes sp.
AGGCCGACGGTGGCAAGTTTGGCAAGACCGAGAGCGGCAACGTATGGCTCGATCCCGCCCGCACAACCCCCTACCAGTTCTATCAGTTCTGGCTCAACGTTAGCGATGCCGACGCTGAGAAGTATATCAAGATTTTCACCATCCTCGACAAAGAGGAGGTTGAAGCTCTGGTTGAACAGCAGAAGCAGGATCCCGGTCAACGCCCCTTGCAGAAGCGCTTGGCAAAGGAAATTACTACCATGGTACACTCAGCCGAAGACTACGAAATGGCAGTTGAGGCATCGCAGATACTCTTCAGCAACAAGGCAACCGACGCCCTCCACAAGATTGACGAGGCTACGCTGCTGGCCGTGTTCGACGGTGTGCCCCAGTTTGAAATCTCGCGTCAGTTGCTCAAAGACGGCGTAAAGCTTGCCGACCTGCTTACGGATAATGCAGCCGTGTTCCCCTCTAAGGGCGAACTGCGCAAGCTGGCTCAGGGTGGCGGCTTCTCAATCAACAAAGAGAAAGTAGCCGACCCCTATACCGAGGCTTCCGAAGAGATGCTTCTTAACAACAAGTATATCCTCGTTCAGAAAGGTAAGAAGAACTATTACCTGCTGAAAGTTGTTGACTAATAGTTGAGATTACATGGCCCGTTTGATGCTGATAATAAACCCCATTTCCGGGACAGGCGCCAAGAAAGGCGTCGTGGAGATGGTAGAAAAAGCGATGACCGAGTGTGGCCATGAAATCGACGTGCGTTTTACCGGGGCGCGTGGTGATGCCACGCGCCTTGCCGGTGAAGCGGTAAAGCAAGGCTATTACGGCGTGTTGGCCTGTGGCGGCGACGGTACGGTTAACGAAACGGCCCGAGCACTGTGTGGCACGGAGACTGTCCTTGGCATCCTGCCGGCCGGCTCCGGTAACGGACTTGCTCGCCACCTACATATCCCGGTGGATGTCTCCCTGGCGCTGAAAGTAATAGCAGATGATAACGTAGTAGACTCCGATTATGGGACGGTTAATAATTTGCCGTTCTTTTGCACGTTCGGCATGGGCTTCGATGCAGCTGTGAGCCACCGCTTTGCGCGCCAAAGCCGGCGCGGAATGTTGTCGTATGTCAAGAGTGCGATTTCGGAATACGTACAGTATCGTCCACAAACTTATACCGTATCAGCTAACGGCAAATTGCTGACTGAAAAAGCATTTTTAATAGCTGTCTGCAATGCATCGCAGTGGGGCAACAATGCGTATATCGCCCCGGAAGCGAGCATTACCGACGGATTACTCGATATCACCCTGGTCCATAGCGGTACGGCCATAGATGCCGCTGTTATGGGTATGGATATTTTTACCGGATATATCAACAAGAACACGATGGTTCATACCTTCCGAGCTCCGGCGTGCGTAATCTACCGCAATGAGGCCGGCGAAGCGCATATCGATGGTGAACCGATGATGATGGATGATATTCTGGATGTGAAATGCCATCGCGGGGCGCTGCGCGTGTTTACGCCTGAGGGCTACCAGCGGTTTAAGCCGGTCATCACCCCCCTGCATGAAATGATCAAGGGGGCCGGAATCGGCATTAAGCACCTGCTGGGGAACCATTGGAGCCAGGATTAGCCGAGCAGAGCTTCGGCTTCCGCCTCGGCCACCGTGGTTGATGGGCGGCTTTTGGAGTCGGGAAAGCCGGGAAAGCCGGGAGAAGCCTCGGCCACCGTAGGTAAGATGAGCTATTTAATTCTAAAACCGTGGAGGCTGTGAAAAGAGCAGGAAAGATAATATGGAAGGCGATAAAATGGACGCTGCTAGGCTTGGTAGGCTTGGTTGCGCTGTTGCTTCTGCTGCTTTATTTGCCCCCGGTGCAGGATTTTCTGACGCCACGCATTTTGCAGGCTATTAATAAGCCGGGCGAGATGGAGATTTCCGTAAAGAAATTCAGGCTTTATTTTCCGATAGATGTTGAGGTTGATTCGTTAGGCTTTCAGACACCTTCGATGGCGGTTAAGGCTTCGAAGGCGTCGGTCGACGTAGCGTTTTGGCCTCTATTTAAGGGGACCATAGAGGCTTCCGATGTGCAGCTGGATCAAACTCGTTTCCGCCTCGGAACCCCCGATTCGGCACTTTACCTCAATGCCAAACTGCAGCTGGCTACCCTCGACCATGCTGCCGTAGGCCTATCAAATCAGCGAATAGAAATAGGTAACCTTCTGGCCGACAGCGGTAAGATTGATATGGCGTTGCGGCCCGATACCATCCCCAAACCGGAGGATACCGACAGCATACCATCCCGTTGGCATATTACGCTTGACCGCGGACAGCTGAAAAATATCAGCTATAATATGACCTACGAGCCTACTATAACCGACCTCGATTGCCAACTGGCCAACGGGGAAATTCTTGGGGCAGAGCTGGATATGCTGAGTAAAACCGTTACTGTGGAGGCGGTGAATATTGCCGGTGTGGATGCTCGATATATCTATCCGACGGCAGAATATCTTGCGGCGCATCAGGTTGTGCCGATGCCGGCCGATAGCGTGCCGACCGTGCCGTGGACGGTTAACTGCGGAAGCATCTCGCTGACCGATTCCAAGGCGCTTTATGCCCTCAACGGGGCAGCTCCCGTTGGGAGTAACTTCGACTTGAACTATATTCAGGCTTCGGAAATAGAGGTGCAGATAGACTCGTTTATGAACCGAGGCACCACGGTCCATGTGCCGATTTGCCGCATCTTTGCGCGCGAGCGTTGCGGTATTCCCGTAGAGCTTAAGGGGGGCGTATTTGATATGGATTCCATAATGATGCGTGCGGATAATCTAACTTTGACTACCGCAACATCATCCCTTGGCCTGACGGCAATGATGGGGCTGAACAGCTCGGCATCCAACAGCACAAATACGTCCGACAGCAGCTCCGGCTTAGACCCGGCTACCCCCTTCGCGCTTAGTTTGACGGCGGATATCAGCAACGACGACCTGCGGCGACTTGCGCCGGCCTCCTTGTCGGCGATTGTCAACGGTCTGCCCAGGGGCGTGCCGGTTCAACTCACGGCAAATGCCTCCGGCCGCATTGACAATATCAAGGTGGAGACCATCTCATTGGAACTACCGCGCTATCTGTCGCTTGAGGCCTCCGGCCATATTGCGGATATCATGAACCTGAATAACGCCGTAGGCGAGATAGAGATTACCGGCTCCATGCCTGACGGTAGCTTCTTGAAGCCAACCCTTATGGATGCCAAATTGCAACGGGAGGTAAATCTGCCGCCAATGAGTATCGACGGCGTTGTAGACCTAAATAGAGGCGACATAGCCGGCGACCTTACGGTAACTACCGGCCAAGGCTCCGTAGCTCTGACCGGAGAATGGCGCAATCGTCAGGAGGGATATGCTCTGAGCCTGGATGCCATTGAGTTCCCTCTGCAATCCATAATGCCGAACCTTGGTATTTCCGATGTAACCGCTACCGTAGACCTTGAAGGGCAAGGCTTCGACCTCTTCAAGAGCGCAACGACCATCAACGGCCAACTGACTCTCGATCATGTAGGCTATAAGGGGACAGCTTATCAGAACCTATCGGCCGAAATAACGTTGGCCGACGGACTTGCTGCAATATCGGCAACATCGGCCAATCGCGGTGCTAACTTTACGGTTAATGTCGGGGGCAACCTCGTAGGAGATACGCTTCGATGGGATTTCGCCGGCGACGTGAAAGATATTAATTTGCAGACCTTGCAACTGTCTGATTCGATAGGCGAGGGGGCTATTGCGTTGAGCGGACAAGCCGCCTTTACCCTTCCCAAGAGTCAAATCAGCAGGGTTAACGGCAGGAAGGTTGTCAGCAATATCCCGCTGACATTTGATGCAGACCTGGACATCAGCAGTCTCTATTGGCGTATGGCCGGCGGCACCGTTAATGCAAATAATATAAAGCTGAAGGCCGCTTCCGACCTGCTCCATACCCTCTTGGATGTTGATAACGGCGACCTCTGCCTCAGAGCATCCTCCTCGGCTCCGTTGGATACTATTCTCACCGATATGAATAGGTTGACAGCCGTGCTGGATAAGTGCATGAAGAATCGTCAAATTCCGATTGATACGATTCAGCAAGTATTGCCCCCATTTAATGTGCAGCTTACGGCCGGCCGCGATAATATTCTGTCCAG
>CAZEST010000099.1:4250-6398 GCA_964514745.1 uncultured Alistipes sp.
TATTGCCCCCATTTAATGTGCAGCTTACGGCCGGCCGCGATAATATTCTGTCCAGCTATCTGCTGGATAGCGATATCAGTTTCGACCAAATCGATCTTACGGCTGTAAATGATTCGCTGATTTACGGCACCATGGCTCTTCGCGGCCTTGCATCGGGCGATACGCGAGTAGATTCTATTGATGTCAGCTTCAATCAGCTGGATAAACTGTTGCTTTATAAGCTCAGTATGAATAACCGCCCCGGCACACTTGACCAGTTTGCACATGTTGAGGCTAAGGGTTACCTCGGCTTTGATAAGTTCTCAATGATATTCCATCAGTCGGATATCGACGACGAAACCGGTTATAGCTTCGGTTCGGTTATCACTATGCCCGAGGAGAATACCTTCTGCCTGCGGTTCGTGCCGTATCATCCGGTAATCGGTTATCAAGATTGGGAAATCAACCGCGATAATTTTATCTCGTTCAATATTAAGAACAACCATATCGATGCCAATATCGACTTGCAGGGCGACAATTCGTCGTTAAAACTCTTTACCGAGCATAACGACGGCGACTCCGTTCAGGAAGCGCTTCGCTTGCAGATTGATAGGTTGAAGATTCAGGACTGGCTGGCCATCAACCCGTTTGCACCGCCTGTAAAGGGCGATTTGTCGGCGGATATGAGTGTGACGTTGGGCGATAAGTCGATTAACGGTAGCGGTACGGTCTCGCTGGCGGATTTATACTACGGCCGCGATAAGGTTGGCGACTTCGACCTCGATTTAGATATCGCAACCAATGCTTCCGGCACTATCCGCGCTACAACCTCTCTGATGGTTGACGGCGTGAAGACGATTACCGCTTCCGGCAATCTCAACGATTCAACCGCTCTGAATCCCTTTATGCTCGATTTCCATATGATTCATTTCCCGCTATCCGTGCTGAATCCGTTCCTGCCCAGCGGAACGGCGAAGTTGGGCGGCATGCTTAATGGCGAAATGGATATTACCGGCAATATGACCTCGCCAACCTTCAATGGCTGGCTGAGCTTTGATTCAACGGCCGTAAACGTAGCGATGCTTGGTTCATCATTCGATTTCTCCGAGGAGCAAATACCGGTAAAGGATAACGTTGTAACCTTCAATAACTTTGAGATAAAGGCCGTAAACGAGAATCCGCTGAAACTCAATGGTACGGCCGATATCTCCGACCTCTCCAATATCAAGCTGAATATTGGTCTGAAGGCATCTAACACCCAGCTTGTAGGATCGAAGCGCAAGAAAGGGCAGGATGTCTACGGCAAGGCTTATATTGATCTCGATGCATCGGTTAATGGCGCGCTGAGCCGCTTCCTGGCAGTGAAAGCCAACGTAAAAGTGCTGCCCGGCACAAACGTTACCTACGTTATCCCCGATGTGCAGTCGGCAATCACAACCGCAAGCAATGCCGATATGGTAAAATTTGTCAACTTTAATGACAGCGCTGCGGTAGAAGTGGCTGATTCGTTGATTAACAGTGGATTGATAATGAACGTAGATGCTACGCTGGATATCTCCGATGGCTCCATCTTGGCGGTTGACCTCTCGTCAGACGGCAAGAACCGTGCTCAGGTGCAGGCTGCCGGCCGAATAAATTATAGCAGCGACTTCCTCGGCGACGAAAGAGTTACCGGGCGAGTAACTGTTGACCAAGGTTATGTACGTTATGGGATGGCGCCGGTAATGTCGGAGAAGCTATTCCAGATAAAATCGGGTAGCAACATAGTGTTTACCGGCGAGATGCTCAACCCGACGCTTGACCTTCATGCCTACGATGAGGTTAAGGCCAATGTCAATAGCGACGGAAATTCGCGCTCGGTGAACTTCGATGTAGGGCTGGATGTAACCGGCACGTTGCAGCAGATGAACGTAGTCTTTGACCTAACGACCGACGACGACCTTACCGTTCAGGATGAACTGTCGGCAATGTCGGCCGACCAGCGAGCAAACCAGGCCATGAACCTCCTGCTTTATAGCAACTATACCGGCCCCGGCACCAAGGCCTCTACAATGACCAATCCGCTCTATACCTTCCTTGCCGGACAGCTTAACAGCCTGGCATCGTCGGCCATTAAGGGGGTTGATATCTCCTTCGGTATCGACCAACTCGATCGCACTCGCGACGGCG
>CAZEST010000100.1:0-6338 GCA_964514745.1 uncultured Alistipes sp.
CCTACGGTCCGGAGCAGCGTGGCGGTACGGCCAACGTTACCGTTATCATCTCCGATGAAACCATCTCATCACCCGTGCTCGACACCTACGACACGGCCGTTATCCTGAATCAGCAGAGCTTGGACAAGTTCGAAAGCAAGGTAAAGCCGGGCGGCGTACTCATCTACGACCCTTACGGTATCCACCATGCACCTACCCGTACAGACATTACCATCGTACCGGTTGAGGCTATGGAAGCTACGATTGCTACCGGCCAGGCTAAGAGCTACAATATGATTCTTTTGGGAGCCCTCTTGAGCAAGCGTCCCGACGTACCGGTTGAGGCTGTAGTCCGTGGTTTGAAGAAGGCCCTGCCCGAACGCCATCACCACCTCATCCCCGCCAACGAAGCGGCCATCCGCAAAGGCATGGAGCTCGTTGCCCAGTAATTCCTTCAATCTTAGTAGGACTCCTTCCCCCAGTATGTAACATCTAGCGGCATTATCCGCTCCATATAAAACAACCTGCAGGTTCAGCAAAACCTGCAGGTTGTTTTGTGCTTATGGGCGCACTAAGTCAATTAGAGCGAGAAAACACCGATAGGGCCCATGTCTATTTTAACGGGGAGATTCATGGCGTGAAATACACGTCGCATGGTTGAAATAGTAATGTTTTTGCCATTCTCCAATCTTGAAATTTGTGCTTTTTGTACACCAATCATCTTTCCCAACTGTTCTTGGGATAGATTCTGCGATTCGCGCGCGTGCCTAATTGCTGCGCCAATCTGATATGACTGTAGCTCGTCTTGCAATTTAGCTTCGTATGAATCTCGTTCTGCAGATCCTTGTTTGCCAATTATCTCATCCTTGACCTCGTCAAACGTATATGCCTTGAGTTGTCCTATCTGTTTCATTTTGTATGCTTTTTAGCCTCAAAATAGATCTTCCTGATTTCTTCAGCCTTGGCAATCTCTTTTGAGGGAGTTTTTTGTGTTTTTTTAATTATCCCGTGTGTGGCAACTACAAATGTATTTTCTGTGCTATCCCAAAAAGCGAATAGTCGATAAGCCACACCTTGGTATAATGTTCTAAATTCCCATATATCAGAATTTTCCAACTTTTTAAAGATGTCGTTATCCATAATGCCGATCCGTACTTTGTCGATGTTATAGGCAATCTTTTTTCGGGCTGCCAATGGCAACGATTTAAGAAACTCTTTAGCTTCTTCCAAAACTATTAGTTGAAAAATTTCGTGAATCATGGTTTATTTAAGTACGCTGCAAAGATAATGAAAAGTTTCGATATATAGATACTTTGTCTGAGAAATTTATGACAGTATGAATCAGCGGTGTCTATGGCGCGAATTTGATTTTGGGGATTGGAGAAAAAATCGTAAATTAGCGAGATATTTCGGGAGGCCCGAAAACTATAAAAATTACAGAGGCCCTTGTTGCTTGCAAAGGGAATGTTCTATTGAATATTATCGAGATTTTTTTGCGATGGCAGATACTCCGACAGTCGATTCTATCAGGAGGGCGCTGCGCCAAGGCGAAGCTGCCCCGGTCTACTTGCTTCATGGCGAGGAGGGCTTCTATACGGATTTAATTTCCAAGGATATTGAAAACTTGGTAGCGCCCGACGATCGCGATTTCGACCTGACAATGCTATATGCTACGCAAGCTTCGCCGGCCGAGGTTATCGAGGCAGCTCGGCGTTATCCAATGATGTCGCAGCGTCAGGTAGTGATTGTCCGCGAAATTCAGTCGGGCTACCAGGGAGGCCTAACCTCTACGGCCTATCTCAATGCACTGGCCTCTTACGTTAAGAATCCATCGCCGACAACCGTGTTGTGTCTCTGCTGTCGTGGTGCTCAAGCCAAGGGCGCGGAGTTCATGAAGGCTATCAAGGAGGGTAAAGGCATTGTCTTGGAGTCGAAGAAGCTCAATGAACGTATGGTGGCCTCTACCGTCTCCAACTTTATTATCAGCCGAGGGCTCTCTGCCGACCAGAAAGCTCTGGCTATGCTTTGCGACTTCGTCGGCACCGATCTCTCGCGCCTCTATAATGAGGTAGAGAAGCTTACCATGACGCTCGGTAAGGGGGCGATGGTTACGCCAGAAGCTGTTGAAAGCAATATCGGCATTTCAAAGGAGTATAACAACTTCGAACTTATCAGCGCCATAGCGCGCCACGACTCGCAAAAGACCTTTAGAATCATCAACCGATTTGCGGCAGACCCCAAGAATAATCCGCCACAGGTGTTGGTTGTCAACCTCTTTAATCTGTTCTCCAACTTGCTTTGTGCCCATTATGCAAAGGACAAGAGTGAGCATGGATTGATGCAGGAACTCGGTTTTAGATTCCCCGGCCAGCTGATCGACATTCGCAACGCGATGAAATGGTGTGGCCCATGGCAAACAATAGAAATCATATCCTTATTACGCGAATTCGATGGGGCTTCGAAGGGCAACGGCTCGCGCCAAAATCCGTTTGAACTGCTCCACGATCTCTGTTTCCATATACTCAACCCCATCGGGAGTGCAGGCGTTAAATGGTAATGGCCGGCCAACTTCCAACGGTAAAATTCTTGAATATGAACATTCTCCGTAAGACTCTCAGTATATTGGTCCTGACCGCAGTAGCCACGACCGTTTCAGCTCAATCGCTCGATGAAGCACGCTCTTTGGCCGAAGATGGCTCAATCGATGAGGCTATCTCGATGCTTCGCGTTGTTACGGCCGAAAATCCGAAGGATTACGATGCGGCGCAACTATTGGGCGAACTGCTCTGGGACAGTGGTAACGATGCGGAAGCAGCTACCGTCTTGGAATCCCTGCGAAAAAAGGGGAATCGTAACGCTACGCTGCAACTGGCACGCATGGCGCTATGTCGCTACGACCTCGACCAGGCCAACACGTTGCTCGCGGCCTATCGCAAATCATTGCGCAACGGTAAGAAGCTGGTGGCCGAAGACTTATCCGGTGATCTCGAAAGCCAAATAGAGAAGGCTGAGTCAATGCTTGACCGCGTACAGAACATCGAGGTTATTGATTCCGTCGATGTTGATGCCGAGGAATTTTTCAAGCATTATCCTATTTCATCGGCAGCCGGCCGACTGAGTAATGCCGGCGTGCTCCCCAAGGGATTCCCTGCCGGCAGCAGCACGATGGTCCACCAAACGGAAAGTGGTAACAGGATGGTATGGGCTGCTCCGGATGATAGCGGAGTATATCAGCTCTATGGCTCATCCTCGTTGCTCAACAACGAATGGGAGACGCCCGAATTGCTGGGCGATGAACTGGCCGATGGGGGCGATGCACTTTTTCCCTATTTGATGCCCGACGGCATAACGCTTTACTATGCCAACGATGGCGAAAACTCCTTAGGCGGTTTTGATATCTTCCAGACTCGCCGAGGCGATGAGGGATTCCTGCAGTCGGCTAATATTGGTATGCCGTTCAACTCCCCCTTTAACGATTATCTGTTGGTAGTTGACGAATACACCGGGGCCGGATGGTTTGCCACCGACCGCAACCGTCATCCGGGGAAAATAACTATCTACACGTTTATTCCTCAGGAATTACGTGTAAATGTCGACGTTGACGACCCCGATCTGCTGTCGCTTGCCAGATTAGACAATATTGAAAAAACGCAAAAAGGGGATTCCGACTATGCCGCTTTGCGTCGCACTATCGAGCAAAACAGCAAGATGCAAAACAGCGATACCGCAGAGCCCGCCTTTAAGCTTTCGCTGCCCAACAATCGAATGTATACCTCCCTGGAAGATTTTCGCAACGCTCGCGCCAAGGCCTCCATGGAGAACTATATCAAAAAAGAAACCAACTACAATAGCAAAATTATTAAGTTGCAGCAACTTCGCGACAACTATCGCAACGGCGACCGTTCGCAATCTCAGCAAATTCAGCAAATGGAAAACCAGGTAGAAGAGGACCGCGAAGAACTTAAATCGCTACGCAACTCAATCATTGAGCTTGAAAAATAATAACCATGACCACCTTTCTTATCTCTCTTGCAATCCTTATAATCGGATATTTTACCTACGGAAAACTGGTAGAACGTATTTTCGGCATTGAACCGCAACGTCCAACGCCTGCTATAGCCCATCCCGACGGGGTTGACTACGTAGCGCTTCCAACATGGAAGGTGTTCCTGATTCAGTTTTTGAACATTGCCGGAATGGGGCCGATCTTTGGCGCTATTATGGGCATAATGTATGGGCCGGCAGCATTTATATGGATTGTCTGCGGCACGGTGTTCGCCGGGGCTGTCCATGATTTTACCTCGGCAATGATTTCGCTGCGCTCCGATGGCTTGTCGATTCCGGAGGTGGTCGGCAAAGAACTTGGCATTGGAATCAAGCAGATTATGAGAGTGTTTACCTTCGCTCTGCTTGTGCTGATTGGGGCCGTCTTTGTTGTAACGCCCTCGGAAGTAATTGCCGGTTTGACGCCGGATTGGTTCGACGTAAAGCTTTGTGCGATAATAATTTTTATTTACTATATCCTGGCAACGATGTTGCCTATTGACAAGCTTATCGGCCAGATTTACCCGCTATTCGGAGCCGTACTGTTATTTATGGCGCTCGGCCTCCTCTGCTATATGCTGTTCAGCGGCATTGAGATTCCGGATGGCATGGCCGACGGCCTATATAATCGCCGAGCGGATGCTGCCACTAATATCCACCCCATATTTCCTATGCTCTGCATTTCAATAGCTTGCGGAGCAATCTCCGGATTCCATGCTACGCAGTCGCCGATGATGGCCAAGTGTTTGAAAAACGAGCGATATGCCCGGCCGATTTTCTACGGTGCAATGGTAACCGAAGGAATAATCGCCTTGATTTGGGCTGCTGCAGCTATTGCCTTTACAGGCGGTTACCCCCAACTTGCCGAATATATGGCCGACGGCCATTCTGCATCGACGATGGTAACCGATATCTCCTTTGCATGGTTGGGTAAGATTGGGGGATTGATTGCCATACTGGGCGTTGTTGCCGCTCCGATTTCAACCGGCGATACGGCCCTGCGCAGCTGTCGATTGACCTTGTCGGAGGTATTCCATCTACCGCAAAACAAGATTGTCAATCGTCTGATTCTCTGCATACCCATATTTGTAGTGACGTTCATCCTTATGATGATTAACTTTGAGGTGCTCTGGCGCTACTTCGCATGGTGTAACCAAACGTTGGCAACCTTTACGCTTTGGGCCTGCACCGTTTACCTAGCCCGTCATCATAAATTCTACTGGATTACGCTGGTTCCGGCCCTGTTTATGCAGGTCGTAACTGTTAGTTACATATTGCTTGCCCCTGCTCCTGAGGGGTTTGCGTTGCCCCATACCTTTGCTTTCGTTGCCGCCGCAGTTGGTTGCGTGATTACTATTGCCTGCTTCGCACGCTTTATGCGCAAGCTCGGCAACGAAAGGTTAAACCGATAACTTAATGGATTTTCTTAAAGAACTCAACGGCTCAACAAAATACACATTCCATTCTCATACCGAATTTTGCGACGGACGTGCCCAGATGGAGGCGTTCGCTCGCGAAGTGGTGGCTCGTGGCTTTACGCATTATGGATTTTCGCCTCACAGCCCAATTCCAATCGTTTCGCCATGCAATATGCACCGCGACAACGTGCCGCGCTACTTGGCTGAAGTTGAGCGAATTCGCCGAGAGTATGGCGACCGTTGTAGATTCTATGCATCAATGGAGGTTGATTACCTCAGCGATAACTATGGTCCGGCCAGCAAGGAAATCCGGGATCTGCCGCTGGATTATGTTATCGGGTCGGTTCATTTCGTGCCGACGCGTAGTGGCCAATTCGTTGATGTAGACGGACGTTTTGAAGCGTTCAAGCGCAAAATGCACGAATATTTCGACGACGACATCAGATATGTATGCGAGAGCTTTTATGCTCAAAGTATGGCTATGGTTGATGCCGGAGGTTTCGATATCATCGGCCATCTCGATAAAATTGGCCAAAATGCCGGCTATTTCCAGCCGGGCATTGAGGATGAACCCTGGTATGTTGACCTTGTTGAGACTTTAATCGAAAAAGTTATAAATTTCAACTCTATCCACCCCGAGCGCCCAATTACTGTTGAAATCAACACTAAAGCCTATGCCGAACACAATGGGCGACTGTTTCCCCATCCGCGTCATTGGCAACGCCTGCTTAAAGCCAATATTCCTCTCATTGTAAACTCCGATGCCCACGTTCCGGTCCTAATTGATGCCTCTCGCTCCACCGCCCTCCACCTCCTACATTCCCTTGAACCCAACTGTTGCGAATGAAGTTTAACCGACTGATAGTTATATTCGCATTTATGATGGTTGCGCTGATC
>CAZEST010000101.1:0-6281 GCA_964514745.1 uncultured Alistipes sp.
CGGCACCCTATCCGGCCTCGCTGTCAAGCTCGGAGTAGACTTCTAACGATAGCTTACGCTATATCAACTCAAAAGCGGAGATGACCATAGGGCCTTCTCCGCTTTCTATTTAGGGTAAGAGGATTATTCTTTTCAAAGATAAGCGGTCGGACGTTCTAATCCGACAGCTTTGGAGCTACATAGCAACGACTTATGCGAGAGCTACGAGAAGATCCTTTTCGTCTTCGGGATTGGCCTGAAGGCTTACCTTGCCTTCACGAGCAAGCCATCCGAGGGCTGCATAAAGTTCTTTTTCTTTCAGCTTAGTTTCTTTTTTAAGCTGCTTCAAACCTACTAACGCATCCTTGCTATCGAGGGCATTCCAAACGAGACCTGCCCATGTACCAATTGTTTCTGAGTTCATTTTAATTGAGAATTATTTTTGATACTATTGCACTGCAAAATTAGACATTTTTTTATAAACTACATAATTATAAGTAATATTTTTTATCAGAAATTTCTTTAACATTTCTTATATATCTGATTTTCAGGCAAATATAAATTTCGCTTTTTCGTGCTTTTTTTGTAACTTTGTAGCCAAATCAGCGTAATTTATAGAATATCAGCGACTCCCTATTAATGGCTAAAGCTAAAAAAAAACAGAAATCCCCAAAGGTTGACGTTAATAGTTCGGTTAACGTCAACGCTGACGTTATATCCAAAATTACAGGCGGGCAAACTTCGGCCGTACGCAACGGATTGGTTATCAAGAACACCGGCTCATGGTATGACGTCTTGATTTCAGAAACAGATTTGATGATTTCTTGCAAGGTTAAAGGGAATTTCCGACTGAAAGGGATTCGCACTACCAACCCGGTAGCGGTTGGCGACCTGGTTACCGTGCTGGTCAATGCCGACGGGTCAGCATACATCACCGATATCGCGCAACGCCGCAACTATATTATTCGCCGCGCAAGCAATCTATCGAAGGAGGCCAGCATTTTGGCCGCCAATCTCGACGGTGCGATGCTGGTTGCTTCGCTGAAGCACCCCACAACATCCATGAACTTCATCGACCGATTCCTCGCTACGGCCGAAGCCTATCGCGTTGAGGCTACGCTGGTTATCAACAAGACCGACCTCCTTGATAAACCCGACGACCGCGAACTGCTGGAAGCCGTAGGCTATCTCTACCGCTCAATCGGCTATCGCGTAATCGAGCTGTCAACGGTTACAGGCGAAGGATTGGACGCCGTCAGGGAGGCTTTAGCCAACAAAACCACTTTGGTTTCGGGCAACTCCGGTGTAGGTAAATCAACGCTTATCAACGCCCTCATCCCGGGTCTGGACCTGAAAACCGCGGCAATTTCCGACGTTCACGACCAAGGCACACATACAACCACTTTCTCCGAAATGTTTCGCCTGCCGTTCGGCGGCTGGATTATCGACACTCCCGGAGTGCGCGGTTTCGGCACCATCGAAATGACAGCCAACGAAGTGTCGCACTATTTTCCCGAAATCTTCAAGCGCTCAGCCAACTGCAGATTTGGCAACTGCACGCACACCCACGAACCGGGTTGCGCCGTACTGCAGGCCCTCGAAAACCAAGAAATCTCCCAATCGCGCTACAACTCCTACATCTCCATCCTCAACGACAACGAAGAAGGCAAATACCGCGCGCCCCAATAATCCACCAAAGTTTAGAAAGTTACCAACTTCTTAAAGGCCGGTATTTTAAGCAATAGCCAACTCGTAAGGATACCTAACGTTGCTACAACAGCTACCAAAACAATCTGTACGGCATAGTATGGCAACCATCCGAAAGAATCATTAAGCACCGCCAGATACAAATCACATATCAGATAAGCCGGGAAGAATATCCCAACGAGTTCTTTTAATAACTTACTATTCATTTTGAACTTCATCACGTAACTGAACAGTGTAGCAACTGTAATCATTACCGGTAGCGATGCATAAAAATACTCACACCACCACATTCCGGTATGGAGAGTAACCTCATTTACAAATATGACACATAATATCATGAACGACACAAGTATCTTCAATGTGCCTAATCTACTAAAAATTCTATACCTTTTGATTAAACCGCCCAAACAGAAGTAGCCAACCCAATTCCAAAGCCTAAAAGGTTGCGGAGTTTTAGGTTCAAACAAGATTGAATCATATTGATGCAATACTAATGATAGGAAAACCAAAGTTTGTACCAAAATCACACCCACCGTCAGCCACACAAATCCTACGTGGTTACGTATATACACTCTATTAACCAATGGGTAAAGCAGATATACCATTGATAAGCCACCCATAAACCAAAGGGTCCCCCATACTCCTCGCCTAAAAAACAATGATCGGAAGAATCCCTCGATCAAATTTCCAAAAGAGGACCATACATTATGCCACAACAGCTCCCTAATAAATGTTACCACCACGCAAAAAACAAACGAAGCAACTAACATTCGCCAAATTTTTCCGGCAACATAACGATACGTTCTGTTTTCCTTGCCAAGAAGCTGATAGCCACTAACTGTAAAAAACATAGGAATAGCAAGTACACCTATGCTGTATATCTGACGACATGGAGACCAAAGTCCTAAATATTCATCGTCCAAAGCAAATACAGAATGTAAGCAAAGCACTAAAACAAGGCTTATCAGTTTGAGTAAATCCAAATTCTGGATACGTCCGGCAAACCTTGGTTGAGGATTTTCCTCGGCAATCTTGTTGATGAACTTTTTTAGCTTCATGTGTAATAAGTATCTGTATTTATGGCTTTATTCGAAGAATTGACTGGAGAAGATAGAATCAATTTTTTGGTCAATGATATCGTCGATAATGTCAGTGTCATAGAAGCCTATGGCATTGCGCTCTACCGGCGTAATCTTATTATCATCTGCCTTTTGATCCGATTTACCGTTGCCCTTAATTCCGGCAGCTTCCACACGCCCTCCAACCAGATAACGTTCACCCCAATATCCGCTATCGAACCCACTGACCATCACGCCACGACTCGACGAGGCATGGATCATACAGCCGTCGCCAATGTACAGTCCAACGTGCCCCACCTTATCCTCCGTTCTTCCCGGAGCAAAGAAAACCAAGTCGCCGGGGAGCATTTTGTTTCGTGCAATTTTCGTACAGTATTTAACCTGATCGCGAGTAGTACGCGGAATTTTTAAGTGGCAAGCATTCCGGTAGACCGACATTACGAAGCCTGAACAGTCAGTGCCCTCCTTCGACATTCCGCCATATTGGTAGCGCGTACCAATCCAGCTCTGAGCCTCCGCAATCAGCGCCTTAGCAACCGGGTCGGTAATCCCCTTACTATAGTCGATGCCGCCACCGTTAGCACTGCTGCTCCCCGACGCTCCGCCAAAGTGAACCTCTCGGCCTGGCACAATCCGCCCATTTCCCCCTTTATTGACCGATGAGCGCGACGACTTACACCCCGTCAGCAAAAGCAGCACAACGAGGCTTAACGAGGCAACCCATTTCAGAGTAATTTCAATGCGGTTAAAGAGTAACATATGGTTGCAAAAGTAGTTACTTTCCGATGTTTTGCCAAAATAAAATGTAAATAATTGCTAATATGTGCAACTTTTTCACCAACTTTGCAGTCTAATAGACATATTGTTATAAAAAATTCGCATTTCAACTGAATGGAAATACTAAAAGTAACCAATGTCAGCAAACGGTTCAGCAACCACGTTGCGCTAGACAACGTATCGCTGACCGTACCTCAAGGCTCTATCTACGGCCTGCTCGGGCCTAACGGTGCCGGCAAAACTACATTAATCAGAATCATTAATCACATTACCGCCCCCGATTGCGGATCGGTAGAATTCTTAGGTCATCAGTTAACAGCCAACGACGTTGTAAACATCGGCTACCTCCCCGAAGAGCGCGGCTTGTACAAGAAAATGAAAGTTGGCGATCAAGCCCTCTTTTTTGCCAAGCTCAAAGGACTGAGCACACGCGAAGCTACCCTGCAACTACGCCAATGGTTTGAGCGCTTTGGTATTCAAGACTGGTGGGGGCGCAAGGTTGAGGAGCTTTCAAAAGGTATGGCCCAAAAGGTACAGTTTATAGTAACCGTACTGCATCAGCCCAAATTGCTCATCTTCGATGAACCCTTCTCAGGCTTCGACCCTATCAACGCCGACCTGCTCAAGACCGAAATACTCCGCTTGCGCGACCAAGGCGCTACCGTAATCTTCTCCACCCACAACATGGAGAGCGTCGAAGCCCTGTGCGACGATATTACCCTTATCAACCGCTCCCACAACATCCTGTCGGGCAACGTTAACGAAATCCGCACCGAAATGGGGCGCGGACGCTACTCGCTATCATTCGAAGGAGATCCGGCCCAACTGCTCACCGCCCTGGGCGACCGCCTGCTGGAACACGATTTCCAGAAAAAAGTCAATTCAGAGGTTATCGACGCCCAACTGCGTTTGCGTCCCGACGTTGCCAAGCGCGATGCAATCGATATCATCAACCGGTCAGTTGACCTGGTAAAATTCGACCGCGCCCTCCCCTCTATGAACGAAATATTCATCCAGACCGTAAAGAACAATGAAAAATAATCTCCCCATCATAATTCAACGCGAGTTCATGGAGCGCGTCGGCAAGAAAAGCTTCATTATCACTACGATATTGATGCCGATTCTCATGCTTCTAATGATGGCCCTTCCGACCCTCATCATGATTTTCTCCACTCCGACCGACAAGGTGATAGCCGTCAGCGACCAAAGCGGCATTGTAATGCCGGTGTTGCAACAGCAATCCGAAGAGCATCTTACGTTTGTAAATTGCGATGCATCAGCCGACTCTGCAATGCACAACGAAGACTATTACGGCGTACTGTCTATTCCGGCCGACATCGTCGACAATCCGTCATCGGCCATACTTTTCTTACACGAAAGCGGATCTATCGAGACGGAATCATCTATCAGTCATCTCATTGAAAACGCCGTACGCGACCAGCGCATGAAAGCCTACGACATCGACAATCTGCAGCAGATTCTCGATGAGACCAACGTCGACGTTGCCCTGAAAACCATCCGCGTTGATTCCTCCGGTAGCGAAGAAGCAACCTCTACGGGCGCATCCTTCGGCATCGGACTCTTTATGACGTTTCTGCTCTATATGTTCCTCCTGATGTACGGCCAATTAGTTATGACATCAATCATTGAGGAGAAGAACAACCGCGTTCTGGAATTGGTAGTATCGTCGGTAAAGCCCGTACATCTAATGCTGGGTAAGATTTTCGGAGTAGGCTTGGTTGCCGTAGTGCAAGTAATTATTTGGGGCATACTGCTCTGCTCAATGGCAGCCTTCCTCCTGCCGGCACTGATGCCCGCCGAACTCAGCCAGCAAGTTGCAATGTTCAATGCCGGCACAATGCCAACAGGCGCCGACGCTATAGACCCCACGATGCTGACCGCTATTGCACAATTCAGCTCGGTAGCATACATTGCCAAACTATTCTGCTACATACTTATATTCCTCATCGGAGGTTTCCTCTTCTATGCCTCAATATTTGCAGCTATCGGTTCGGCCGTTGACAACATTCAGGACGCTTCGCAGCTAACATCCTTTGCCGTAATTCCTATTATTATCGGTTTAGTATTCAGCATGGCTGCCGGCACCGACCCCAACTCCACTATGGCTTTTTGGGCGTCAATTATCCCGATTACATCGCCCATGGTAATGCTGACGCGCATCCCCTTCGGCATCCCCTCCTGGGAAATATGGCTATCCATCGTACTGCTCTACGCCTCATTTGTAGGCATGGTTTGGATTGCAGCCAAAATCTACCGAATAGGCATCTTCATGTATGGCAAAAAGCCTACCGTCCGCGACCTCATTCGCTGGGCTCGCTACAAATAACCGCTAACAAACGTGAGGGCATTCACCGCAACGCCCTCACGTTTGCAGCTAATAGCCTTTAGTTTTAAGTCAAGCATTTTGTTTGGAAAAGCCAACTGAAAATGCTATTTTTGCACCTCCGGCAGCTGCCCATTCTCGGAAGTCATAGCCGAGGATCTCGCCCGGGAAAAGAAAAACCATTATGGAGAAGTACGATGCATTAGACAAATATATCCGCAAATACGTTATTTAGTACTCTTCTTCCGCAACCTGCTCCTCGGCGAAACCAACGACCTAAAAAATCGGAATCTGCATATTAGTAATGAAAGTTTTCGGGTGTAAATTCAAGTAATTCAGCATTTTTTTCGGCAAAAATTTGCCCATGACGAAAAAAATTGCTTACTTTGCACTCT
>CAZEST010000102.1:0-6219 GCA_964514745.1 uncultured Alistipes sp.
TCAGCTTATTACGCTCTGTTTTGCGCTTTCTCGCTGACGATTTTCGTTTTGTTTTCCCTTTCATAAGTAGCTACAAAGTTACCATTTTTCCACGAGATAACGAGTTTCTTAACGCTTGATTACATAGATTTGTAATTATCAACAAAAATAACTACATTTGCAAAAAAATTTACCATTATGAAAATCAAAAGTATTCTCTCCGCTCTGCTGGTTGCAGGAGCATTATTTTCAAGTTCTAATAGCGCACAAGCTTCAGGATTGAAGTTTGGTGTGAAGGCAGGTGTAACAGTAAATGACCTGAAATTCAACTCTGAATTGTTCGATGCATCAAATCGTTGCGGCTACACCGCCGGTTTGATGACCAAGTTCACCGCTCCAGTGCTCAACATTGGCTTCGATGCCTCCGTTATGTTCACCCACCGCTCATTCAACATCACTGATGGCACTGAGGACGCGGAGCTCGAACAGACTACGCTCAACAAGAACTACATCGAAATTCCTATCAACTTCCGTTGGGACATCTCGCTGCCCGTTCTCGGAAGCTACGTAACTCCGTTCCTCACCACCGGTCCGGACCTCTCATTCCTCGTTTCAAAGGAAAACACTGAGAATGCCTGGAAGAACAAGACGTTCGACTTCGCATGGAACTTCGGCGTTGGCTTGATGTTTGTCAACAAAGTACAGGTTCATGCCTCCTACGGCATCGGCCTGAACAATGCAGCCTCCTCTGATGACTCTCTCTATGGCAAATTCAGTCTCAACGGTAAGAACCGCTTCTGGACAGTCACAGCAGCATACCTTTTCTAATTAAATACGAATGGGTAAGAAACAGATTTTTGACGCAACAATAATCTCAAATAAAGCGCTCTCTGAGCGATACTCGATGATGTCTCTCCAGCTCCCCGAGCCCACTCGGGGGATGGAGGTACATCCCGGGCAGTTTGTAGAAATCCGCATAGCCGACTCAGCATCAACCTATCTGCGTCGGCCTATTTCTATTTGCGACTATTGCTCCGAAAGCAACCGCATGACCCTGTTAATTCGTCGAGCCGGCGAGGGCACAGAGCATCTCTGCGACCTCCCGGAAGGGGCCAAGGTTGACATTGTCGGCCCGCTGGGTAATGGCTTCTCCATCCCGGCTTCGGGGAGCAAGGCCCTGCTTGCCGGGGGCGGCATCGGGGTAGCCCCCTTGATGCTCTTGGGCAAACGTATGGCAGCAGCCGGGGTTACCCCTCGCTTCCTGCTGGCAGCTCGCACCGCCTCCGAAATACTTCTGCTCGATGAATTTAAGGCCATTGGCGAGGTAGCAATATCTACCGACGACGGCTCTGCCGGCGAAAAAGGTTATGCAGCCGATAATTCCGCCCTGCAGCAACCCTACGATTTGGTATGCGTTTGCGGTCCGAAACCTATGATGCTAGGAATCGCTCGCAAAGCAGTTGCCTCATGTTCGCCGTGCGAAGTGTCGCTGGAAAACCTTATGGCATGCGGCTTAGGGGCTTGCCTCTGCTGCGTTGAGCCTACTCTAAAGGGCAACCTCCGCGCCTGCGTTGAAGGCCCAGTATTCAATACCCAAATGCTTCTTTGGGATCTCAACTAAACTCACCCATCTATGAGCGTAAATCTCGCCGTTGAAATTGCCGGATTGAAAATGAAGAACCCGATGCTTACTGCTTCGGGCACGTTTGGTTTTGGTGAAGAATTTGCCGATTTTATCGACCTGGAGAAATTAGGCGGCTTTATTGTAAAAGGGACCACCCTTGAACCTCGCGAAGGTAACCCCTACCCCCGTATGGCCGAAACGCCTTCAGGAATGCTTAATGCCGTAGGGCTCCAAAATAAAGGGGTTGATCATTTCATCAACGAAATTTATCCCCGTCTGAAAGGCTTGGATACAAACGTCTTGGTCAACGTATCCGGCGCAAAAATCGAGGATTACGTTGCCGTTGCCGAAAAACTGGCGCCGCTGGAAAAGATTCCGGCCATCGAGGTCAACATCTCCTGCCCCAACGTTAAACAAGGTGGCATGGCCTTCGGCACAACTACCTGCGGAGCTGAGGCCGTAACAGCCGCTATCCGCAAGGCCTGGCCTCGCACCCTGATTGTAAAGCTCTCGCCCAACGTCACCTCCATCGCCGACATCGCTATGGCAGCCGAAGCAGCCGGAGCCGACTCCGTCTCACTGATCAACACGCTAATGGGTATGGCTATCGACGTAGAGCGTCGCAAGCCCTGTCTATCAACCGTAACCGGCGGATTGTCAGGTGCAGCCGTTCGTCCGGTAGCTGTCAGGATGGTATGGCAAGCAGCCAAGGCCGTCAAGATTCCGGTAATCGGCTTGGGCGGCATCTCCTGTGGCCGCGATGCCATCGAGTTCATGCTCGCCGGTGCACGCGCCGTGCAGATCGGCACCGCCAACTTCATCGACCCCTGCGTAACCGTCAAGGCTATCGACTGGATGGCTCAATGGTGTGAACGCCACGGCATTACCGACATCAACGAAATTGTAGGCGAAATTTAAACAGACATTATATACTAATCATATACTAATGGGATTTTTCAATAAATTTTTCTCCAAAGAAAAAAAAGAAACCCTCGACAAGGGGCTTGACCGCACCAAGCAGGGTTTGTTCTCGAAAATCACACGAGCCATTGCCGGTAAATCAAAAATCGACGATGATGTTCTTGACAGTCTGGAGGAAGCATTTATCACCTCCGACGTTGGCGTTGACACTACCCTGAAAATTATCGAAAGAATTGAAGCTCGCGTTGCTCGCGATAAGTATGTCAACTCTTCCGAACTAAATAAATTGCTCTGCGAAGAAATTTGCGAGCTCCTCGCCGAAAACAACAACGAATCGGCCGAAGAAGATTTTACCGTACCCAAGAGCCATTCGCCCCACGTTATCATGGTGGTTGGCGTGAACGGTGTTGGCAAGACTACCACAATCGGCAAACTGGCCGCCCAGTTTAAGGCTGCCGGCAACAAAGTAATGCTCGGTGCGGCCGATACGTTCCGTGCGGCTGCCGTTGAGCAGCTCGACATCTGGGGCGAGCGCGCCGGCGTACCGGTTGTGAAGCAGAAGCTCGGTGCAGACCCCGCATCCGTGGCCTTCGATACCCTCCAATCAGCCAAAGCCAACGGCATCGACGTTGTAATCATCGACACCGCCGGCCGTCTCCACAACAAGAAAGGCCTGATGGACGAGCTTACCAAGATTCGCAACGTGATGCAGAAGGTTGTGCCCGATGCGCCCCACGAAGTGCTGTTGGTACTGGACGGCTCTACCGGCCAGAACGCCTTCGAGCAGGCCCGTCAGTTTGTTGCAGCCACCAGCGTCAACGAATTGGCAATCACCAAGTTGGACGGCACCGCCAAGGGTGGCGTAGTTATCGGCATCTCCGACCAGTTCAAGATTCCGGTAAAATACATCGGCCTCGGCGAAGGCATCAACGACCTTCAGGTGTTCCACAAGAAGGAATTTGTTGAGTCGCTCTTCAACGAAGACAATCTGAAATAATAGCGAACTTTATCAGTCGAAACTTATAAAAACACATCTGCCGTGGGCAAAAGAAAAAGCGTAAACGTAGTTACCCTTGGGTGCTCCAAGAACCTCGTTGATTCAGAGCGAGTGCTCAGTATGCTCTCAAAAGCCGGATTTAAGGCTTATCATCAGACCAACGAACCGACCGACATCGCTATCATCAATACGTGCGGTTTCATCGGCGACGCCAAGGAGGAATCCATCAACACAATCCTCGAGTTCTGCCAAGCCAAAAAGGACGGCAAGCTCAAGGAGCTCTACGTTATGGGCTGCCTCTCAGAGCGCTACCGCGAAGACCTCCAGAACGAGATCCCCGAGGTTGACCGTTTCTACGGCAAATTCGACTGGACCTCCCTCGTCAACGACCTCGGGGATGCCAGAACCACGGTGGCCGAGGCGGAAGCCGAGGCAAACCCCGCTGACTCGCGCCAAATCACAACCCCGCGCCACTACGCCTACATCAAGATTTCCGAAGGCTGCAACCGCTTCTGCGCCTTCTGCGCCATCCCCCTGATCACCGGCCGCCATCACTCCCGCCCCATCGAAGAGATAGAGCAGGAAGTCAGCGAACTGGTTGCCGAAGGCGTTAAAGAGTTCAACATCATTGCCCAAGACCTCTCCAGCTACGGCCTGGATCTCTACGGCAAGCACGAACTCGCGCAGCTCATCGACCGCCTGGCCGACATCAAGGGCGTTGAGCGCATCCGCCTCCACTACGCCTACCCTGCTGATTTCCCGATGGATATCCTCGACGTGATGGCCCGCCGCAAGAACGTCTGCAAATACCTCGACATCGCCCTGCAGCACATCTCCGACCGCGTTCTGACGAATATGCGCCGCCACATCACCGGCGACGAGACTCGCCAGCTGTTAGCCGAGATTCGCAAGCGCGTGCCCGGCATCCACATCCGCACCACCCTCATGGTAGGCTTCCCCGGTGAGGAGGAGCAAGATTTTGAGGAGCTGATGGAGTTCGTTAAGGAGCAACGCTTCGAGCGCATGGGCGCCTTTGCCTACTGCGAAGAGGAGGGCACCTACGGCGCCAATAATTTCGATGATAATATCCCGGAGGAAGTAAAGCAGGAGCGCCTCAGCAAGCTCATGGCGCTGCAAGAAGAAATCTCACAGGATATTCAGCAACAAAAACAGGGCTCCGTGCTCGACGTAATCATCGACTCCGAAGAGGAGGATTACTACGTTGGCCGCACTGAATTTGACTCACCGGAAGTTGACCCGGAAGTGCTGGTTAAGAAAACCTGCAAGTTGCATCCGGGCGACATTATCCCTGTAAAAATCGAACAAGCCCTCCCCTTTGAACTTATCGGAGCACCGGTAATCAAGTAATGTCAGCAAATCAACAACCCGAATTCCGCGCAGCAGAGAAAGCCCTGAAGCTTTGTCTGCCGTTCGTCTTGTACCGTTTGCCCGGCGCGGACAGCGTTGAATTCTTTGCTGACGATCCTTCATCCGCATCCCTAAAGAGTAACCGCCTATTTGAAATCGGGCCGTGGCTGGCCAACTATTCTCAGCGAGTTGTTATTCGCGACATTCTCGATGCCGACAACGTTTTGGCGTTAACCGAGAATTACGGCGCGGCATCCGCCGTCCCCCATTCTGAGGATAATCAATTTAGGAATATATCCAAAGAAGAATATCTCAAAGCCGTAGCCGCAATTATTGAACGATGCGCCAAGCGCAACGGTAAGACGGTATACTCCCGCGCAATCTCCGGCGCCAACTCCCATCTCTCCGTTACCGACACGGCGCAGCAACTTTTTGCCGAATTTCCCGAAACATTCGGATTTCTCTATTTCACTCCGCTAACCGGTTGCTGGCTGGGCGCAACGCCCGAAACACTATTGACAGCCGACCTCGCCTCCAACCGGCTATCAACCATGGCCCTTGCCGGCACGCGCCTAAATCTCGGCAACTCGCCTTGGGATAGCAAAAACCTCAACGAAAACCAAATTGTTGCCGACTATATCGTCAACAAATTCCGATCACTCGGACTTAATCCCGAGGTCAGCATTCCTCTAACCGTTGACTACGGCAACATCCAACACATACGCCGCGATATTTCCGCCATCTATCCCAACAGCCTTTCCATCAGCGACATTATTGACGCAATCAACCCAACTCCGGCCCTATGCGGCACACCGCTCCCTACCGCCATCAATGATATTGCTGAATTTGAGCCACACCAACGCAACTGCTACGGCGGATTCATCGCCATCCATGAACCGGGCAGACAATTCCGTAGCTTCGTAAACCTGCGTTGCGCCAACATCTCGCCCCTATCCACTTCAGGCTACCGCTTTACCATCTTCGTCGGTGGCGGCATCATCGCCCAATCTAATCCCGAAACAGAGTGGCATGAAACCTGCGCCAAAGCCTCCCGCCTGCTTGCCATCCTCCAATCCCTCTGATAGTACTATCCTAAACTAAAGCACCTTCAAGATTACCCACGCTCCATCCTTATCACTGCCTTCATGCCTCACAATTCCATTATTTTGCAAATAAGAAAGGTCGCGCTCAATGGTGCGTTGGCTTACCGACAACATCTCCGACATTTGTCGGCCACTTATTGTCGGAGACTCTTTGATGATGTTTAATATATTACACTGACGTTCAGTAAGTTTACTGCCTATTTGTTCTCCGACATTATCTCCGACAT
>CAZEST010000103.1:0-6198 GCA_964514745.1 uncultured Alistipes sp.
ACCTCCGACCTTTGGGTTATGAGCCCAACGAGCTACCACTGCTCCATCCCGCGATCCATCGTGTCTCAACTATTTGAGAGCTTTATTAGGAGATTGTCTCCGTTTTACGAGTGCAAAGGTACGGACTTTCTCGAGAATGACAAAATTTTTGGCGACTTTTTTGCTCTTTTCCGGTGTTAAGTATGGTTAACTTATCCGGAGTATTGAATCGTGTAGGGTTTAACCGATTTAAAATGAGCATCCTATGCGGATTGACGCAAAATGCATGTCGGGGAAGATTTCTTGTTCGTAGGAGGTGACGGTTTTGATTTCTTCGCCTTCAAAGAGTTCGCCCGGAGAGTCGGTGATGGGCACTTCGTGGGCCGTATAGAATGGCTGCAGGGGCATGAAGGTGTAGGACAGAATTATGTGGGAGGAGAATTTTCTGCCTTTGGCTAAGGTGATGCCTATGCCGATTGTGCCGTAGAAGTCGGTTTGCGACTGGTAGGCCATTATGTTATTGAAACTTAGTCCGATGCGTGCATCCAGGAAGCATAGTTGGGGTTTGGAGCTGAATGATGTGCGCACCATTGCGTAAACCGGATAGCAGCGAGATTGGTTGCTGATCATTGAGTTGACGCCTGCTCCAACGCCGAGAAATCTTAGCCATCGATCTTTATAGCCGAAGTAGCCGTGAAGATCTATGGATGTCATGTCGTTGGCTGATAGGTCTATGGCGCTGCCTAGGTCGGCTCCCCAGGTGAAGTGGCCTAGGTTGTAGTTGGGGTCTAGTTTTGCCTCCGGAACTAAATCTTGTTGGGTGGTGGTGGTGGTGGTGGTGGTGGTGGTTTGGGGAGCGTCGCCGGAATTGCTTGTCGGTGTGGTGCCGTCAAGTTCTGTGCTATAGCCGTTGTTATAGCATGTAAGCATGGGCAGCATGGCTGCGATGATGTATGATTTCTTTATCATGTTGTGTCAAACTTGGCGTTTTATTCACGGACCAATCGTAGGCAACACCAATTATCGCCTTTAACGCTGTGGCCTTGCTCTTTGAGCCCTAACGGACGAGCTACGTCCATGATTACCGGTATGTCTGCCTCGTAAAAGCCGCTGAGCAGGATTAGGCCGTCGGGGTTAAGCGCTTTGGCGTATTCGGCGAGGTCGCCGGTTATGATGTTGCGGTTGATGTTGGCGATGAAGATATCGGCCTTGGGGCATAGCAGGAGCTTGGAGGCATCGCCGAGGTGGATTTTGATTTCCGGATGGCCGTTTGAAACAACGTTTTCTACGGCGTTGTCGTAGGCCGGTGGGTCAATCTCGATACCGGTAACGGGTGAAGCTCCCCTCATTGCGGCGAGTATGGCGAGGATACCGGTTCCGGTACCCATGTCTATCACGCTTTTGCCTTGGAGGTCGTTAGCGAGGAGTTGCTCAATAATTAATGATGTAGTTGCGTGATGACCGGTCCCGAATGCCATCTTGGGGTCGATGATAATATCGTAGGGGCATTGGGGTATGTCTTTATGGAATGAGCTGTGGATAACGCATTGGTCTGCAACAACGATGGGCTGAAAATAATGTTTTTCCCATTCGCTGTTCCAGTCTTCGCCTTCGATGGTGGTTGCCGTAAGGCTGAATTGGGTGTTGGGGATAGGGAAGTCTTTCAGTGCGTTGTCAACTGTTTCCGAATTGTACGTGGTGCACGGAATGTATGCGGTCAGTCCGGTTGCATCGGGCACGAAACTTTCATAGCCTGCATCGGCGAGGATTGCTGCAAGAATGTCTGTTGCCGTCTCGTCGCAGGGAGTAATATTGACGCGAAGTTCTATATAATCGTTCATCTTCGTGGGGTTTTACCTCACAAAATTACGATTTATTTCTGAGACTTTTGAAAAAGCTGACCGCCTTTTTCGTTAATCTAAAGGTTGTAGCGGCTAAGGTTGCGTATTTTAGTAGTGAGTCAAGGCGTGAGAATGTGGCTGCAATGGTTGCTCCTGATGGGGAATAGCCGGGTGAGATGATTGATTGAAGTCGTTGTTTCTCGATATGAATCTTCATGGAGTTGACGAGCATTCTCATGCGGATTTCGTCGAGAGTCATGGATGTGGATTCGCGACGTTTGCTTGCGGGGCTGATAGAGGTTGGGGGCGTAGCTGTCTTCATAAGGATGCGTGATTAATCGTTAAAACGTTTTTTACCGATATCCATAATCAGTTTACTTATGAATCGCGCGGTAGGATTAACAATAAGTTGCTTGCGCAGTAGGTAGATAAGCCAACTGAGCAGTAGAAATAGGCATGCCATGATGGTTGCTGCTATTATGGGCGATACGGCCAGTTCAAGCAACTCCAGCAGAGCGATAGCTATAAAAGCCAGGGCTATCGCTGCGAGAATGAAGCAGACTGTGAACGTTACGGCTGCAGAGAATAGCAGGGTTAGCTTTTCGGCAGCGGTTAATTTTGCATTTTCAATGTATAGCGCAATGATTCGCTGAAGTGATGATTTCAGCGTGCTGAATTTGCTTGTCGATTCGTTGGCGGGTGATGGGTTTGACATACCTGGGGGTAATCCTTAAGTGATTTTCCCCGGGAGCTAATAGGGGAGGGGGTGAAGCCTGTCTATTCGGCTCCCGGAGATATGGGTGTATATTGGTAGCGTAAGCTGTAGGGTAGGCTAGGCCGCGAGGTGCTTAATTTGCTTCCCGGATTTCTGTAGCAATCTGGTCAACGATTTCTTCGATTTCGTTGTCGCATTTGCATTTGCATATTCCGTATTTTTTCAGCAAGGTTTTGATTTGATCGCGGAGGTCTTCACCTTTTTCTGGGGCAAACAGCAGAGCTGCGCCTGCGCCAACGATTGCTCCGCCTAAGAAGGCTGCTACGATGTAGGGTGCTCTCATTGATTTTTTTGTTTTAGAATTGTTGATAATTAAGAGTTGATGACCCGGATGGGGGAGCGTAACGAATTTATTGGTCTTCTTCGATTTTGTCTACCAATTCGTCAAGCTGCTTTTTCTTCAGGGTAATGCCTTTTGCTTTTAGGTATTCGGCGATTTCTTCGCGAAGCTCAGAACCTTTCTTGGGAGCAAAAAGCAACCCGATAGCTGCACCGGCGATTGCGCCACCGATAACGGCGAGGATGATGTCTAAGTTTTTCATTTGTGGTAAAATATTTATATAGTAAGTTATATTAATAACGAAAAAATACGGTAAATGTTTCTCTGCTGTTGCAAAATTTGTTATCTTTGTAGACTTTACTGCTCAAAAAAGAGCGATATGTAATAATTTTTCGATTCGAAACTTTGCAATAGGTATGGCTCAGGCTCCAGCTCGCAATAAATTTGAACATCCAACCGACGGCGATGATATTGTTGTTAAGGGTGGAAGGGTTAATAATTTAAAGAATGTTGATGTTACTATTCCGCGTGGCAAACTGGTGGTAATTACCGGATTGAGTGGCTCGGGTAAATCGTCGTTGGCGTTTGATACGCTTTATGCCGAGGGCCAACGGCGTTATGTTGAGAGCTTATCGGCTTATGCGCGCCAGTTCCTTGGAAAGATGCCGAAGCCGGAGGCTGATTTTATCAGAGGTTTGCCGCCTGCCATCGCTATTGAGCAGAAGGTAAATACGCGCAATCCGCGCAGTACGGTCGGTACGTCTACTGAAATCTACGATTATCTTCGTCTGCTATTTGGACGAATTGGTCATACGTTTTCGCCTATTTCGGGGCTGGAGGTTAAGAAACATTCGGTGACTGATGTGGTAAATGCGGCTGTTGCGTATCCGTTGGGTACGCGTTTGGCGGTAGTTGCTCCGTTAAATATCCCGGCTGACCGGAGTCTTGCGCAGCATTTGGATATTCTCTCTAAGGGTGGCTATTCGCGTTTATATCGCGATGGCTCGTTTATTGCGTTCGACCAGTTGCTATCGTCTGCAACTCCGCCTAAGGTTAATGATGGTTATGAACTGTTGGTTGACCGCATGAGTGTTAGCGACGATCCTGATGAATTGTCGCGTTTGGCCGATTCCGCGGAGACGGCGTTCTTTGAAGGGGGTGATTCGCTGACCTTGGTTGTGTGGAGTAGCGACGGTATCCATCGCCATGAGTTTTCAAAACGCTTCGAGGCTGACGGCCTACAGTTTATTGAACCGTCGGATATGCTGTTCAATTTCAATAATCCTTATGGCGCGTGTCCGCGTTGCGAGGGGTTTGGCCGTTGCTTGGGGATTGATGAACGTTTGGTAATCCCTAATCCTGCTTTATCGGTTTACGAGGGGACGGTTGAATGTTGGAAGGGCGAGAAGATGAGCCTGTGGAAGAAGGAGTTTATCCATGTTGCTTCGCAGGTTGGATTCCCTGTTCATAAGCCGTATGCCGATCTGTCGCAGCATGAGCGTGATCAACTTTGGCATGGCATTGGTGGATTTCCCGGCATTGACGGATTCTTTAAGATGGTGCAGGAGAATCTTTATAAGATTCAGTATCGCGTAATGCTGTCGCGCTATCGTGGTAAGACGTTGTGCCCGGAATGTAATGGCGGTCGACTCCGCCGTGAGGCTTCTTACGTGAAGGTTGCCGGGAAGGGAATCTCCGAATTGGTCAAAATGCCGATATCGCAGTTGCGCCAATGGTTTGCGGATATCGAACTTAGCGAGAGTGATCGTAAAATTGCTAAACGCCTGTTAGCGGAGATTAATAACCGCTTGGGCTTCTTGGTAGATGTCGGCTTGGAATATCTAACGTTGGATCGCTTGTCGTCAACGTTGTCCGGTGGCGAGAGTCAGCGTATCAATCTGGCAACTTCGCTTGGATCATCTCTGATTGGCTCCCTATATATATTAGATGAGCCCAGTATCGGTTTGCATTCACGCGATACGGCTAAGTTGATTAGTGTGCTGCAATCGTTGCGCGAGTTGGGCAATACGGTTGTCGTTGTCGAACATGATGAAGAAATCATGGAGGCTGCCGATTGGATTATTGATGTCGGCCCGAAGGCCGGACGTCTGGGCGGTGAGATCGTTTTTGAAGGTACGATTGCCGACCTGCCGAAGGCGGAAAATAGCTATACGGCGAAATACCTAACCGGACAGTTGCAGATACCGGTGCCGAAACAGCGTCGTCACTGGAATAGCTATATTGAGGTGATTGGGGCCCGTGAGCACAATCTAAAGAATATTAATGTGAAATTCCCATTGGGCGTGTTGACGGTAGTGACCGGTGTCAGTGGTTCCGGTAAGTCGACGCTCGTGAGAGATATATTGTATAAGGCGCTGTTGCGCGATATGGGATTGGCATCGGATGCTCCCGGTGCTTTCCAAAAGCTTTCGGGCGATGTTAAGCGAATAGGTGGTGTAGAGTTTGTTGACCAGAATCCGATTGGCAAGTCATCGCGCTCCAATCCGGCTACCTATCTGAAGGCCTACGATGAAATCCGCCAGCTTTATGCCTCGCAGCAAGGCGCCAAGCAGATGGGCTTTACTCCGGCCTATTTCTCGTTTAATGCCGAGGGCGGAAGATGTGAGGAGTGTAAAGGCGATGGCAAGATAACCATCGAAATGCAGTTTATGGCCGATATTACCATACCTTGTGAGGCTTGTGGCGGTAAACGTTTTAAGCGAGATGTGCTGGAAATCGAATACCGTGGCAAGAGTATATATGATGTGTTGGAGATGACCGTAAATCAAGCTATAGAGTTCTTCTCGGAAGAATCCTCTACACAGACCGATAAGATTGTGCGTCGATTAAAGCCACTGCAGGATGTTGGCTTAGGATATATTAAGCTGGGACAGACATCGTCTACATTGTCGGGTGGTGAAAACCAGCGTGTCAAATTAGCCTATTTCTTGGCAATGGAAGTGTCGCAACCAACGTTGTTTATTTTCGATGAACCAACTACCGGACTTCATTTCCATGATATCAATATTCTGATGAACTCTTTTGATCGCCTAATAGCCAAAGGGCATACCGTTCTTATAATAGAGCATAATCTTGATATCGTAAAGGCTGCCGACTACGTGATCGACTTGGGCCCGGAAGGTGGTGATGCCGGAGGAAATCTTGTCGCTACCGGTACACCCGAAGAAATAGCCGCCACTCCCGCCTCCTATACCGGCCGCTATCTCCTCTCCAAACTCCCCCGCTAGCCTTCGCTAGCCTATTTCCCCTATGTCTCTGCTCTTGCCGGTGGTTGCCCTTCATCAACCACGGTGGCCGAAGCG
>CAZEST010000104.1:0-6167 GCA_964514745.1 uncultured Alistipes sp.
TAATTTATAATGAGCATCGGAATCAAAGTAAAAAAAGGTCTTGACATTCATCTTGTCGGAGCAATAGCTTCCGGCCAAGACGAGCCATTGAAAGCTAAGACATCAACGGTAGCTATCATCCCCGATGATTTCGTAGGGCTTATTCCCAAGATGGAAGTGCGCGAGGGCGACGACGTTAAAATCGGTCAGCCCCTATTCCATAGTAAGCTTAACGAATCGCTAAAGGTTGTAAGCCCCGTTGCCGGAACCGTCAAGGCTGTAGTCAGAGGTGAACGCAGAAAAATCCAGCGTATTGTAATCGAAGTTGGTACTGAAAATTATCAGTCATTCGGCACCGCTAAAGTGTCAAGCGAAAAAGCAGCTCGCGAGTTGCTCCTCGCTTCAGGACTATGGGCAATGATGCGCCAACGTCCGTATGACATCGTGCCCGACGCAGATGCCACATTCCGCGACGTCTTTGTTTCAGGCTTTGATTCAGCGCCATTAGCATGGTATCAAACCGATTTCAATAGCGACGAAGTTAAAGAACTGCAAGCCGGCGTAAAATTGCTCTCTTATCTAACTACAGGCAAAGTTTACGTTAGCCGCCGCTCGGATATGCGCCTCTCGGATATCAGCGGTGCAGAAATGGTCGATGTTGAAGGGCCCCACCCTGCATCGAATGTCGGCACCGTAATTGCAGCCATCAACCCAGTCAACAAGGGGGAGACCGTTGCTTGCCTCGACATACAGACCCTGCTACGCATCGGCCACATCGTTCTGACCGGCCAATTCAACGGAGCAACAACGGTTGCCGTTACCGGATCGGAAGTAGCCGGACCTCGCTTGGTTAAAACCGTTATCGGTGCAGAAATCGCTGCAATCACCAAAGGGCTCATTGCTCCGGCCGATCATCATCAGCGAATTATCTCCGGCAACGTCCTGACAGGTATTGCCGTAACAGCCGACGGCTATCTGCGCACCCCCTACCGCCAGATCACCGTCATTCCGGAAGGCGACGACGTTGCAGAATTCATGGGATGGGCCTCACTATCCTCCAAGAAACAGAGTACAAGCCGCTCATTCCCCGGCCACTTCCTCGCCAAGAAGCTTTTCAATCCGGATGCACGCTTGCTGGGCGGACGCCGCGCAATGATTATGAGCGGAGAATACGATAAAGTATTCCCGATGGACATCCTGCCGGAATACCTGCTCAAAGCAATTATCTCTAAGGACATCGACCGCATGGAGCAGCTCGGCATCTACGAAGTAGCTCCCGAAGACTTTGCCCTCGCCGAATACGTCGACACCTCCAAACTCGAACTCCAAAAGATCGTGCGCGAAGGACTCGACTATCTTCGCAAGGAACTTTGCTGAAAATCAAATTAGTAACATCTAAAACAACATAGCGTTGAAAGCACTGAAAAAACTGATGGACAAGGCACGCCCGGCATTCGAGCCCGGCGGCAAACTCCACGCCTTCCGTTCGGTTTTCGACGGGTTCGACACATTCCTGTTCACCCCCGGCGAAACCTCCAAATCAGGTGTGCATATCCATGACTCAATGGATTCCAAGCGCACTATGATTATTGTTATCATGGCCCTGCTTCCATGTCTGATTTTCGGCATGTATAATACGGGCTATCAGCACTGGCTATCTACCGGAGCTACCGAATTCCCATTCTGGCAATTACTGCTCTACGGCTTCCTGGCCGTGTTGCCTCGCATCGTAGTAGCCTACGTTGTTGGTTTGGGTATCGAATTTATAGTAGCTCAATGGCGCAAAGAAGAAATTCAAGAAGGATTCCTCGTTACCGGCATCCTGATTCCGATGATTTGCCCGATTGAAACTCCGCTATGGATGATTGCCGTTGCTACCGCCTTCTCCGTAATCTTCGTAAAAGAGGTATTCGGCGGCACAGGCTATAATATATTTAATGTAGCCCTGGTAACTCGCGCCTTCCTCTTCTTCGCATATCCCGCACAAATGAGTGGCGACAAAGTATTCGTAGCCTCCGATTCAATTCTCGGCTTGGGCCAAAACGTTGACGGACTAACCTGCGCAACTCCCCTGGGCCAAATTGCCACTTCCGGAGCAGCCAACGCTGGCGACGTTGCCGCTGCAATGACCAACGCTTCAGGCCACGCCATCTCCCTTTGGGACATGTTCCTCGGACTGATTCCCGGCTCATTCGGCGAAACATCAACGCTATTCATTCTGGTTGGAGCCGTAATCCTGTTGCTGACAGGTATTGCCAACTGGCGCATCATTGTGTCAGCATTTGTTGGCGCAGCGGCTATGGCATTATTAGCCAATAGCTTCGCAACGCCTACCTATCCGGCTTCCTTCCTCACCGTCGGAGAGCAACTCTGCTTGGGAGGCTTCGCCTTCGCTGCCGTCTTCATGGCAACCGACCCGGTAACATCCTGCCGCACAAACATCGGCAAGTACATCTACGGATTCCTCGTCGGAGTAGTAGCAATTCTAATCCGTACCTACAACAATGGTTACCCCGAAGGGGCTATGTTGGCCGTACTGCTGATGAATGCACTGGCTCCGCTGATTGACTACTGCGTAGTTGAGGCCAACGTTCGCCGTCGCCTCAAGCGCGCTAAAGTCGTCAAATAATCCGCTTTAACGACATTTCTTGACAATCACTCCTATAGACAAGAAAAGATGATTAACAAGCAAAGCAACGTTTACACGATAGTCTACATTACGATAATGGTTATCGTGGTCGGAGCGGTTCTCGCCTTGACCTCCATGGCGCTAAAGGATCGTCAGAACGAGAATGCACAGGCCGACAAGAAGAGCCAGATTCTTCAGGCCGTCCATATCTCGACCGAACGCAGTACGGTAATCGCCGACTTCGACAAGTATATTGTAAAACAACTGGTAGTTAACAGCAAAGGCAAAGAAGTTGAAGGCCTCACAGCCTTCGATATCGACGTAGCCACTGAAGCCAAGAAGCCGGCCGATGAACGCCTGCTTCCCATCTACGTTTGCGAGTTGCCCGATGCCGGCACTAAATACATTCTTCCCCTTGCAGGCATGGGCCTGTGGGGTCAGATTTGGGGTTATGTAGCCTTTGATGCCGATGGATCAACCGTCTACGGTGCATTTTTCGGCCACCAAAGCGAAACGCCCGGTTTAGGTGCGGAAATTACCAAGCCTGCCTTTACCGACCAGTTCCCCGGTAAGCAAATTTTCAAGGGTACGGACTTCCTCCCGATTGAAGTTGTAAAGAAAGGCCAAAAGCCCCAAAACGAGCAAGTTGACTACGTCGACGGCATCTCCGGCGGTACGATTACCTCGAAAGGCGTCAGCGCAATGTTCAACAACTGCCTCGCTCCCTACGAAGCCTGGTTCCGTAGCCTCGGCAACGCAGATACGGCCTTTACCGACAACACTGCCGAATTGGTTGACGGCCAATTTACCGGCAGCAACTTTAAAGTGCTGACAGCAGAGAACGCCAAGAACGACGACTCCGGCAAAAGCCTTACCGACAAGATTTCCGACGACAACACAACAGCTGCAACGACGGCCCCCCAAGTTGCATCTTCAACCGATGCCAACACCCAAGCAGCCAAAGCCGCAGCCAAGAACAATCCTCTCGGAAAAGACAAGAAATAACAAAAGGCTCGCGCAGAGCGCCAACGTTACGGTAGCGCTCCGTGCCGGTCAACTGAAATAAGAAACAATAGTCAATCAACGCCATATTTTCCCGGTCATGGCAGACAAGATTAGCAATAAACAAATATTTTTCAATCCGTTCTCCAAGAACAATCCCGTGATTGTTCAGGTGCTCGGCATCTGTTCCTGCTTGGCGGTTACCGCTAAGTTGGAGCCGGCCATCGTAATGGGGCTATCGGTAATCGCCGTCCTGGCGTTCTCAAACGTGATTATTTCATTAATCCGAAACACAATTCCTACCAACATCCGCATCATCGTACAGTTGGTTGTTGTTGCCGCCCTGGTTATCGTTGTTAACCAGTTGCTTTTGGCTTACGCCTACGACGTCAGCAAGCAGCTCTCGGTATTCATCGGTTTGATTATTACGAACTGTATTCTGATGGGCCGCCTCGAAGCTTTCGCAATGGGCAACAAGCCTTGGCCTTCGTTCCTCGACGGCGTTGGCAACGGTGTTGGTTACGCAATCATCCTTATCATCGTAGGTTTCTTCCGCGAACTGCTCGGTAGCGGCACGTTGCTCGGCTACCAGGTTATCCCGCAGGCGCTCTACGATGCCGGATATGCCAACAATGGCTTGATGATTCTGCCCCCGATGGCACTGATCGTCGTAGCCTGCATTATCTGGGTTCACCGTTCGTATAACAAAGACCTTCAGGAAAAATAATATTCCCAATTAACTAAGTAAACCATCAGAAAATGGAGAATTTAAATCTTTTCATCCGGTCGATTTTCGTCGACAACATGGTGTTTGCCTACTTCTTGGGAATGTGCTCATTCTTAGCAGTTTCCAAGAATGTCAAGACCGCCTTCGGTCTGGGTATCGCCGTTACTTTCATGCTGATTGTAACCCTGCCTATCAACTATTTGCTTGAGAATTACGTACTGAAAGCCGGAGCGCTCTCATGGTTAGGCGACACGTTCGCCGATGTAGACCTCAGCTTCCTCTCACTGATTATGTTCATCGCCGTAATCGCGTCGATGACTCAGTTGGTTGAGATGGCCGTTGAGAAATACTCCCCCTCGCTCTACGCTTCGCTCGGTATCTTCCTGCCCCTGATTGCCGTTAACTGTGCAATCCTCGGTGGCTCGCTGTTCATGCAGCAGCGCGAATTTGCCGATGCATGGCAGGCAACTTGCGCCGGTGCAGGCTGGGGCCTCGGCTGGCTCTTGGCTATCACCGCCATCGCCGCTATCCGCGAGCGCGTAAGCTCATACTCTAACGTACCTGCCCCGCTGCGTGGCATCGGTATCACCTTCATCCTCTGCGCCTTGATGGGTATCGCCTTCATGAGCTTCTTAGGCATCAAACTCTAATCAGCAACAACCGACTACAAAATGATATCACTTCAAACAACCCTTTGGCCCACGGTGCTCGCCGGTGTCGGCATCTTTTTAGTGATGACCTTGTTACTTGTGGTCATCCTCTTGGTAGCCAAGAAATATCTCGTCAGCTCGGGTAATGTAACGGTAACCATCAATAACGACAAGAAAGTTGAAGTTGCCTCAGGTCAGCCTCTGCTCACCGCAATGGCAACTCAGAACGTATTCCTGCCTTCGGCTTGCGGCGGTAAAGGTAGCTGCGGCCAGTGCAAGGTGCAGGTAACCGCCGGTGGTGGCGAAATCCTCCCCACCGAAGCTGTCCACTTCTCGCGCAAGGAGATGAAGGACAACTGGCGCTTGGCTTGCCAGGTTAAGGTTAAGAACGACCTCGACATCAAGGTTCCCGCCTCGATTCTCGATATTAAGGAATACGAATGTGAGGTTATCTCTAACAAGAACGTTGCAACCTTCATTAAGGAATTTATCGTAGCTCTGCCTAAGGGTGAGCACATGAACTTTATTCCGGGCTCTTACGCTCAGATTAAGATTCCGCCCTTCCAGATTGACTACGACAAGGATATCGACAAGGAATCAATCGGCGAACAGTATCTGCCCGCTTGGCAGAAGTTCGGTCTGTTTGGTCTGAAGTGCGTTAACACGGAGACCACCGTCCGCGCTTACTCAATGGCCAACTATCCCGCTGAGGGCGACCGCTTTATGCTTACCGTCCGCATCGCAACGCCGCCGTTCAAGCCGAAACCCGAAGTTGGTTTCCAGGATGTCAACCCCGGTATCGCTTCCAGCTACATCTTCACGCTGAAACCCGGCGACAAGGTGCTGATGAGCGGCCCTTACGGCGACTTCCACCCGATTTTCGACACGAAGAACGAAATGATGTGGATTGGTGGTGGCGCCGGTATGGCACCTCTGCGCGCCCAGATCATGCACATGACCAAGACGCTCCACACTACCGACCGCGTTATGAACTACTTCTACGGAGCTCGCGCCCTGAATGAAGTGTTCTACCTCGACGACTTCCTCAAATTGGAAAAAGAATTCCCCAACTTCAAATTCCATCTGGCTCTGGACCGTCCGGACCCTGCCGCCGATGCTGCCGGCGTAAAATACACCCCCGGTTTTGTCCACCAGGTAATTTTCGACACTTACCTCAAGA
>CAZEST010000105.1:0-5966 GCA_964514745.1 uncultured Alistipes sp.
AGTCGCTCCCCATCAATGTTGACGACTACGTTTCAATCACCTCCTTCACCCACCACCCCTTCTACACCGAATTCCCGGTAGAAGTGCCCGACAACTGGCTCTGGGCAACCTCGGTTAACGTGCCGATGGAAGAAATGAAGGCCATCGTTGACAACGCTATTGAAAACAATTACCCCGTAGTATGGGCTGCAGACGTTAGCGAAGGCGGTTTCAAATGGAAAGAAGGCTATGCTGTTATGCCCAAAGAAAAGACCGCTGCCGATCTCGAAGGTACCGAACTTTCGCGTTGGGTAAAGCTCAGCGACAAAGAGCGCCTGGAATCTCGCTTCGACTTCAAAGAGCCGGTTCCCGAAATGGAAATCACTCAAGAAATCCGTCAGCAGATGTTTGATTCTCAAGAGACTACCGACGACCACGGCATGGAAATCATCGGTATCGCACAAGACAAGAATGGCAACCGCTACTACAAGGTGCGCAACTCTTGGGATACGAACCAAATCTACGATGGTTTCTTCTACGTATCAGAGCCTTATTTCTATGCAAAGACCATTGATATCTTAGTCCATAAGGATGCTATTCCTAAGGAAATTGCAAAGAAACTCAAGAAATAATCTGCTCTACGCAACGCTACTTCTCGGCGCGATTATCCTCCTTACTGCTTGCAAAAAGGAGGACGGTCGCGCCGTGATACCTATTGCCCACACCGAAACCTACGATATCTGGCCCGACTCGCTGGATATGCACGGCGACGTTATTCTGCGCGCAATGTCGGATTCGCTGATGTTGGTCAGGGTTGAGGGCAATAACCTCGACTCCATCAAGGCCGGCAAACCGGCCACCACGAGGATGACATTCAGCTCAACCTATCCCCTGCTCGACTTCCTCTACCGCTTGGAAGCCGCTATGCCATCCTCCGGACGTTACACCTCACAAACGCCCTATGAGATTTATCTCAATCCATTGCAAAACGACTCGGCACGCATCATGCTCGAAAGCCGTATTCGCAACGGACTGGTGCTCCCCTTCGACACTCATTCATTCAGTTGGCCTGTAGTCAACAACAATGCAGAATGGCTCCTGGCTGCTACCGAACTGGCCATAGCGCGTGGCGAAAATCGCTGGCTCAAGAGCATCAGCCAAACCGCCAGAGCCGTCATCGACACAGATTTACGCATTAATTACAACCCTACAACCCACCTATTTACGGGCCTACCTCGCTACATTGCCTCCATGCCGGGAATCTTCCCAAGCTGGATGGACTACAACAACTTTACCCAGCTGGCTACCTTTTCAAACAACATCAGCTACTGCATAGCGATGAAGGCGCTCGATATCCCTTGCGATTCATTGCTCTACGCAGTTAAGCGCGAACTCTGGTTGCCCGATTTGGGACGGTTTGGCGCTATTTCCTACGGCATTGCAACCAGCCCGATTACCCTCCAGTCCGGCGATAATCTGGCCCAATCGATTGGGATTATCTCCGGACTATTCTCCGATGCAATTACCGACGCTATAATCCGCAAAACGCCTATGAGCGACATGGGGATTACCCTCTTTGAACCATCGCTACCCGTAATTTCCGGAAAATCAGTCGAAGCTATATCCCCATCGTTGCTCCAGACGGCGTGGGCTATCGCGACGGCTCGCAGTGGGAATCAGGCGGCTTATTCGGCGGCCGTTGGTTCGCTGTTGGCCACTGAAGGCCAGCGACTACTGGGCTATCGAAATCAGGCCCCATCTTTCCGCAGCAGCATTACAGCGCTGATTCTGCGCGGCTTTTTAGGCGCACAGTTCAGCCCTGAAGGACTATCCTTCAAGCCAAATATACCGGAAAATCTGCCGGGCGAAAAATATATCGGAAACCTGACCTACCGCAACTGTAAACTGAACATAAAAATTGAGGGCACCGGTGATGTAATATCAACATTTACCCTCGACGGTGAACCTACGGAGCCATATATCGACGCTACGCTATCCGGCGAACACAACATCAGTATAGCCCTGGCAGGGCCCTCCGACACTACCAACGAGTTTAACCATTGCGAAACGCCAACGCAAGCCTCCCTGCCCCCTCAGGCTACATGGGATTCCCGGCTTTTGGCCTCCCTGCAGCCCGGTACGAAGCAAGATTCCTTGGCTCAATCAAATCCGGATGGAAAAGAGGCTAACCCTGAAGATTTCACCTACACGGTATACATCAACGGCCTCCTTACAGATAAAATCGCAGAGCCCCAATACCAACTCAGCGACGTAAACGCGCTGACTATAGCACAATTCTGCTCCGAAACCGATAACCTTGCAGCCGGATTTAGTTCGGAACCCCACCTCTGCCTACCGGCGGCAGCAATGCAAACCATCTCGGCTGCAGATATTGCCGGCTGTGGCACCAAACTTCTAAAAGACAAACTGTTAGCCGAGAAATTCGTAGAGTCCAACAGATTCCATAACCGCAATCTGCGATTTGATTTTACGGCCCCCTCTGCCGGTCAATACCTCATTGATATCCATTATGTTAATGGTTTAGGCATTGTCAACAGCCAGCACAAGCTGGCTCTGCGCCGACTAAAAATTGAAGGTCGGGAGCAGGGCGTATTCCTATTCCAACAGAAATCGGCTGCCAACGCACCAAAAGATTCCGGGGAATCGTGGCAAACAATGACTACCTGGACCAACACCGTAACGGCGAATATGCAACAGGGAGAGAACCGCATTGAAATTCTCTATTTCCAGCCCTCGCCTATTTACGCCGATCCTAACGCCAACGTTATTCTCGTTGACGCTATCCGCTTGATACCTCTCAACTAATCGCCATAAACTATTCAATACGACAACAACAATAAGATGCGACGCCTGATCATGATGTCAATTAGTTTGCTCGCCTCCGTAGCGAGTATGTTCGGAGCAAAAAAAGCCCCGGAAATCAGCAACGTTGAACCGCCCTATTGGTGGGTTGGCATGCAAGACTCTACTCTGCAAGTTATGGTTACCGGAAAGGATATCGCCACTGCCGAAGTCTCGGCCGATTATCCCGGAGTTACCTTAACGGAAGCGGTAAACCTCGATAGCCCGAACTATAAGATTCTGTATTTCAATATCTCGCCTGAAGCCAAACCGGGCAAAATCAATCTGCAATTCAGTTTCAAAGGTTCTAAGCCCACCACCCTTCCATTCGAGCTGAAGCAGCGCGACCGCAAAGGGGAAGATTACCAAGGCTTCGATGCCTCCGACGTACTGTATCTGCTGATGCCCGACCGCTTTGCACAGGGCGAAATCGACACCAAGAAAGCACTCGAAGGACTGGACTACCCTATCGGCGCTGACCGCACTGACCACAACGGCCGTCACGGGGGTAATATCCGTGGCATAATTGACCATCTTGACTACATCGACTCTCTCGGCGTAACGGCCATTTGGAGTTGTCCGGTACTGGAAAACGATATGCCGGGCGGAAGCTACCACGGCTACGCAACTACCGACTACTACCGCATTGACCCACGTTTCGGCACGAATGCCGATTGGCAGGAGCTGGTAGCAAAGGCAAACAAAAAAGGCATAAAGGTAGTTATGGACATGATTTTCAACCACGCCGGCATTAATCATCCGTGGATTGAAGATGCTCCGTCTAAGGATTGGATTAACCATCTCGACAAACCTGAGATGACCAACTACCGCCTGTCAACAATTCATGACCCTTATGTTTCGGATTACGACCTGGACCATACGGTCAACGGCTGGTTCGTATTTGCCATGCCTGACCTCAACCAGCGCAACCCCCACCTGATGAAGTACCTGATTCAGAACTCTATTTGGTGGATTGAATCATCGAAGATTAACGGCATCCGTATGGATACATACCCCTATGCCGACCTTGACGGGATGGCATCCTGGGCTAAGGCCATAATGACGGAGTACCCGAATTTCAACATTGTTGGTGAATGTTGGTATGGCAATGAAGCCGGCTCTGCATTTTGGCAACGTGGCAACCGCCTGAATCCTCGCGAAACAGAGCTGCCAACAGTAATGGATTTCAAGCTATCGATTGACGGCCATAAGTTTTTCGACGCAGAAACCGACCCCTGGAACGGATTGAATCATCTCTACGACCACCTGGCGATGGATTTCCTCTACCCCGACCCGCAGCACGTTCTGACGTTCCTCGACAACCACGATACCGACCGCGTTTTGCTGTCAATGCCTGATTCACTCGACACATGGAAACAGGCTATCGCATTCCTGCTAACGTCTCGCGGCATTCCGCAACTGTATTACGGCACGGAGTTGTTGATGAATGGCACAAAAGAAGGTTCCGACGGCTACATCCGTCGCGACTTCCCCGGAGGATTCCCCGGCGACACCACCAACGCCTTCACCGCCACCGGACGCACAGAGCTGCAGAACGAGGCGTGGGATTACCTGTCGAAGCTTCTGCATTGGCGCCGCGAAGTAGCTAACGACGTGATTGCCAAAGGTTCACTGAAGCATTTCATGCCGCAGAACGGCATGTACGTCTATCAGCGCAAATTGGGCGACAAGGCCGTAACCGTAATGCTTAACGGCACGTCAAAGCCACTAACCGTAACCATGGAGCGAACCCTAGAAATCCTCCCCTACGGCACCACCCTCCACGACCTCATCACCAACTCCGACGTTACCATCACCGAGGAAATGACCTTCTCTCCCCGCCAAGTCCTCATCCTCCAAAACTTCTAACAGCAATCCCAACTATTGCTAATCGGCAATTTATTAACAACGTTCAATCTGCGATGAATCAGTGCAAAATACTGATTTTTCGCAGATTTTTCACGTTTGTATTTGTTTAATTATGAACTAATTAGTACATTTGCATTGGCAATTTACTCACAAATGCAAGCAAATTGCCAACGAAAGCCATGATAATCCAACGCGACATCTACCTTAAACAACTGATTGACAGCCGACATAACCATCTAATAAAGATACAAATTGCTCGACGCAAATAAATTTAAACAGACCTTTTGAAGGATAACGCATTAGAACTATAATGAAAAGAATTGGGATTCTGTCTGACACCCACGGTTGCTGGGACGAGCGGTTTGCTAAGCATTTTGCCGACTGCGACGAGATTTGGCACGCCGGCGACATCGGTTGCGTCGACGTAATTCGTCGGCTGGAAGAGATTTGCCCTACCGTACGCGCCGTCCACGGTAACATCGACTACGGCGAAACACGTCGATATTTCCCCTCCATTCAGCAATTCAAGGTTGAGGATGTCAACGTATTTATGACCCACATCGGGGGCTACCCCGGGCGCTATCAGCCGGGCATCACCCAGATGCTCCACGATGCCCAAGCCCGCATCTTCGTTTGTGGCCACAGTCATATCCTGAAGGTAATGTACGACAACAAATTAGATTGCCTCCACATCAATCCCGGGGCTGCCGGCCATCACGGTTGGCAATCAAAACGCACCCTCGTAAAACTCGACATCGACGGCTCCACCCCCAAAAATCTCGAAGTTGTTGAACTTGGAGCTCTCAAAGTCTAAACCAAACATCACGCAAACAAATGAAAACTCTTAGAATAACTATAGCCTCCCTACTGGCCGCCCTGACAATCTGCGGCATAACCTCCTGCAAAACTACCGAAGACAACTATCGCAAGGCCTACGAAGCTGCCATTGAAAAGCAAAACGAAGGCTTCACCGAAGATGAACTGCTCAGCATGACGCAAGAGGAGGCCATACCTCGCACGGTCTACAAAGGCGACTCCATCCCCCTAAAGGGCCAGTACGTCAACACCGTCAAACTCGACAGCACAACCGTCGCCGCCAAGCGCTTCAACGTAGTTGTTGCCACCTTCAAGCAACGTTTCAACGCCACCTCCGTCTACAAACGCTTCCTTGAAGCCGGCTACCCCGACGCTTGCCTTCTCATCGACAAAGACCAAACCTACTACGTCGCCGCCCAAACCACCAACTCTCTCGACGA
>CAZEST010000106.1:0-5926 GCA_964514745.1 uncultured Alistipes sp.
CGCCACCTTCGGCGCAAAGTGTGTGCCACCAAGCCATGGCGAATTTCAGCCATTCTTTCATAGGTTTGCCGAGAACTACACGCTCAGCATCATAGTAGCGGAATGCCAACGGATTGTGGCTACTAACGCCTTCAAACTTTATTTTCCCAATACCGGGGAAATATTCTTTTGTTTCCACAGTGTTTCTGATTTTTATGTTAGTGTGATATATGTTGATTTAAATTTAGGAGCTAAAGAGTTGGTTGAAAAACAGCGATAATTAAAGTCGGTTTTCCAATCGCGTTTTCCAGAGATTATAAGCGTCGAGATACGGAGTTCGATCCGATTTAGGATAGATTACATCTATCAACTTCAGCGAAGCAAAGGCTTCGTTGTTATCTTTATAGATTCCAGCACCGATACCGGCCCCTTTTGCTGCGCCTACCGACCCATCGGTTTCATACAGCTCGATGGTAGCTCCGGAGACAGATGCCAAAGTATCGCGGAAAATCGGTGAGAGGAACATATTCGCATGCCCGGCATGAATTTTCTTAATATCCAAGCCTATCTGACCCATAATCTCCATGCCATACATAAACGAGAATACAATACCCTCCTGAGCTGCACGCAACAGATGAGATTTATTATGGATATTGAAGTTTATGCCGAGAATAGAGCTGTCAATCTGGCGATTCTCAAGAATACGCTCCGCACCATTGCCAAAAGGCAAAACGCTTATGCCGCAACATCCTACAGGCGACTTTGCCGCCAATTCGTTCATGTCGTTATACGAACATCCGGTCGGAGCTACGTTGCGTTTCATCCAAGAATAGAGCGAGCCGGTGCCGTTAATACAGGTCATCACGCCGATGCGCGTTTGCTCAGCAGAATGGTTTACGTGAGCGAAATTGTTAACACGTGAACGCGAATCGTAAGCAACCGTGTCGTTAATGCCATAGACTACTCCCGACGTACCGCCGGTTGATGCAACTTCGCCCGGATTAAAGACGTTGAGCGACAACGCATTGTTAGGTTGGTCGCCGGCACGATAGGTAATCGGCGTGCCTTCGGCCAAGCCGAGTTCGGCAGCAGCTGCGGCTGTCAAGCGACCCTGTTCGCCAAACGTAGGGCGAATTTCAGGCAGAATATCGTGAGGGAAGCCAAAATAATCAGCCAAGAACCATGCCGGAGTATTCGTTTTAAAATCCCAAAGCATATACTCGCTCAGGCCCTCGGCATTGGTTACGATTTCGCCGGTCATCTTGTAGGCAATATAATCGGCCGGGAGCATTACCTTATAGATACGCTCGAAATTTTCAGGTTCATTTTCCTTTACCCAGGCCAATTTGGTTGCGGTAAAGTTGCCGGGTTGGTTAAGCAGATGGCTTAAGCACTGCTCCGCACCCAGTTCCCGAAAAGCCTTTTCGCCATAAGGCACGCCTCGCGAGTCGCACCAGATAATTGCATCGCGAATTACTTCGCCCTGCTTATCGAGCATAACCAGTCCGTGCATCTGATACGAGAAGCCGATAGCCTTAATATCGGCAGGAGCTACCCGGCTTACCGCAAGAATAGCGGCTGTAGCCTGCTTAATATACTGCCACCAACTATCGGGCGTTTGCTCTGCCCATCCCGACTTGAGAGCCTTAATCGGAGCCTCAACCTTGGGAAAGAAGTCGGAAGCTACGCACTCGCCGGTAACGGCATCAACCAACGATGCCTTTACCGATGACGTGCCAATATCAAAACCCAGAAGATACATAGTTTATTCGTTTAGACCTCCGTTGACTGTCTTAATTCTTCCATTTTCGTCATATTCCAGCTCGGTAACCTTCAGGCTACGCAGCCAGGTACGGCCCCCGGATGGTACGCAATCATGATGAAACAAGTACCACTTTCCCTTATGCTCAACGATAGCATGATGGGTAGTCCATCCAACTACCGGAGTCAGGACTACGCCCTGATAAGTAAACGGTCCGTAAGGATTGTCGCCGATAGCGTAGCAGATCAGGTGGGTGTCACCGGTTGAATATGATAGATAATACTTACCGTTGTACTTATGCACCCATGAAGCCTCGAAGAATCTGCGGCGAGTATCGCCGGCCTTCATCGGCTCCCCGTTCTCGTCGAGGATTACAACGCTCCGAGGCTCCTCGCCAAACTGAAGCATATCATCCGAGAGGCAAACAACGCGTGCGGTAAGTGCCAATTCATCTCCCTCCGGCAAGCGAGGCGCTTCGATAGCCTTATTGTCGCGGTAGCGCTGGAGCTGGCCGCCCCAAAGTCCACCGAAATACATATAGTACTTGCCATCGTCGTCCTTAAAGATAGCCGGGTCTATTGAATAGCTACCTCGGATAGGGTCAGCCATCGGGATGAAAGGGCCGGTAGGCGTATCGCTAACAGCCACACCAATACGGAATATATCATTCCGATCCTTCAACGGGAAATACATATAGTATTTACCATCCTTTTCAGCTACATCGCAATCCCAAAGCTGCCTTCCGGCCCATGGAATTTGACTAACTTCCAAGACTTTTCCATGATCAACAACCTCTCCATTCAGGGGGTCATCGCACGAAAACACATGATAATCACACATATTAAAATGGTCGCCGTTATCATTGAACGGCACACCACTTTCCCAATCGTGAGAAGGATAAATATACAGCCGACCGTTAAACACGTGAACCGCGGGATCGGCCATATAGTCATTGGGGACTAAGTAACGCATACGTATTTTTCTAAAAATGGAAATTCAAGTATAATGGAATTATAAAAATGATCAGAAATAACTACCTAATTCAATCTTTTTTACCTATGTTTTGTACTCTAAATATGGAAATCCTAATCTACTTAAACCTAATTACTTACTTAACCAAAAATTCCACTATACTTGAAATATATAAATAATAACCCTAAAATGCCGGATTAGTAGAGCTTCACTTCGCCGAACTGAATTTCCCAGGGTTCATCACCGAGGGTCTTACCAACAGCCAAGCGTACGGAAACTACATCTTTCAACATCTCTTCGGTCAGCTTGCCCTTGGAAGCCTCCAGAAGATTCAGCTTTACGACCTTCTTAGATGTGATAACCTTACCCATCTGGCCGTATACGGTTGCTACATCAACCTGTTCGGTCTTGCCTTCTGCATTGCGATAGCGAACGCAGAACTTAAGAATGATATTGCTCTTGAGCACTTCAACCGAGATGTTGGGAGTTGCGGTAAGGTCGCCCTTTACGCCGGGCAGGTCAATCCAGCGGTCCCATTGTCCGGTGAATGTTGCTGTGCATGTTTCGTCATCATACTCGCATTTACTTCCGATACGAGTTACGTCTTCCATGTCAATGGTCTTTGCGGTCTGTGCAAAAGCTGATACGCCTAACATAAGTGCGCAAGCAGCTACGATTGATTTGAGTTTCATGATTTGATTTTTGATGTTTGAGGTTTGTTCGTGAGTGGGATTCAAAAAATTTTGTGCCGCAAAGTTATAATGGCATTTTTCGGTTTGCAATAGTAAGCAACAAAATAACATAACAATGCTCCAAATGCCAAAAATGCAACTTCAGCAAAACTTTTGATGCAACAAATTCAAACGAGAATGAAACACGTATGGAACATTTACAAACATATACCAAACATATTAAAGTATAGATTGACAGCAGAGTATATAATTTTGCAGCGTATCATTTTTCCCCGAAATCTTTAATCAAAAACGTCAACAAAATCTAACTGCTAAACAGATGAATAATACCTTAAATCAGGCAGGTTCGCAGCAACCTGAACGAATGACTAACTTCCGCTGGATTATCTGCGGAATGTTGTTCATGGCATTAATTGTAAACTATCTCGACCGCCAGGTGCTTTCCCTTACCTGGAAGAATTTCATCGCTCCGGAATTTAACTGGACCGATGCCGACTATGGTCTGTTGACCGGAGTATTCTCGCTGGTCTACGCCGTAGCGATGTTGTTTGCCGGCAAGTTTGCCGACTATGTCGGCACCAAGCGCGGATATATGTGTGCTATCGGAATATGGTCGACCGGCGCCTGCCTTCATGCATTCTGCGGAATCCTTACCAACGGCATTGTCTCCGGAGATTATATCCTATCATTTATCGGATCTCGCGAAAACCTTATTGCAATACAAAATACTGCTGCCGTCACTACCGCAATCACAACCGTCAGCGTATGGCTCTTCTTGGCTGCGCGCTGCGTGCTTTCAATCGGTGAGGCCGGCAACTTCCCCTGTTCCATAAAGACCGTAGCAGAATATTTCCCTAAGAAAGACCGCGGTTTTGCTACCGGTATTTTTAATTCAGGCGCACAAATAGGAGCACTCATAGCCCCCTTCACCATCCCTCTGATAGCAAAATACTATGGCTGGGAAATGGCCTTCTTATTGATTGGTGTATTAGGTTTCATCTGGATGGGGGCTTGGGTGTTCATATATAAAGAACCTAACAAGAATCCTCACGTAAACGCAGCCGAACTCGCCTATATCGAGCAAGACAATGCCGAACTTACCAACGAGGATAAGGACGCTGCCGACACAGAAGGCGGCGAGAAGATTGGCATCCTGCAAGCCTTTACTTTCCGCCAAACCTGGGCCGTAATCTTCGGCCGTTTCTTGCCCGACTCCGTTTGGTGGTTCCTACTGTTCTGGGCCCCGGCCTTTATCTCGGAAGTTTACGGCTACTCTACCGCATCGTGGGAAGGTATGTCGGCAATCTTCACCATCTACCTAATTTCAATGCTCTCCATCTGCGGCTCCTATCTCCCTTCAATCTTTATCGGCAAAAATAAGATGAACCCCTATGCCGGGCGTATGAAGGCAATGCTGATGTTTGCCGTTGTGCCGTTGTTGGCCATCGCCGTTATGCCGCTGGGCCAGATTTCAATGTGGTATCCGGTTGTGATTATCGGCTTGGTTGCCGCCGCCCACCAGAGCTGGAGTGCTAATGTATATAATGTAGTCAGCGATATGTTCCCCAAAAGTATCGTAGCAACCGTAACCGGAGCAGCAGGCTTGGCCAGTGGTTTGGGCAGCTTCTGCTCCAACTTCGGTGCGGGCCGACTGTTCGACTATGCCGCCAACACCAACATGGTGTTCCTCGGTATGGAAGGGAAGAATGCCGGCTACATGATTGTATTCCTGATTGCCGGCTTCGCCTACCTGCTGAGTTGGTGCATCATGAAGCTCCTTGTTCCGAAATATAAACTTGTCACCCTAAAAAAATAATCACGGATATGCAACCCTTTATGGGCAAGGATTTCCTCCTTGCAACCGAAACCGCACAACGATTATATCATGAGCACGCTGCAAAGCTGCCCATCATCGACTATCACTGCCACCTCTCCCCTGCCGAAATAGCTCAGGACAAGCGCTTCCGCTCTATCACCGAGCTTTGGCTTGGTGGCGACCACTATAAATGGCGCGCCATGCGCGCAAACGGTGTAGACGAACGCTACATTACCGGAGATGCCTCCGATTGGGAAAAGTTTGAAAAATGGGCCGAGACCCTCCCGGCTACTTTCCGCAATCCGCTCTACCATTGGACCCACCTTGAGCTCCGCACCGCCTTCGGCATCGATGAGGTGCTGAATCCGGAGAGTGCTAAGCGTATCTACGACCGTTGCAACGAGCTGTTGGCAACCCCCGAATTCTCGGCTCGCGGACTGATGCGCCACTACAACGTGGAGGCTGTCTGCACAACCGACGACCCCATCGACTCCCTGGAGTATCACCGCGAAATCGCCCAAAGCGGATTCGCTACGAAGGTACTTCCGGCTTGGCGCCCCGATAAAGCGTTTACTCGCAACCACGATTACCTCGCCAAACTCAGTGAGGTATCGGGCGTAAAAATCAACAGCTACGACTCTCTGGTTGCAGCCCTGCGCAAGCGCCATGACTTCTTCGCTGAGAATGGTTGCCGCGTGGCCGACC
>CAZEST010000107.1:0-5912 GCA_964514745.1 uncultured Alistipes sp.
TCACCTGGGAGAAGCTCGACTACGTTGCCCCCCTCCGCGCCGCCTTCAGCCTCTAGGCTATAGGCCCAAGGCTACAGGCTGATGGGACCAATGGGAGAAATAGGACTAATAAGCCAAATAAGATAAATCCATAAGAGCTTTAAGCCAAGCGCATCCGCCGGCTTAAAGCTCTCATTCGTCCCATTCCTCCCATTTCTCCCATTAGCCCTATTCCCCCTCTTCGTCAAGCTTCAGGGGATATGGCTCCTTAAACATGCGGTCCATGTAGGGGAAGGGGTAAATATGGGTTAGATGAGCCAATTTCATAGCCAGGTAGATCATGCTGCCTTTGATTCGCTGCCTAAGCGATAGGTTCTTTTTCTCCTGAACATACGTTTTGCGCACCTCCGGTTCAATTAACCCCTCCGTGTAAGGGGGCAGTTTGATATAATGCAGTGCCAGCTCATACCTCTGAGGTTTGTAGTAATCCGTAGGGTAGATAAGCCATGGTTTATTGAAGCCGGAGAAATGGAAGATTACCGGCTCACGGAGCGCCTCATCCTGATCGTCATACCAAGGCTTCCCGTTGCGATGGAAATGGAAAAACAGATACGCCTGGGCGTTGAATTTGCGAGGCAATGGCTTAATTCGGTCATAGAGCACCATATTGATGGCATTTTGGTCGGGATATGCCATCTGTTCCGGGCCGGCATTCTGCATTGTCTGCAACAGCACGGTGTCGAGATTGGCCTCGCGCCATTTATCAAGGTCAATCAATAGTACGCCGGAATTGTAGTAGCCATACGTCTCGGGGTATCCCAGCGTTTTGTATATTCTCTTTTGAAATGACAGCACATCATGGACCGCGCCAAGGATGTTTCCCTCCAAATCCGTCTCCCAAAGTTCACGAACCGACCGACAAAAGATAACATCACCATCCACGTATAGCAGTCTCTTCTGCTGCGGATAGATATGGCCAATCATTAGGCGCAATGTAGCGGCTTTGCCCCACTGCGAACCGGTTATAATCGGCAAATCCACTTGTCGGAGGTCTTCTTCAGAGATTGTATCAATCGTAAGCGTCCTACCAAAATAATCGGCTAACGCATTAAGCTTTTTAACAGAAGTATCGGAAAGTCCGTCCGTAAGGATATGGACATCCAGCTGTTCATCGGGGTTGTTGATGAACAAGCTTTTCAACGCGAGATGTATGACGGGGACATATCCATCATCGCAAGTAAATAGAATGAATATCGGCATGATTTTTATATGGCGTTAGTGTGATAGATATCGTTGAGAGAGGATATGCAGCGATCAATGCTGAATTTTTGCTGGAAGATTTTGCGCGATTCCTGTTCAAAGTTTTGGCGGACGCCGTCATCTTGAACTAATTGGATGATAGCATCGGCAAACAGGTCGGCGTCAAAGGGGAGCAGGTAGCCGTTTCGCCCATTGTCAATGCAATCGCAGTTGCCGATAACGTTCGACGCAACTATTGCCTTGCCCAGCGACATCGCTTCCAGTACGCTCAGCGACATACCCTCGTAGCGAGAGACCGAGAAGTAGAGCTCCGCTCCGCGAATATAGTTGAGACACTCGTCATGGCTTAACCACGGAAACATCGTTACGCAATCACCAACTCCGGCCTTGTCGATTTCCGTTTTCAAATCGTTGGCATTGGGCGAATGGAAGCCAACCCCCAACAAGCAGAAGCCCAGCTCCGGCATCCGCTCATGTACGGCCTTGATAACCTTTACCAAGAAGAACGGATTCTTTTGGTAGCAGGGGCGAGCCATATAGCATACGTATTTGCCTTTGGCCGGAATAGGACTATCGCAACGTTCTTCAACGCAGGGTATGGCATTGTGCCATACAAGTGCATGCGCGTTGTCGTACTTCACTTGCTTCAGCCCTATCTGACACTCCGACTCAGAGCACGCCAGCAGATAGCTGTTAAACGAGGTAGCGCGTTCAATCATCAGGTAAATTGAACGTACGATCTTGTTGGGCGTGGAGAGAAAAGAGAAGGCGTGAGGGGTGTATAGCGTGCGTACGCCGGTTAGGAATCCGGCAATTCGCCCCAGAGTGCCCCCTTTGGCACTATGGCAGTGAATTACATCGGGCTTCTCCCGACGTATGATTTTCAGCATCTGCCACAGGGCTTTTACGTCATTCATGAATGAAAGTTTTCGGTACATCGGTACGGAATAACACTTCACTCGATGACTATTGTTCGTAATCGTTTCGTTGTTGTCGTCCGGCCCGTGGATAACAACAAATTCAAAATCGGAGTCGGCATTTTGGACTACATTGCGAATGTAGACATCCAAGCCTCCGATCAGCTGTCCGATATGTAAGATTTTAGTACTCATGGCATAAAAGCACCTTTGACACCCATTCTTGCGATTGATTGCGAAGAGCCGTTAACCGGCTATCAATCAGATCGTAATTGCAGGGTGGAAATGGGAATGTAAGTAGACTGTTTTGGTTATTTATTAATCGATTTTCGGCACCGATCAAGGTAAGCAGTGAATCAAGGCGGCCATTGGTCGACACACGATTGTTTTTGGTATAGCGTCGAAAAGTAAGAAATTCTTTATGGAAGAGGAGCGAGAAGCATGTTGCATGGAATGAATCGGTCAGCACATACCGTGCATCACGAATCAATCGGATAAAGTCGAACGGACTAACGTCAAACGGAGCTTCATCGGCCATGCGTTCATCGCCGGCTACGAAGCAATCACAATGTTGAATCTGCACGATTTTAAATCCGGTTTGGCGCTTCAGCTGCCCGGCATATTGGCGAGGGAGCGGATTGTTGCCCAAGAAGTAGCAGAAAATATACGGCTCGGCATAGCGGCGTTGCGATGGAAGATGTTCGCTCCATTGCTCTGCGGTAAAGAACAGGGTTGGATCGCAGATTACCGCGGCATCAGTGCGCCCGGTCAGCTGCTCTACCAGTTTTAATCCGCTCTGTTCGCGCACGGAGATACTGCTGAATCGCCTCAGAAATTGGGCAGCTTTGCGAGCCTGGCGCTGCGGCAACGTTGCTACTCCGAAACTTGTGGAGAGAGAGATTTTCTTAATATCATCGTTGACGAAGTTCAGTGTATAGTAGTCAGCCTCAATATTAGAGGGTAACCAGAGTTGGTCGCTCCCGACAACGAAGGCTTGATAGCCATCGGCAGCCTTGGCCAGGTCGTCAAACGAGTCGTAACGGCCCGACAACCTGAAGTTTTCCTCTGCAAAGCGGTTGAAAGCCTCGGCCCGTTGAGCCAGCGCACGGCGCAAACCGGCTCCGCGCGTAATCTTCGCCAGGAGTTTGCTAACCGTAGCCATCTTGTCGGCAACGGTTTGGAGGTCGAAGATATGGCTGAGAAAATAGCGCATTTTTCGGCGCTTGATTTCGCGGCGCAATCCGTCAATGCGGATTGTCAGGTTTTCAACGCCCAGACTGTCCATCAGTTTTTGCGTGGCAAACGCTTGCAGAGCGCTGCCGAAATTATGCTGGAAGTAACAGGTCACCAAGGCTATCATAAGGCGTCGTTTGATTGGTTAATATCAGCATCGACTTCGCTGTCGACGTCGTCATCGTTGCTTTCGTTATCAGCATAGTTGTCGGCAAACGCAAACAACAGCATTGGGAACGTTACCGATTCATGACGCACCCACGAACCGAAGTCAGGCTCAAACGTTACGGAGCAAAAGAAGAAGCCCCAGAATAAGCAGATTGCAAACTTCTTTGTATGGTTGAAGTCGCGGAAATGGGCCAATCCGCGAATCATATACCACGAAACTATCAGCTGGAACAGAACGTAAATGAAGAACTTCGGGCCGAAACGCAACAGCTCCACCGGGAACAACATTCTGAGGGCGAGTATCATATAGTTCACGCCGAATAACTCGAGCGTAGGGATTGGAATCCACGGACGGATATCGGTAGTTGAATCACTCATTCGGGTGCGCACACGAATCATTTCTGCAAAATCGGCCGGTGACGCTGCCTTGCAATATTGGAGGAAGAGATAGTAGGTAAACGCGCCGACTACCAAGAATACCAGCATAATCTTCAGGGTATTTCCCTGGAGTTTTCTGTAAAGCCAGGGGTAAACCATATAGATACCTACAGCAAACCCAAGCATCAATACCAGATAAAAGCGCGTTGCGAAGACCATGAATAACATTACGACAAGAAGCCATATGGCCGTCTTCTTGACCGGCATATCCAACGCGAGCACAATGAACAGCAGTGCGTAATAGAGAATCTGTGCGGCTTCTTTCGACAAGGTGAAGGTATAGATATTCAGCACACCAACAAAGAGCGACAGGCAAACGAATTGCAACTTTGTTAGGCCTTCATATCGGCGGATAAACCACCATACCAGCAGGAAAATCGCTATATTGAACACGATGGATATTCCTATTTCAAACTCCTCGTATGTACGGCAATTAAACAGGTTGAAGATACTGAAGATATAGTCGGCATTGCCCTCCGGCGAGCCGCCCTGAAACGAGAAGGCGAAGTTAGCCTCTCCTCGGATAATCGGCCACACCATGCGGTGACCAATCCCCATATAGGCGGTTGAATTCCTGAGGATAGTCCAGCGGATTACCTTTCCCACAATAGCCAGCGGGAAGAACAAGGTCAGCAACCACTGTCCTAATATCTTTTTATTCTCTATGTCAGTTCGTTCAATCATTTCGCTTTGTAGATGTATTGCCTACGGCTAATTGCTATAGATGGAGTAGAGCTGGGTAAGTGTGGTTGAAATGTCAAAGCCGGCCTGCTTGACAAGGGCCACGCCGCTCAACCGATGTTGGGGCGAACCATGGAGCTGCAAAATCCGGGCGGCCCACTGCTCCGGGGCATCCGGCGTTGAAATGGGCAAATAGCTCACAGCTGACGAAAGCTTGGCTTCCGCAGTGATTGTATCTGCTACCAAGGCCGGCAATCCGGCAGCTTGCGCCTCGATAAGGGTTACGGGCAGACCTTCGTACAACGATGGGAGGAGGAAGATATCCATCGCCGAGTACCATCGGTTGCGGTCTTCGCGAAACCCGAGGAAAAGCACTTCCTGCTCTACCCCCAAGCTGTTGGCCAGCGATTTTAGTTCCTGCTCACAACTTCCGCTACCGATAAGCAGTATCCTGAAATTCCGAGTATGCTTTTTCAATTCTGCGGCTACGCGAATCAGGAACGTCTGATTTTTCTGCCGTTCCAGACGGCCTACATTTCCGATCAGTAAGCAATCCGTAGGCACTCCGTAGCTATGTTGCAGCTCTCGGCGGCAGTCATCTTGCCGGATATCATCGTATCGGAATTCATCGGTAACAATACCATTAGTGATTATTGTAGCCTTAGCCGCTTGCTTGTCGCCAAACATCCATTTTGCTGCTTTTGCCGAACATGCCAGCAGATTTGTTGCCTCGCTACAGAGCCGTGGCTTCAGCAGATTGCCAACCAAGCTATAGAGCGGATTGCCGGTCTGAAAACCTGCATTATGCGCATGGGCTATGCGTACCGGTATTCCGGCCTTTCGAGCCTGGCGCAACACCCAGAAATTCTTGCTTGACGAATTCAGGTGTACGGCGGCGTAATCGTGATGCGCTGCGAAGAACCGATGCAGTTCGTGGCGATAATGTATCAAGTCGGAGGGCCGACGAAGCCATGCGCCATGAAGTTTGTAGACTGTTACGCCTAATTGGGCGATGCTGTCCTCCAGTGGATAATGTTGGCCATCGTCGAGAGTAAGCACATCGAAATGTATCTGCTCACGGTCGACAGTGCGCAACATATCCCACAGCAGCGACTGGATACCGCCACGGCGTAAACGATCTACAAAGTACAGCACACGTATCATAACTTCTTCTTGTCGGCTAAAAACGGTGGATAACTGAGATATTCGGCTGAATGGACGTAGCGCCAGCCTCGC
>CAZEST010000108.1:0-5782 GCA_964514745.1 uncultured Alistipes sp.
TCGAAGATCTCGATTTTTTCGTCAGAATTCAAATGCATTCTTTCAGAGATATTTTTGTAAGTGAGTAAATAAAAATATTTTTTTGCGAGCGCAAAGTTACGCAATTCCTCCGATTCTCGCAAACTTTCATCAAATTATTTTCAATTATTTTTCCGCGTAAAGTATACATTTCAAGAGACATACACCCTAAGAGGGATGCGGAGAGCGCTCACAGGGTTAATAAAATCCTATATTATCCAGTATGGCAGAACCATCTATATTATTACTGAATATGAATTGAATTGCCGATAGGTCACCGAATCCATTAGAGGATATCTCTGCCGGCACAGGAATTTCAACATATTGAAGTAATTGCTCATATGCATCCTTAGGCGTAATCGGGTATAATCGATTAATTTTCGTCAATTTGGCTCTTAAAATCGGGGGCAAAACCCACAGTTCTGAAAGCTCGTAATCCTTCTGCACACCGTTGCAGAACGATAGACGAATCGTACAATCGATAGCATCACAGTTTTTACCAATGGAGAAGAACAATGTAGAAGGCTTCCGCTCAGCCAACTCTTCTAATTGACAACTATCGAGCGATATAGTATAGTACGGCGCTGTATGCGCATCCGCTTTCTTCCACTCTAACATAACAGCTGAGGTTAATTGTGATGAAGCCCCCCAATCTTTTAATTTCAAAACAGTCTCATTATGCTTCGAGAAATTTTGTGCGGATATAGTGGCGCCAGCCATGGTTGCGGTCGATAGATTGGAATCTTCCTCGAAATTAGCTAAAATTGTTGCATCAGAGTTATGATATTGCGATACGTAGAAATCCTGTGGCAAAACATCGAATGCCTTACGATAGTCCTTCAGGATTTCACTGGCCATATTATCGTGCTTAATTGAGGCATCCAAGAAAACCGATAAGTAAACTTTGGCTATTTCTCTCTGTTGCTCTGCTGACATGATTGGCTTTTGATTAAGGCCTACAGAGAGGGGAGCCAGCTTATCAACATTTCCCCATGCCCGATTGAATTGGCAATGATTGGCATGATAACAATATAGCGACGCCTTAAAATGATGACTATTATCTGATATTTTAAGGGAATTGTAATAGCGCAATCCGGCCATGTAAGATACATCTTGATCATGTCCGCCCTGAATCAGAAGATAGTCAACATTTTCTAATGTCAACGGGGTTTCAGCTGCAATCTGATACGAGGCAACAGGTGCTAAAGTTGCAATCGCTTTGATATTGAAATTGAAATCCAATTTGAGAGAACGATCCGAAGGCATGTACTCCTGATGATTGAGCCATGCGGCTATTGCAACAGCTTCGCCTCCTCTTGAATGGCCAATTAAAGCAATATTATTGGTATCTATTTTATGATAGAACGGGTTCGTAGGGGTATTGTTCCATTTATGCCACTCTTCAAGATGCTTTAGGATCAGCCAACCCCTGACTAAATTTTCAGCAGAATGGGAATCACCACTCCAATTTCGATTGAGGAAATTTTCGTCGACCGATGCAACGATATATCCTCGTGCGGCTAATAGCTTGCCAATATAATCATAGCCATTATCTGAAAAGTCCTGCATATAATGGTTCCCATGAACAATTAACACCAACGGGAAGGGGCCATCGCCCTGAGGATACCAAATTCTGCCGTTAATAGGATAGCATTTTGAATCAAATCCCCAATAAGAATTTCTGAAGTAGCTATCAAATTTTGATCTATTCTGAAAAACAGATGAGGCATCAACTCCGGACGTAATGATTTGGCACGAATCTCCATATGCTGCAATATGCTTATTGGTTCCGCTTCCATACGAACAAGTTGCTATATCATAACGTTTTGTCAGGAAACTCTTACCAATCGTCTTGCCGGAATATTGATTCAAATACGCAGAGTCCGGATATGATGAAGAATCAGTACCACTACTGAATGCAAAGATCGCTATTAGAATATTCACAAGCAACACACTACTTATACCCAACAGTCTAACGAATCTGCCTCGAGGTAAAGAAATGCCTACTACAATTCCACACAGTACCTCCAAAAAGATAAACTTGCTCCCGTTATCGTCAACTATATAATCACAATAACGATGCAATAACAGAATCGTAATACAACATCCAAGGAACCGAGCAAAATGGGGCGTTAGAAATTTAATCCACCGGGAAAGGCATTGCAAGCAACGACCTATAACAAACGTCAAACCTAGAAAAACGGCCGACATTATACAGAATATCGCTATCGATGCTAAAACAGAATGCTCCATTTCAACTATATACGGGAAGGCACATAACGCCGTATAGAGTCCCAATCCGATATAACCGCCTATAACGCCACCTTTCCATAATTTAGACTGATTCGCAATAGAAGTAATACACGATTTATAAAACGATGCAATCTTTTGAGTAAGCATAACAATATAATGATTGATTTTGCTCTTGTAATATAGTAAGCTATAGACGGAATAAATCACAAGCACATAACGTTTAGGCCATGACCTATTCCCAAAGCAAAATTAATAAAAAAATTTGGCAGATAGAAAAGGTCGGTAAAATTTTGTAATTTTGTTGACATATTCTCCTCAATTACCCGCTGCCTAAATCCACACCAAACATAACAACCTACAAATGAAACTAATACCTTTCCGCCGCAGTCTGCTTACAGGCCTCATATGCGGACTTACTATAACCTCCGTCTATGCCCATGATTGGGAGAACGCTGAAGTGTTTGCTATAAACCGCGAAGCGGCTCGCGCCACCTCCGTCAGCTACGCAACCGGAGCCGAGGCCCTACAGTTCGGACCTTCCGACCGCTGCATCAGTCTCAATGGCAAATGGCAGTTTGCTTGGAGCAAGACTCCGGCCGAGCGGCCTACCGACTTCTACAAGCCCGACTACGACATCAGTCAATGGGGCGAAATCAACGTGCCCGGCAACTGGGAAATGCAAGGCTTCGGCATGCCTATTTACACCAATATTATATACCCCTTTCCGGCCAATCCGCCCTACATTCCTAACGATGACAACCCCGTAGGGAGCTATCGTCGCTGGTTTACCGTACCAACGGATTGGACCGGCGACCGCGTAATCCTCCATTTTGCAGGCGCAACAGCAGCGATGTACGTGTGGGTTAACGGCCAAAAAGTAGGCTATGCTCAGAGCACAAAAAATCCGGCGGAATTTGATATCACTCCTTATCTTCACGATGGCAAAAATCTGCTGGCTTGCGAAGTCTATCGCTGGAGCGACGGTTCCTACCTGGAGGACCAGGATTTCTGGCGCCTGTCCGGTTTGGAACGCGACGTGTCGCTATACCGCGTACCCCAAATCTCCGTACGCGACTTCTTCATCCATCCGGATCTCGACGCTAATTATCGCAACGGTTCGCTGAACCTCGATGTTGAAGTCAACAACCATACCGACAACAGCCGCGACCTCTCGCTCTCGGCCACCATCTATACTGCCGACGGGCAGAAATTCAAGAGTGTCAGCCGTAAGCTGACAGCCGACAAAGTTTCGACCGTCAATCTCGACTTCAAGAACCTGGGGAAAGTAAACCTTTGGAGCTGCGAAACGCCCTATCTATATACCCTCGTGATTGAGCTATCCGATGCCGATGGCAAAACCATTGAAGCGCGCTCAGCTCGCTTCGGCTTCCGCAAAGTTGAAATCAAGGATGGCCGGCTGCTCGTCAACGGCCAAGCCGTAGAAGTTCACGGCGTAAACCTGCATGAGCACAACCAACTGACCGGCCATACCATCGACCGCGAGACCATGCTGCAAAACATCCGCTTGATGAAGCGCAACAATATCAACGCCGTTAGGATGAGCCATTACCCTCAGACAACCTTATGGTATGACCTTTGCGACGAATATGGCCTCTACCTCGTTGACGAGGCAAACATCGAGGCCCACGGAATGGGCTCTGCCCCCTGGGACCCGATGGACACCGGTCGACATCCGGCCGTAGTTCCGATGTGGAAAGCCGCCATCCTCGACCGCGAGTATTCGCTGGTTGAGCGCGACAAGAACCACCCCTCGGTAATCATATGGAGCATGGGCAACGAGTGTGGCAACGGTGCCAACTTTGAGGCCGCCTACGAATGGATTAAGCAGCGCGATGCCTCCCGGCCGGTGCAGTTCGAGCAGGCCGGCGAGCAGAGCAACACCGACATCGTTTGCCCTATGTACCCGTCTATCGAATATATGAAGAGCTACGCTGCCGACTCTTCGAAGCAGCGCCCGTTTATCATGTGTGAGTACGCCCACGCCATGGGCAACTCTACCGGCAATTTCCAGGAATATTTCGACATAATCCGCTCGTCAGGCAGAATGCAGGGCGGATTCATCTGGGATTGGATTGACCAAGGACTACTTACCAAAGACGAAAACGGCAACGAATACTGGGCCTTCGGTGGCGATTTCGGTGCAACGATGTATCATAGCGACGAAAATTTCTGCCTGAACGGATTAGTGCAGCCCGACCAGACTCCTCACCCCGGCTTGACCGAAGTAAAGAAGGTATACCAGGATATTCGCTTTGCACCGGGCAATCTCACCAACGGCGAGTTCACCATTGAGAATCATTTTGCCTACCGCAATCTCAAAGATTACGATTTCCGCTGGGAACTGCTCCGCAACGGCGAAGCTATCGCCAACGGTCAGTTGCCGACGCTCGATGTAGCCCCCGGAAAACAAAAGTCGGTAAAAGCTAACATCAAGCATCTGCTTTTCGATACCGAAAGCGAATATTACCTCGCGGTTTATGCCTACAGCCGCGCTGCCACGGCTATGATTCCTGCCGGCTACGAAGTTGCGCGTGAGCAGTGGGCCGTAAACGAAGGCAACTCCTTCTCCCAACCCTCTACCGACGTAAAGCTGGCGCAATCGGTAACTGAAGAAGGCAACTCGCTGAAGATTGAATCGGCCAACGACGTAACCATTACGTTCAATCGTCAAGACGGAATGCTTACCGGCTACTATGTCGGCAATCGCAATCTACTGAAATCCGGGTTGCAACCCGACTTCTGGCGTGCACCAACCGATAACGATTGGGGCAACAACGCGCAAGAACGTCTCAACGTTTGGCGCACAGCCGGCAAAAATCGTCAACTGAAATTCTTCACGGTTGAACGCCAAAATGCCGCTGTAGTCGTAACGGTCTGCTACCGCTTGACCGACATCAGCTCCGACTACACCGTAACCTACACCGCCCAAGCCAACGGCAACCTTGATCTGAAAGTTGACTGGCAAGCCGGCAGCAATGAATTGCCGGAACTGATGCGCTTCGGTATGCAGATGACACTCGCTTCGGAGTTTGACAACCTACAATGGTATGGCCGAGGGCCACAGGAAAACTACAGCGACCGCAATACGGCCTCATTCATGGGGATCTGGCAAGGCAAAGTTGCCGATCAATTCTATCCCTACATTCGTCCGCAGGAAACCGGCAACAAAACCGATGTTCGCTGGGCTTCGCTGACCAATGCCGATGGCTTCGGCCTTAAAGTCACCGGCAAACAACCGCTGAACATCACCGCCCTCGATGTAGACCACTCGGCCCTCGATCCCGGCCTCAACAAGCACCAAATGCACAATAACGACGTACGTCATTCGGCCGAAACAATCTACTTCAACATCGACCTCGCGCAGCGTGGACTCGGTGGCGACGACAGTTGGGGCGCCGCCCCCCATGCCCCCTACCGCCTGACCGCCCAGGCCTACTCCTATGCCTTCACCCTCTCCCCCGTCATCCCCTAACGGCGAAATCACGCCCAA
>CAZEST010000109.1:0-5780 GCA_964514745.1 uncultured Alistipes sp.
GCGAGGTCGCCACCATCCTTAGAATATTTAGCGAGAGCCCAGTAGAGACCACCACCAGCGTAAACGTAAGCGTTGTAAACGCGGCCGGGACGGTAGCCACACCACCAGTTAGTGAGGTTCAACATAACGTCGAACGAGGGACCGAAATAGTTCAGTTTGGTCTTGTAGTACTGATTGTCGTACATAGGTTCGTATGTACGAACACCCATCTGAACGTCGTTTGACTTGTCGGTCAAACCCTTAACGCTGATGAAGTCAGCACCACCGCGGATACCCAGCAGGGGAGAGAACCATTTGCCTACATACAGAGAAGCAGCGGGAGCAAAGCGATCGCCTAATTTGCGTTCTTTGTCGCTCGGGGTGAAGCCAATTGCAACACCGCCTTCACCTTGAATGAACCAGTTGCTTGAGAAGCTGTTGAAAAGATAGCCCTGAGAAGGATCTTCAACATAAGTTACTTCCTGAGCGTTCTGGGCAACGGCTGTGCCTGCAAGCAGTGCAAAGCCGAATGCTAAAAGGTAACTTTTTTTCATAGATAAGTACAAAGTGTATAGTTGTTAATTGTTTGTTATTCCTATTTTTAAGTAATTCGGTGGCAATGCTGTACTCTTTACACTGCCGTCGACACAGAATTTCAGAATTTTCGCGTAAAGGTAATAATTTTTTTTGATTAATTCACTAAAAAAACGATTATTTACGAAAAAAAATGAAATTAATTTTCGCACCCCCTCTCAGATGGTGTCTAGACGCATTTTCCCCCGAAATCCGAGAGTGTTAAATTCTTGAATTTCGGGGGAAAGTATTGGGGGATTAGTGTTTGCGGATAAACTGCAGCACTTGTTCTTTAATGTTTTCAACGGTAAAGCCGAATTTTTCGTCGAGCACCTTGTAGGGAGCGGATGCGCCGAAGTGGTTCAGGCCGTAAACCTTGCCGTGGACGCCAACGATTCCGCGGAATGTAGAGGGGAGTCCGGCGGTCAGAGCGAAGACGGGCACACCGGCAGGGATAACGCTGCTGCGGTATTCATCGTCTTGTTCTTCAAACAGGCCGATAGAGGGCACGGATACAACGCGGCAAGCGATGTCTGACGCCATCAGCTGTTCGGCAACGTCGCAAAGCAGGGATACTTCTGAGCCGTTGGCGACCAGGACAACCTTCGGATGAGGGGTGTCCATCACTACATAGCCACCCTGACGCATGCCCTGAGCTTCTTCGAAGCGATTGCCGGTAGCTGCCGGAAGGTCCTTGATATCTTGGCGCGACAGAATCAGTGCGGTAGGCGTTTCGTTGTTCTCCATAGCCATCTGCCATGCAACGGATGTTTCAACGGCATCGGCCGGGCGCAGTACAAGCATCGAGGGCTTTCCGGAGAGGTTGCGTAGCTCTTCCATAAGGCGGATCTGAGCTTCCTGTTCAACCGGTTCGTGGGTCGGGCCGTCTTCGCCAACGCGGAATGCGTCGTGGGTCCAGATGTATTTAACCGGGAGCTCCATGAGGGCTGCCAGACGAACGGCGGGCTTCATGTAGTCGGAGAATACGAAGAACGTGCCGCAGGCTGCATATACGCCGCCGTGGAGGGCGATACCGTTCATGATCGAAGCCATGGTCAGTTCGGCAACGCCGGCTTGCAGGAATGCGCCTGAGAAATCGCCGTTGGTCAGGGCGTGGGTTTTCTTCAGGAAGCCATCGGTTTTGTCGGAGTTGGCGAGGTCGGCCGAAGCAACAATCATGTTCTTAACGTTTTCAGCCAAAACGCCGAGCACCGCAGCCGATGCAGCGCGAGTAGCGCAGCCGGGTTTTTGGGCGATAGCCGAGAAGTCGATTTCGGGGAGCTTGCCGTCAACGTAATCATTGAGTTGCTTGGCGAGTTCGGGGTTGGCATCAGCCCACTGTTTTTCGGCAGCGTGGCGTTCGGCAACGATCTTGCGCAACTCGGCGTTGCGGTCGTTGTAGAGCTTCTGTACGTCGGCGGGAATCTTCCAGGGATCAGCCGGATCTGCACCGAGGTTCTCGATGGTCTTGTTATAGTCGGCCCCCGACTTGCTGAGTGGCTGGCCGTGGGTAGAGCATTTGCCTTCGAAGCTTGAGCCGTCGGCGGCTACGCAGCCCTTACCCATTACCGTATGGCCGATAATGATAGTAGGACGCTTCTGCTCGGCTTGAGCTTTTTCGATAGCTTCAGCGATAGCGAGGCAGTCGGTGCCGTCAACTTCGAGCACGTTCCAGTTCCAAGCGCGATATTTAGCGGCAACGTCTTCGGAGTCAACTTCGTCAACCATTGTAGAGAGCTGAACGCGGTTGCTGTCGTAGAACATAATCAGGTTGCTTAGACCGAGGTAACCGGCGATACGTCCGGCGCCCTGCGAGATTTCTTCCTGAATACCGCCATCGCTGATGAAAGCGTAGGTCTTATGGGCAACGATATCGCCGAAGCGAGCTTGCAGGAAGCGCTCTGCGATAGCGCAACCAACGGCCATCGTGTGGCCTTGACCGAGGGGGCCGGATGTATTTTCAATACCTCGAGCAGGTTCAAGTTCGGGGTGACCGGGGCAAACGCTACCCCATTGACGGAGCTGTTGGAGTTCTTCAACGGTGAATTTGCCGGTCAAAGCCAATACGGAGTAGAGCATCGGAGCCATGTGGCCCGGATCGAGGAAAAAGCGGTCACGTGCAATCCAGGTAGGGTTGTCGGGATCTGTAACGAGGAACTTTGAATACAGAACGTTGACAAAGTCGGCTCCGCCCATAGCGCCTCCGGGGTGGCCCGATTTAGCTTTTTCAACCATGGATGCAGCGAGAACCCTAATGGTATTGGCCGCGCGGTCAATAGTGGTCTTGTCCATAAGAAGATTGTTTTATGTCTTTAGCATAAATATCAAAATAGAGGCCCATGACCTCTATTTTGATATTATTATTTAGAAAATAGTCGTTAGATTACGTCAGGAACCTTCTGCTCCTCTTCTTCATCTACGGGGATGTCGGTATTGACATTCTTGGAGCCAATCAGACCGTAGTAGAGGAGGTATGCCAGGCAAGCAACGATCAACCAGTAGGAGGTCATGTAGCCTACGCTCTTGGCAACAACTTGCTGTACCAAGGGAATTACGCCACCACCTACTACCATCATCATGAAGATGCCGGAAGCTTGTGCGGTATACTTGCCGAGGCCTTCAACAGCCAGGTTGAAGATGCCGCCCCACATTACCGATGTACAGAGACCGCAGAGAATCAGTAGATAAGCGCTGACCGGTACGCTGGCCGTGATTAAGTTGCCGGCAGCGTCAACGTCGCTGTAGATGAATTCGGGAACGGGAAGGGTGCAAGAGGCGGGAGTGCAGATTGCCGCGATTACCAGGGCGATAGCAACCGAAGATACGATGATCAACTGGCTCTTAGAGGAAACAACGCCGGAGATGAACGATGAGAGCATACGGCCACATAGCATCAGCAACCAGTAGATGGCTACGATAGCTCCGGCGATAGCAGATGCTTTACCAACAACGCCAGCGCCGGTAGGGGTCTGGTCAGAGAGGTAGAAGTTGAGCGTACCGGGGATACCAACTTCGATACCTACATAAATAAAGATACCGATAACGCCCAGTACGGTGTGGCGGAAGTTCCAGGGAGAGTGGGTATATTTGGGTTGGGTTTTACCTTTGTGGCTGTTAGGTTCGGGGATGTTTACGAAGTAGATAACGATAAACGAAGCAACGAAAACGCCGATTGCAAGCCAGAGCAGGGGAGCTACGGTTGCGATTGAAGTATCCTTAGAAAGTTCGCCAACGAGCACACCAACGAACAGCGGGGTAAGGGTTCCGGTCAGTGAGTTGAAAGAGCTACCGGCCTGGAGCAACTGATTACCGCGGTTACCGCCGCCACCAAGGAGGTTAAGCATCGGGTTAACAACCGTGTTAAGCATGCAGACGCAGAAGCCGCAGATGAATGCGCCGAGCAGGTAGATGCTGAAGCTGAGATATTCAACCGAGGGGTCTACAACGCTTGAAAGCCATTGAACCAGCAGACCAACGGCGCCAACGGCCATTGCCCAAAGAGCGGTTTTCTTGTAGCCGATATTTTGGAGAAGTTTACCGGCGGGAATACCCATGAATAGATAGGCAAGGAAGTTCATCATGTTACCCATCATGCCGAGCACGGAATTGCCCTCATATTGGTATCCCCAGATTGTGCCGATGGGGGCGGCAAGATTGGTTACGAACGAAACCATCGCAAACAGGAAGAACATTGCGATAATCGCAATCAAGCGTCCGTTCCCTTTAGATGTCTCTGCAGAATTGGAGTGTGACATTTTAATTTTTAGGGTATTGGTTTATTGGTAAGAAAATATGTTAGATTATTTTTTTGACTGTCTGCAAATTTACGAAAAAACCTTGAAACTTAGTATTCTCTCGGGCCGAAAATCGCTGAACCGACTCTAACCATCGTTGAACCGCAGTCAACGGCGATAGGATAATCGTCGCTCATTCCCATGGAGACGGTAGAGAATCCGCGCAAATCGGGACATAGGCGGAGGATTTCGTCATACGTGGCGCGAATTTGGCGGAAATCCGCTTCGATGCGTTGTCGGTCATCGGTATTAGAGGCCATGCCCATTACGCCACAGATATGTACGGCTTTCAGGTTTTCAAATTTGCGAGCGCTAAACCAGTTGAGCAGCTCTTCGGGGTAGAAGCCAAACTTAGTTTCTTCGCGAGCTACATGGAGCTGCATCAGCACTCGTTGTACTACGCCCTGCTTCTCAGCCTCGCGGTCGATTTCGTCGAGGAGCTTGACGGAGTCAACGCTCTCGATGAGCGCGGGGCGGAGTCGCAAGAGTTGGCGTACTTTGTTGGTTTGGAGATGGCCGATGAAGTGCCAGCAAAATGCTTCGCAGCCGAGTTCATCAACCTTTTGGGAGAGTTCTTGGACGCGACTTTCGCCGAAAAGCCGTTGGCCGGCCCGGGCAGCTTCGCGCAGAGCTTCTGTAGGGTGGAATTTCGATACTGCGACAAGCTCAACATCCGCGGGCAGGGTGCTGCGGATTGCTTCCAAGCGTGATGAGATTGAAGAAATATCAGATGAAATCATGGTGTTTTCAGTAGAGTGGGAGGGGCTTTGGGGGGGCGGATTATTCGGCCGGTTTATCGTCAGACTTACCGGAGAGGTCAGCGCCGTAGACGTCGAGGTAGGATGTCTCGGAGATTGATACGATTTCATAGTCGGCCATAGTGCCCTTCATGCCGGCCTCGAAGTTGTCATAGGCTTGCTTGAAGTCGTTGCCTGCAACGAGAATCAGCGAAACAGATTTCTTTTCGGCAGCGGTCTTTTCGTCGATTGTAACGAAAGCGCATTTAACCAGATACCATTTGTCGGCTGAATCGTCGCGGAAGATTTCTGCGATTTTAGTGCTTTTAGCAGATGAAACTACAAAGTCGCCTGAGATATAGGGGGCTTGCTCCTTGGTAATACGAGCTACAGCTTCGGTAATCGAAAGGGAGTCAGCGAGGAATGTGTCGGTAACTTTTTTTACCGCACCATTTTCTTGAAGTTTATCGTAGCGTACTTTGCATTCAAACCAGCTTGCCATATTTTTTATTCTTTTTTGTGGAGTTAATCGAATTTTTGTTAAATTTGCCGTTGAAAGGCGTAACTGACCACAAAGTTACTCTGAAATTTCAATTCATGCAACATTAAGCACCATTATTTGCTGTGACAAGTTCTCCTCATACAACCCCTACAGGGCCCTGCTCCGGCGGATTTTTCCGCCGGGTGGTAGACCTTT
>CAZEST010000110.1:0-5753 GCA_964514745.1 uncultured Alistipes sp.
TTGCCGATCGGTTAGAGTTAGTCGGCAGAGGCGAGGGGATTCCAGCCTTGGGCTTTGATTGAGATTTCGGTTCCATCGCGAGTAATCAGGGCTGCGCCGAGTTCGGGTTTGGTAATGTGGCCGATTACGCGGATGCCGGGTATCTTCTTGATTTCTTCGTGGAGATGCAATGGTATTGTGAACAGGAGCTCGTAGTCTTCGCCGCCGTTCATGGCTGCGGTTACGAGGTTCATGTTTAACTCTTCTGCCATTACAGCCGTCTGATAGTCGATAGGAATACGGTCTTCATAAACTCTGCAACCAACGTTGGAGGCTTTGCAGATATGGAGCAGTTCGGACGACAATCCATCGGAGACGTCCATCATTGCCGTAGGCACGATCCCGTGCTTGGCAAGATTCTCAACTACATCTCGGCGTGCTTCCGGCTTCAGCTGGCGCTCAATCAGGTATTCTTTGCCGCCAAATTGGGGCTCGAAATCTTTCTGCCCGGCTGATGCAATTTTCTCACGCTCGAGTAGCTGCAAGCCCATGTAGGCTGCGCCGAGGTCGCCCGATACGCAAATCAAGTCGGTATCTTTTGCGCCGCTGCGGTAGGCGATTTTGTCCTTTGGGGCATCGCCTATAGCGGTGATGGAGATTACCAATCCGGAGCGCGACGTAGTTGTGTCGCCTCCAACGAGGTCAACGCCGTAGATTTCGCAGGCCAGGCGGATTCCGCTGTAAAGTTCTTCGATGTGCTCAACGGTAAAACGCTTGGAAATTGCCAGCGAAACGGTAATCTGGCGCGGATGGCCGTTCATCGCGTAGAGGTCTGAGAAGTTGACTATGGCTGATTTGTAACCAAGATGCTTCAGCGGTACGTAGGTGAGGTCGAAGTGGATGCCTTCAACCAACAGGTCGGTTGACACCAGTACCTCCGTGTCTTTATATTCCATTACGGCGCAGTCATCGCCTACGCCGCGAAGCGTTGAGGCGTTGCGCAACGGAAAATCCTTGGTGATTCGTTCGATCAAGCCGAATTCACCAAGGGTTGATATTTCTGTAGCTTTTTCCATCGTTGGTTACAGACGGGCTACCAATTCGTGAACGAGCATTTTGGTAACGGGTTCAGCGGTTACGGCAGCCTGCTGTACCTCTTCGTGGGAGGGAACTTGGGTAATATCTTTGCCACCGAGGTCTGTAATTACCGATAGACCGAATACCTCCATCTTGCCGTGGTTAGCAACGATAACTTCTGGCACGGTTGACATGCCTACGGCGTCGCCACCGATTACGCGGAAATATTCATATTCGGCCGGTGTTTCGAAGGTGGGGCCGGTTGTGCCTACGTATACGCCGTGAACCAGACGGATACCCTTCTCCTTTGCGATGTTGTCGGCTAAGGCAACCAGGCGCTTCGAGTAAGCTTCGGTCATCGCGGGGAAACGGTCGCCCAGCTCTTCGTAGTTCTTGCCACGCAACGGATTTTCGGGGAAGAGGTTGATATGGTCGGTAATAATCATGACGTCTCCAACAGCAAATTCCTTGTTCATGCCGCCGGCTGCGTTAGATACGATCAGGGTCTTTACTCCTAAAGCGCGCATAACTCTGACGGGGAAGGTTACTGTCTTCATGTCGTAGCCTTCGTAGTAGTGGAAACGGCCTTGCATAGCCATCACGCGTTTACCGGCAAGATTACCGAAAATAAAGTTGCCGCTGTGACCTTGAACGGTTGAAACCGGGAAGTTAGGGATCTGCGAGTAGGGGATAACGATTTTATCTTCGATAAGGTCGGCGATAGGGCCTAGACCGGTGCCGAGGATAATTGCAATCTGGGGCATATCGCTCACCTTAGAGCGCAGAAATTCAGCTGTTTGGTTGATTTTTTCTAGCATGGTTTTTTGTCTTAGGATTAAGTGTTAACGCTTGGCCGACCGGAAAAGTTCAATGCGTGGCATCGTAGAGCAGTTTCTGGAGTTCGTCGTCGAAGGCATCTACGTTGTGCGGATCGAAGTGGACATGTACCGGCAGGTAGTAGGCACATTCCTTCAGGTCTTCCGGGAAATATGGATTGTTGATTAGTCGGACGGCGTCTTTTTCGGTTGTAATCAGTAGTTTGCGCGGAGCATCAATTTCGTTGAATCGGCGCATGATATGCTCCATGTCGCGTCGCGCAAAGTTATAGTGGTCGGGATATTGCTTGAGTTTTACCGATGCTTTGAATCCGCGCAGGTAGCGCAGGAAAGGTTTCGGATTAGCAATGCCGGCTATTGCGTAGATTGCGTCGGACTCGGCCAGCCAGCTCAGGTGGGGCGGTTGTTGAGCTTTGTCGGGGAAGAGCGGAATCAGGGGCTGGTATTCTATCGACGAGAAGAAGAGTCCTTGGTAGGGGAATAGCTTAAGGCTGTTCTTGAAGATGCGGTATTCGATAGCTTTCAGTCGCTCCGGACATTTCGTGACGACTACCATGTCGGCGCGGTAGATGCTGCTCAAGGGCTCGCGCAGGCGGCCGTAGGGGAGCAGTTTGTCGGTAAATACCGGCGAGTTGAAATCGGTCAGCACTATGGAAACCGTAGGTTTGACATAGCGATGTTGGAACGCATCATCGAGAATTATCAGGTTGATTTTGGGGTCGATACGGGTAAGCTCCTCAATCCCTGCACAGCGGTCTTCGCATACGGCTACCGATATGTCGCGACTAAATTTTTGGTAAATTTGGTAGGGTTCGTCGCCGATGTCTTGGGGCGTTGAGCGGCGTGTTGCCAGTACGAATCCTTTCGTGTTGCGTTTGTAGCCGCGTGAGATAACTCCAATATGATACTTGAATTTCAGCAGGTCGATAATATATTCAACGTGGGGCGTTTTACCTGTACCCCCAACGGCAAGATTGCCGACCACGATGACCGGAATGTCAAATGTGCGTTGTTTTAGTATGCCCCATTTGAACATCAGGTTGCGTAAGGCAACGCCCATGCCGTAGAGTTTCGACATGGGGAGCAATACGATGTTTGATATCAGTCGGTTCTTTGTCAAGATGGTTGCTTGCTAACGGATAATGTGAAAATTAGAGTGAGCTACGCGACGGATTAGTTGAGCGTCATCGGCATCATGCGAGCCTGGACGGGCTCCATGTTCTCCAGACGTTTGATTTCCAGATATATCGGATACGTAGAGCCGAGCTCTTCGCGCAAGGCGTTGGCCTTCATTTGCGTTGGCATGTCGGCCAGGAAATCCCAAAATGTCTTGTTAGGATTAGGATAACTTACTATCTGGTAGGTCTTGTAGCCTTTAGTTTTTGCGAGGTCGGCAATAGCATCCTGCAGACCGCCGAGTTGGTCTACCAGGCCAATTCGCTTAGCGGTTTTGCCATCCCAAACGCGGCCTTCGCCGATAGCCTTGATGGAATCTTGCGAGATATGTCGGCCTGCAGCGCAGCGCGATGTAAACAGGTCGTAGCCGCGATTGATAGCCGATTGCATTTTCCGGGCCTGGAAGGGAGTAGCGAGGTTCATGATTGATGGGAAGTCGCTGTTGGCGTTGGTGTTAACCGTGCCGAAGTTTACGCCTAGCTTGTCGTTGGCTAGTTCTTTGGCGCATGGAAGCATACCGAAGATGCCTATAGAGCCTGTAAGCGTAGTTGGTTCGGCATAGATTTTTTCAGCTCCGCAGGAGATATAATAACCGCCTGATGCAGCGTAATCGCCCATCGAGACGTAGAGCGTTTTGCCTTTGGCTTTGAATACCTCCAGGGCGTGCCAAATCTGTTCGGAGGCGAAGGCCGAGCCACCGCCTGAGTTGACGCGTATAATCAGAGCGTCGATATCGTCATCTTTGGCCAGCTCGAGAATGTCGGGAACGACTTGTTCGGCTGTAATGCCGGTTGTGCCGGTATCGCTAATATCGCCGCAGGCATAGTAAACGGCAATTTTGTTCTTGTTTTTCTTTGAGTGGGGCAGGTCGGCAACCGAGAGATAATCGGCATAGTCAACCATGGCTAGGTCGTCATCCTCGTCAACGCCCGTAAGGTTCTTCAGTTCTTTTTCAACTTCGTCGATATACTTGAGGCTGTCAACAATTTTGGCGTCAACCATGCTCTTAGCGCTGTCGAATACAACCAGCGAGTCGGCCCATTGGTTAACTGTTTCAACCTTAACTCCACGGTTTTCGGCAATCTTGCCGGCAAATTCGCCCCAGAGATTGTTCAAGAAGTATTGAGTCATCTCGCGGTTGGCATCGCTCATGTTGTCGAGAATGTATGGCTCAACGGCACTCTTGTATGTACCGACCTTGAATACTTGCATCTGGACGCCTACCTTGTCGAGCAATCCTTTGAAGAACGGAATCGTTGTTGAGAAACCGCGAACATCAACCTCGCCTGACGGATTGAGGAAGAGATAGTTGGCAGCGGTGGCCAGATAGTAGTCGCCTTGGGTATATGAGTCGCCGTAGGCAAGAATCCATTTGCCTGACTGCTTAAAGTCGAGCAGTGCGTTCATAATAGCTTGGCGGGTAGCGAAGCCTGAGCTTGCGCCTTCACATTTAAGGTAGATGCCTTTTATGCGGTCGTCGGCTTTTGCTGCTTCGATTGCGCGGAGAATATTTTGCAGGGTTTGAGAAGCCGGTTGGCGGTTAAACACTTCTTCAATGCTTTTCGATGATGGATATTCCTCGATTTGGGAATCAAGGCAGATCTCCATTATGGAATTATCTTTTACGGACACGCCGGCGGTTGAATCAACCAGCGCAGATGCAGCTGTGCTGATAATCATGGCCATGCCGACAATAATCAGTAGCATAAGTGAAATCCAGAACCCGGCAATCGCACCGAGCATAGAAATGAAGAAGTTTTTTAACATAGCTTGTGCCTTTATCTAATATTGGCTGTATATACTTCAAATAATATGGGGTATTAGCTTGCGCAAAATACACCTACAAAAATAGCGTAAAAGTCCGTGATTCCCAAATAATCCTACGAAAATTCTTCAATTTTTATCTGAAACAGCTACAAAACGCATATATGATATGATATTTATGTCAAATAAGTCGATTCTAAAATGTCTAATTTCTGCTTAAAAAGTCTTATTTTTGTTTGGGAAAAAGTTCTCCTTTACATCTTGCTTTGTCACAAAAATATCGTATCTTTGTGACAAAATTAGAAGCTATGGCAGAAGACAGTTCCATTAAGGCTATTGAATCTATCATTGAAAAATCGGAAAAGGGTGCAATTCTCTTTCCTGACGATTTCTCAATCTGTGGCAAGCCTGATGCAGTTCGGCAAGGATTGCGTCGGTTGTGTCTGGTTGGCAAACTCCATCGGTTTGCCAAGGGGATATACTATGTCCCGACGTACGACAAATGGGATGGTACTCTGAGAGAACCGTCATTGGATGCTATAGCCCAAAGGATAGCTCAACGAGACAATGCTCGAATTGCACCGACCGGTGCTTATGCGCTAAATCGTATGGGGCTTTCCACACAAGTCCCCACCAACATAGTGTACATTACCGATGGGTCTGCTCGCAAGATTACTTTCGGCGAAGGTAAGAGTATCACGTTCCGTCACAGCAATGAACTTGGCAATTTCGCCTATCAGTCCGGAATAATGCAGTTGGCAGTCATGGCAATGCGAGAGATTGGTGAATCTGCAATCAGCGAGGAACAGATTGCCAAGATTAAACAAATAATCAGCAGCTCGGTATCTGATGAAGATTTCAATCACGATATTGTGCTTGCCCCTGTTTGGGTTAAAACGATTTTACAGCGATGAAGTTTAT
>CAZEST010000111.1:0-5400 GCA_964514745.1 uncultured Alistipes sp.
AGAAAGAGCACTTCTCCGAAAAGGTAGTTAAGCTTGTAGTTGAGGCTCCGATGATAGCCCGCGCTCGCAAGCCGGGTCACTTCGTGATTGTAATCGCCAACGAAAAAGGCGAACGAATTCCATTAACCATTGCTGACGCAGATACGCGCAAGGGGACGATCACCCTGGTTGTGCAAGCTATCGGACAATCTACAACCGAGATTTGCGCCAAAGAACCCGGCGAATATCTCCACGATGTAGTAGGGCCGTTGGGCAAGGCTACCGACATCCGTCGCTACGGCACGGTAGTTTGCTGCGGTGGCGGCGTAGGAGTTGCTCCCCTGTTGCCGATTTTGCGTGCGATGAAGGAAGCCGGCAATAAAGTAATATCAATCCTGGCAGCGCGAACCAAGGACCTAATCATCCTCGAAGAGCAAGTGCGCGAAGCCTCCGACGAAGTTATCATAATGACCGACGACGGCAGCTACGGCAACAAAGGCCTGGTAACAAACGGCCTGGAGGCTGTAATCCAACGCGAAAAAGTTGACCTGGTCTGCACAATAGGTCCGGCTATCATGATGAAGTTTGTCAGCCTGCTTACCCGGAAATATGACGTGCCGACCATCTGCTCCCTCAACACTATCATGGTTGATGGAACGGGAATGTGTGGAGCATGCCGCGTAACCGTTGATGGCAAGATGCGATTCGTCTGCGTTGATGGCCCGGAATTTGACGCCCACAAGGTTGACTTCGATGAAATGTTAATGCGCCTGCGCTCTTATTGATTCTAAAATCCATGGACAACTCAGCAACAATATCCCCTCGCGACGCCCAATGGCGCGAGGAACTCCGCAAAACCCATACCGCCAAGGAACGCATGGCGATTCCGCGCGTAAAGATGACCGAGTTAGACCCGGCCTATCGCATCACCTGCAACGACGAGGTTAACCAAGGGCTAACCCAGGAGCAAGCCGTAGTTGAGGCTACGCGCTGCCTCGACTGTCCGGACCCTCAGTGCATGACAGGCTGTCCGGTTGCCATCAACATACCGGGATTCATCAAGAATATAGAGCGCAAGCACTATATCGAAGCGGCAGCCGTTCTGAAAGAGACATCTGCATTGCCGGCCGTTTGTGGGCGCGTATGCCCCCAAGAACGCCAGTGCGAATCGAAATGCATCTACAATAAGACCAAACGCCCGGCCGTTGCAATCGGCTATCTCGAGCGCTTTGCCGCCGACTTTGCCCGCCTCTCCGCCCCTGCCGCTCCCCCTGTCGCCCCCGTTAATGCCCCGTCAACCACGGTGGCTGAAGCGGAAGCTTCAGCTCCCCAAACGTCTACCAACCGGACCAAGATAGCCGTTGTAGGCTCCGGCCCGGCCTCGTTGTCGTTTGCCGGCGACATGGCGCGTAAAGGTTATGCCGTCCACGTCTTCGAAGCGCTCCATGAAATCGGCGGCGTCCTGAAATATGGCATCCCCGAATTCCGCTTGCCCAACGAGATTGTTGACGCCGAAATAGATCAGCTCCGTGCTGCCGGCGTTGAATTTACTCCCGACTGCGTAATCGGCAAAACGCTAAGCTACGACGACCTAATCGAGCAAGGATTCAAAGGCGTATTCGTTGCCTCCGGAGCCGGTCTACCTCGCTTTATGGGAATCCCCGGAGAGAACTTTATCGGAGTAATGTCGAGCAACGAATACCTTACACGCGTCAACCTCATGGGAGCCGGACGCCCCGGATGGGCTACCCCGGTCATCAAAGGCAAACGCGTAGCCGTTATCGGTGGCGGCAATACGGCCATGGACTCCTGCCGCACAGCTCGCCGAATGGGAGCCGAGCAAGTCTACATTGTTTACCGCCGCTCCGAGCAAGAGATGCCGGCCCGTATCGAAGAAGTACGCCACGCCAAAGAGGAAGGCATACAATTCCTAACCCTACACAATCCCGTAGAATATCTTGCCGATGATAAAGGGCGCGTCAGAGCTATGCGCCTACAGCGCATGGCTCTTGGCGAACCAGACGCTTCAGGGCGTCGCTCGCCGATACCCATCGACGGCGACATCTGCGAGGTTGAAGTTGACGAAGTAATCGTCAGCGTAGGCGTTTCGCCCAATCCGCTCATTCCGAGCACAATCAACGGCCTTGACGTAACCCGTCGAGGCACCCTCGTTGTCAACGATGACACCCTGGAATCAACCGTACCGATGCTATTTGCCGGAGGCGATATCGTTCGTGGCGGAGCTACGGTAATCCTAGCTATGGGCGATGGGCGCCGAGCAGCAGCCGCAATGCATCAACGTTTATCTCAGCAATAACGTATCCCCCTCCAGCCCCCTATACCTCTCCAACGACCTCCTTCCCCTCTCCCTCCCAAACTCCCTCCCGAATCGAATCTGTAAACTATTCTAACACAACCTCTTTATGAGCGAACTTTCAATAGGCGAGATTTATCGCGCCCAAATGGTGCTACGCGACGTTGCGCGTCACCCCAAGATTATCGGTCCTACCGAGATTTCAAGTAACTGCCAAGTATATCTCAAGCCGGAAAACCTCCAGCTGACAGGTGCATTCAAGCTTCGCGGAGCCTTCTATAAAATTTCGCAATTAACCGAAGAGGAGCGTCAGAAAGGCGTTATCGCCTGCTCCGCCGGAAACCATGCCCAGGGCGTTGCGTTGTCGGCCACACGCAACGGCATCAAATCGCTAATCTGCCTCCCGGCCGGAGCTCCAATCTCAAAGATTGAAGCAACCAAACGCTTGGGCGCAGAAGTGTGCTTGGTGCCCGGAGTATACGACGATGCCTACGCCAAAGCGCTCGAGCTAAAGGAGCAAATGGGCTACACATTTGTCCACCCCTTCAACGACCCCAAGGTGATAGCCGGACAGGGCACAATCGGCCTGGAAATCATCGAAGAGATGCCACAAGCCGATGCAATTATCGTACCGGTTGGCGGCGGCGGACTTATTGCCGGCATTGCCTTTGCGGTAAAAACCCTGCGCCCCGACATTAAAATCTACGGCGTTCAATCCTCCGGAGCCGCATCCATGGCCGAATCCATGCGCAAACATGACCGCATCCACCTGGATTCCGTATCGACCATTGCCGACGGCATCGCCGTAAAAGAACCCGGCGACCTAACATTCGACCTCTGTCAAAAATACGTAGACGAAATTGTAACCGTCAACGACGACGAAATAGCAGCTGCCATCCTAACGCTTATCGAAAAGCAAAAACTGGTAGCAGAAGGAGCCGGAGCTGCCGCCCTCGCTGCCGTTATGTTCGACAAATTACCGATTGAAGGCAAGAAAGTTGTCTGCCTTATTTCAGGCGGCAACATCGACGTAAATATTCTCAGCAGAGTTATCAACCGAGGCCTGCAAAAGAACGGACGCCTCTGTCAGCTGGAATTGGAGGTACCCGATAAGCCCGGCACGCTCTCGCAAGTGCTGAAGGTTGTAGCCGAACATGGCGGCAACGTTCTGTCTGTTAACCATGAGCGAGTATCCGCAGCCGCACAAATCAACTCATGTACGCTCCATCTTGAGCTCGAAACGCTCGACAACAATCACGTTGAGCGACTGCGCATTGCCTTGGGCGAAGCCGGTTTTCCGGTAATTCGACCGTAAGCACCTCAACAGGTTACCCCTGCGACAGTTGACTCAACCATAATATGCTCTAAGGCCATTTTTTACTGATATTTATGGATAATTTGGCAACAAATCTGAGAAAAACATGATTTTTTTCTCTTTTTTCAAGAAAATCATACTTTTTCCTCGATATAACGCATTGTTATATGTATTTTTTTTATAACTTTGCCAAAAATCGCCGATGAATGTCCGCGACTCTCACGATTCTCAGACCATCATCACTAGAAAATCCTTAAATATCCAACACAGTTAAAAAAATGAAAGAACTAGTAGAAAAGGTAGCTTCCCTTTATGAAGCTTTCCAGAAAGAGGCTAAGGCTCAGCTCGAAAACGGCAACAAGGCTGCAGGTACTCGTGCTCGCAAAGTATCTCTCGAACTCGAAAAATCAATGAAGGAATTCCGCAAGGTTTCTCTTGAAGCTGCAAAGGCTTAATTCAAAGCTAAAAACCGCTTTTTGGGCGGGGATGCGGTAATCGCCGCTCCCCGCCTTAAATTTGCCCTTCCGCCCCATTATTCCCATCCAATTTGCCCCCACAAAAATATGATGACCAACTCTAAAATCAAACCGGATGAAAACTTGCGCCTCGCCTGGGACTTCGTTGAACGTACAGGCGTCAGCATCTTTCTAACCGGGAAAGCCGGCACCGGAAAAACTACTTTTCTGAAAGAAGTGCTCAAAAACAGCGCTAAGACTGCAGTTGTTGTAGCCCCGACCGGAGTTGCTGCCATCAATGCCGGAGGCGTAACGATCCACTCCTTCTTCCAGATTTCCCCGGCACCCTACATCCCCGGCACCCAAGCCGGCGATAACAAATACAGTTTCTCCAAGCAAAAACTTCGAGTAATCCGCTCGATGGACCTGCTGGTTATTGACGAAATATCAATGGTGAGGGCCGACCTTCTGGATGCTATCGACAATGCCCTGCGGAAATATCGACGCAACCCGGCCCCGTTTGGAGGCGTACAGCTGTTAATGATCGGCGACCTGCAGCAACTGGCGCCGGTTGTAACGCCGAGCGATGAAGATATCCTCCGCGATCATTATTCAACGCCATATTTCTTCGGTTCACACGCGCTAAGCCAGATTCCTTACGTTACGATTCGCCTGGAAAAGGTATTCCGCCAGCAAAACGAACAATTCGTTGAACTGCTCAACCATGTACGCGATAACAGGCTGACCGAACAAGACCACCGCATGCTCAATTCGCGTCTGAATCCGGCATTTATCCCCGACAAGGAGAGCGGCTACATCCGTCTGACAACCCATAACGCCTCGGCCGACAACTACAACGAAAATCAGATGCGCATGTTGCCGGGCAATTCAGTTACATATCAAGCTAAAATCAACGGCACATTCCCCGAATTGGCCTATCCTACCGCCGATGCATTAGCCTTAAAGCCCGGCGCACAGGTTATGTTCGTAAAGAACGACACGGTTGACCATCTCTATTACAACGGCTTGATTGGCCACGTTGTCAGCCTGACGCCGGAGAGCGTCAAGATTAAAGTGCCCAGCCAAGCTGCAACGATCGACGTAACGCCGCAAGTTTGGGAAAACACTAAATACAAAATCAACGAAGAAACCAACGCCATCGAAACCGAAGTGCAAGGCACATTCTCGCAGATGCCGCTTCGGTTGGCATGGGCTATCACCATACATAAAAGCCAAGGACTAACCTTTGACCGCGTCATCATCGACGCCGGAGCCTCATTTGCGCCCGGACAAGTCTACGTTGCGCTAAGCCGTTGCCGCACCCTGGAAGGCATCGT
>CAZEST010000112.1:0-5250 GCA_964514745.1 uncultured Alistipes sp.
TTGCCTGCTTCGGCTTTGAACTGCTGTCCCTGAATTTCTACGATAGCGTACATCTTTTATTGATGATATTTTAAAGGTTATGCCTGCAGGCGCGAAACAGCCGCCACTTGCGAGGCGAACTTTTTTCGACTTTCCGGGCCTACTACGGCTAAAAAGCCCACAAAGGTAGCAATTTTTCCTTTCCCAACCAAATTTTCATCTACCAAAGAGTTTCATTTGTAGCCAATTTGGAAACTATCTAATTTTATTAACTCTTTTTAACGCAAAATTTAACCTATCTCGATAATTATGCTATAATTTTGCAGTGGACAAGAAAACGAATCGTTTTCTCTCCGGCGACGAAATTAGTAAGTTGCCTATCATCTGAGATTTTTCACGTCTTGATATCTACGCGATATTAAGCTCAGAATAAAGACATATACTTATACTTGAATTTTGGTTATGAGGGAGGTGTGTTTCTGTGAAGAAACACACTTTTCGCTTTTCTAGGGGGATTGGGGAGCAATCAATACGACTCCGATACAGACGGGAAATCAACAGCTTTTACGTCGGCTACATATTGGCCGATAGCGCCATTGATAACCTTGCTCAGCTGGGCATATTGGCGAAGGAACTTTGGCTTAAACCCTTCATTCATGCCCAGCATATCGTTAACTACCAACACCTGACCGTCTACGCCATTACCGGCGCCTATACCGATAATCGGAATAGCTACCGACTCGGCAACTCTCTTGGCCAGATCGGAAGGAATCTTCTCCAACACGATGGCAAAGCAGCCGATTTCTTCCAGCATCTTAGCATCGTCGAGCAGCTTCTGAGCCTCAGCATCCTCCTTGGCGCGAATTCCGTAGCCGCCAAACTTATTGACGCTTTGAGGCGTTAGTCCCAGGTGGCCCATAACCGGAATACCGCAAGCCAGGATTCTCTCGATTGAGGCGCGGATTTCCGAGCCGCCTTCCAGCTTAACAGCTTCGCAACCGCCCTCCTTCATCAGGCGTACGGCATTCATGGCTGCCACGGTTGCATCTGTCTGATACGTACCGAAGGGCATATCCGAGACAACCAGTGCACGCTCTACGCCGCGAGCTACGCAACGCGTATGATAAATCATCTCATCCAGCGTCATCGGAATCGTCGTAGCATTTCCGGCCATAACGTTGGTTGCAGAATCGCCAATCAGGATAGCGTCTACGCCAGCCCCGTCAACGAGCTTAGCCATAGAATAATCATAGGCCGTAAGCATCGCAATCTTTTCGCCGGCAACCTTCATCTTACCGAAGGTTGCTGTAGTAACTTTCTTAGGTTTATCTACAGTGTTCGTTGACATCTTTATCTGTGTATCTTGAATTGTTCATAGAATAAAAGGCCATCTTTCCGAGGTTAAGGGAAAGAGGCCTTTCATGATATTTTATTCTTAGTCAAGCCTTATTTAGAGCCTGCCTGCAGGGTTGCGCGATCGTAGAGCTTCTCTACATCGATGCTGTTCTGACCGTAGCTGGGATACTGGGTCATGATTTCCTTGTAGGTAGCGGCCTCTTCTGCATGATTGTTCTGAGCTGCGTAAACGCGAGCGAGCTTCATCATGAAGAACGGAGTAAATGAAGGATTATCGTTGCTCTGCTTGATTGCCTTTTTGAAGCAGTCGATTGCCTCAGAGAGCTTGTCGAGGTTTACGTAGCAGTCGCCCTTCAGAGAGTAAGCAGCCGCACCGATGATTTCCTCTTTAGCAGAATACTTGTCGATGTATTCGAGAGCCTTCTGATATTCGCCCTTCTGATAGAGCAGAATAGCAGTTTGGAGAGCTGCGCGGTTACCTGCATCGTAGCCATATTCGTCGGCTACGTTCTGATACTGCGCCAGAGCCAACGAGTCGTTACCCTGAGCCAGAGTAAGGTCGGCTGCACCGATTGCATCATTTGCTTTGTTAATGCTGGGACCACGGAAGAAGTAGACGTAAGCAAGGATGATTGCAATTATTGCAATTACAACCAGCGAGCAAATCGTGATGAGTTTCTTGTTGTCCTGCACCTTTGTTGTGATCGAGGTCAAAGAATCGTTAAGATTATCCAGACCTGTTTCAGCGGTTTCAGTTTTCTTTTTTGACATGGATTATGATTGTTTTATTTTTTTGCGTCATGATAGGGAGCTGTACCTGAAGATACAACGCCTTTGAAGCGCAAAATTAAGCAATTAGCAGCAAACAGCCAAAAAAATCTACCCGATTTCGGTATTTTTTCAAAATTTAGCGTTATCTTTACCGCACTTTCTTATCCGCCGCTCTTTTACGGCTCCGTTTTTCACAGTCATTTCTGATATGGAAAAGAAACAAATTACAATCGATTTTGAAGTCCTCTCTTTCGACGAACTGCCGGCCGACGACCTCTGCCTGGTAAATACCGCTCGCGAAGCTACCTTCCGCAGCTATGCCCCCTACTCCAAGTTCAGCGTTGGAGCCGCTATCCGCCTCGACAATGGCGAAATTATCCCCGGCAGTAATCAGGAAAACGCAGCCTTCTCGTCGGGCACCTGCGCCGAGCGCTCTGCCTGCTTCTACGCCCACGCCCGTTACCCCGAAGCTCGCTTCCTCAAGATAGCTATCGCCGCACGCGCCTCCGACGGCGAATTTGTTGCCGATCCGATTCCTCCCTGCGGTAGCTGCCGCCAATCGCTCCTCGAATACGAGACGCTGGCAAAGGCGCCGGTAGAATTGCTGCTCGTTGGCAAAGATAAAATCTACCGCTTGCCCTCAATCGCCTCTACCCTCCCCTTTGCATTTACCGATTTTAACTGATTCTCCGATTTTGAGTTCTCAGCTAAATTCCGTAACTTTGCATCAATTATTGTATAAACCATTCAGATTTGGACACAGACCCCTTACCATCTTTATTTATAGCGCTTGACGCGGCAACGCCTACCTCGTTATTCGGTATATCCCACATCATAGCGCTATGCCTCGCAGGATTCGCCTTGCTGATTTCGGCGTTTGTCAGCGGTAGCGAGATCGCTTTCTTCTCCATCACCCCCCAACAGGCTGAGGGCCTCGACGACAGCGAGCGCTCTTCGCTGATTCGTACCCTCCTCAAAAAGACCGAACGACTACTGGCAACAATCCTAATCGCCAACAACCTTGTCAACGTTACGATTGTTGTACTTACCTCCTACGCCCTTACGCCGCTATTCGCCGGCCTAAGCGACGTAGCCAACTTCTTGTTGCAAACCGTCTGCCTAACCTTCTTGATTCTGCTTTTCGGCGAAATCTTCCCCAAGCTGATGGCCAACACTTCCCCCATTCGCTGGGCTCAATTCGCAGCCGGAGGGGTTAACTACATGATGAACCTCTTTTGGCCCTTATCATCTATAATGGTAAGCTCTACCAAGATAGTCAACAAGGTTATAACCCGCCAGAGCCGCAACATTACCGCCGACGAGCTGGGCCAGGCCCTGGAAATCACCGATGTAGCCAACCGTCCCGACAAGGAGATGCTGCAAGGCATCCTCCGCTTCGGCGACACCAACGCCGCCGCCATCATGACTCCGCGCGTTGACATCATCGGCCTCGACAGCGATACGCCCTTCAACGAGGTTATGGACATCATTATCAACAAGGGCTACTCCCGAATGCCCGTCTTCGGCGAATCGCAAGACGACATTCTCGGCGTACTCTATGCGCGCGACCTACTCCCTCACGTAACCGAAGCAGCCGACTTCAAATGGCAATCATTAATTCGCAAGCCCTACTTCGTGCCGGAATCGCGCATGATCGACGACCTTCTCGAAGACTTCCGAAAACTCAAGATTCATATCGCCATCGTTGTTGACGAATTCGGCGGCACTCGTGGCGTTGTTACCCTCGAAGATGTCCTCGAAGAAATTGTTGGCGATATCAACGACGAATATGACGAAGAGGAGACTACCTACCGACGCCTCCCCGACGACACATATATATTTGAGGGCAAAACCCTCCTGAATGACTTCTTCCGCATTACCGGGCTGAACCCCGACGCATACAAGCCCGTTGCCGAAGATTCCGAAACGCTTGCCGGCATGCTACTCGCTATCAAGGGCGACTTCCTGAAAGAAAAAGAGCCCCTGGTTTACGACCGTTGCCGGTTTCTTATCCTCAAGATTGAGCACCACCGCATCTCTTCGGTGCGCGTCAAGGTGATGCCTAACCAACAAACCGACTGACCCGGCGCTATTCGTAACCAAAGTCTGTCAACCCAAAACTATATCTGAACCAACCTTTAATAATCGGTCTATTGCTAGTCTTCCACAAATACGGCATTAAAATCTATGCCGTTGAACTCCCCTCCTCCTCCTTTACGCGCGGCCACGGTCGCGTAATGGCAGAACGTGCTGCCGTAAAACGCCTTCTGCGCGAAGCCTTCCCCAGAATTGCAGACTTACGAATCGGTCATTTCCCCTCAGGCGCCCCATTCCTAACGCTGCCGGCCCCCGACGGCTCTACCCCCGACAGTCCGCTCGGCGGCCCCTGGAAACCAATATCCATCTCCCACTGCCGAACCATGGCGGCCCTGGCCGTTGCCCCTCGAGGCTACCGTATCGGCATCGACTGCGAAACCGACGACCGCTTTGCTACGCTCGAAAAAGTAGCACGCAGGTTCCTAACCGATGAGCAAATGGAGCATTGGAACTATCCGCCGGCCTCCCTTTGGGCCTGGACCACAAAAGAAGCCGCCTACAAAGCGATCTCCTCGCCGCAGACCGAGTTCTGCTCAATCCCCCTTCCAATGGAAATTCCCCTGGAAGAAGCTACCGCCGACGGCACTATCAACGTTGACGGGCGCAACTACAACGTAATGCAAATCGACGCCGACGGAGTTCTACCGGCCTTTATGATGATGGTCTACGCCGAGCACAACGCCGATTTCGACTCTGAGCCATATTCCTAAAGCGAATTTAGCCAACATACCCTTGGGTATTTTGAAAAAAATTCTTAAATTTGCCTTGTTATCCATCCTAAATCATGTAAACATACATCATGAAACGATTTCTGCTCATCCCGTTGCTGGCTGCAATAGCCCTTATCGCTAACGCCCATGACAAGGGCACGAACGACAAATCGGACCAAAAAGCCCAATATCAGGTCTTCGGCGTTGCATTCTACAACCTTGAAAACCTCTTCGATACTATTCCCAACAATCCGCTCGGACGCGACGAGGAATTTACCCCCTCAGGCTCACGCCGCTGGACCGGCGACCGCTACTGGTCGAAAATCAACAACCTCGC
>CAZEST010000113.1:0-5244 GCA_964514745.1 uncultured Alistipes sp.
CGCCCGGACAAGTCTACGTTGCGCTAAGCCGTTGCCGCACCCTGGAAGGCATCGTATTGGCCACTCCGATTGCCGAAAACTCGCTGCGCCCCGATCCGGCCGTTGCCCAATACATCTCGCATCAGGAAGAAGCAGCTCGCCATAGTATCGAAATGCTCGACGGAATCAAGAGCGACTATTACCGCCAACTGCTAATTGACCTATTTACCTTCCACGACATCATGAACCGCGAGGAAGCCCTGCAACGCCAGGTCTACTCGGTTTATCGACATAGCTACCCTCAGGAATCGGCCGACCTGCAGAAGATTGCCGAACGATTGCGCTCGGAAGTAATCGAAGTATCCGACAAATGGATTACAATGATTCGCACCTTGCCATTCCAGGCATTGAATCAGCCCGATTTCCTGCTTCGAGTAAAGAAAGGAGCCGTATATTTTTACAATACGATAGTTACGATTTTAGGCAATATCGTTCAGCGTTGTTCGAAAATCAAGACCGAAAACAAGCGCGCCAACACGCGCGTTGCCGAACTGACGCTCGACCTAAAGCAATCCGTTCTCAGCCAGCTCTACCTGCTCAACGACATCAACGAAAACGGATTCACCATTGCCAACTATCTGGGAGCCAAGCAACAAGCATGGATGAAAGCCACACGCGATCCGGCCGCCGTAGCCAAGGAGCAACGCCGCCAAGAGAAAGCTGCCAAGGCTAAGGCCAAAGCTACTAAAAAACGCAGCGCCGAGCCGAAAGAATCAACCTACGAAATTACCTACAAGCTATTCCAGCAAGGATTAACGCGCGAAGAAATCTCAGCAGAACGCAAAATGGCAATCTCAACGATTACGCGCCATCTTGCCCGATATATCGACTCCGGCGAATTAACCGTTGAAGACGTTCTCTCTCCGGTAATCGTCAACGCAATATCCTCCGTAATCCAACGCCTGGGCATCGAGGCCGGCTACCCGGCTATTATGGCAGCCCTGCCGGGCGTAGACTACAACGATGTGCGCTTGGTCACCACCTACTACAACCCTTAATTTGGGGATTTCGGGAAAAATTCGTAAATTTGTGGCTTAAAATTAACTACATCATAATCTACAATGGCACAACAAGAAGACGTGTTTAAGAAAATCGTTTCACACGCCAAGGAATACGGTTTTGTTTTTCAGTCAAGTGAAATATACGATGGGCTTTCTGCCGTTTACGACTACGGTCAGAACGGCGTAGAGCTCAAAAACAATATCAAGCGCTACTGGTGGGAGGCTATGACCCTGCTGCACGAAAACATCGTCGGCATCGACTCGGCCATCTTCATGCACCCCACAATCTGGAAAGCTTCTGGCCACGTTGACGCATTCAACGACCCCTTGATCGACAACCGCGACTCGAAGAAACGCTATCGCGCCGACGTCCTCATCGAGGATCAGATCGCTAAGTACGACGAGAAGATTGACAAGGAAGTTAAGAAGGCTGCCAAGCGTTTCGGCGATTCGTTCGACGAAGCTATGTTCCGCCAGACCAACCCGCGCGTTGCTGAAATCGTGGCCAAGCGCGAAGCTCTCCACGAACGCTTCTCCAAGGCTATGAACGACAACAACCTCGATGAACTCCGCCAGATTATCCTCGACGAAGAAATCGTTGACCCCGTAAGCGGCACTCGCAACTGGACCGAAGTTCGTCAGTTCAACCTGATGTTTAAAACCGAGATGGGTTCTACCGCTGAAGGTGCAATGAACGTTTACCTCCGTCCGGAGACTGCTCAAGGTATCTTCGTTAACTACCTGAACGTTCAGAAGACCGGCCGCATGCGTATCCCCTTCGGTATCGCTCAGATTGGTAAAGCATTCCGCAACGAAATCGTAGCGCGCCAGTTCATCTTCCGTATGCGCGAATTCGAGCAGATGGAAATGCAGTTCTTCGTACGCCCCGGTTCAGAACTGGAATGGTTCAACAAATGGAAAGAGACCCGTCTGAAATGGCATAAGGCCCTCGGCTTGGGCGATGAAAAGTATCGCTTCCACGACCACGAAAAGCTGGCCCACTACGCCAACGCTGCAACCGACATCGAGTTCCAAATGCCGTTCGGTTTCAAGGAAGTTGAAGGCATTCACTCTCGCACAAACTTCGACCTCTCACAGCACGAGAAGTTCTCGGGCAAGAAGATCCAATACTTCGATCCCGAACTCAACGAAAGCTATACCCCCTACGTTATCGAAACATCTATCGGCGTTGACCGTATGTTCCTGAGCGTTATGTGCTCAAGCTACGAAGAGCAACAGCTCGAAGGTGGCGACTCACGCGTAGTGCTCCACTTGCCCGAAGCCCTGGCTCCTATCAAGTGTGCCGTTATGCCTCTGGTACGCAAGGATGGTCTACCCGAAAAGGCTCGCGAAATCGTTAACGACCTGAAGTTCGACTTCAACACCCACTACGAAGAGAAAGACTCTATCGGCAAGCGCTACCGCCGCCAAGACGCAATCGGTACGCCCTTCTGCATCACCGTTGACCACCAGACGCTCGAAGACAACACCGTTACTCTGCGTGAACGCGATTCAATGGAGCAGACCCGCGTAAACATCAGCGACCTCCACTCGCTGATCCACGACCGCGTATCGCTGACCTCTTTGCTGCGTAAGAACGGCTAAAACTAACCTCTCATACCCAATTCTCACCAAACTCTCTACAAAACTGCGATGAAAAAAGGATATATTATCGCTATCGTTGGAGCCCTGTTGGTAGTAATCCTCTTCTTTGGAGGATGCTCCAGCTATAACGGCATGGTCGATGCTGACCAGGCTGTAAAAAAACAATGGGCCCAGGTTGAAAATCAATATCAGCGCCGTGCCGATTTGATTCCGAACCTTGTCAACACCGTTAAAGGATACGCTGCCCACGAAAGCTCTACCCTGCAGAGCCTAACCGAAGCTCGCTCCGGATTAACCCAGGCATACAACGACGCCAACAACATTTCAGGCGACTCCGCTCAGAACAATATTGCCGCCTACCAGCAAGCTCAGAGCAAGCTAAAAAGCGCTCTCGACATCTATGTCAATGCCGTTCACGAAGCTTATCCCGAACTGAAGGCTAACGAAAACTTCCTGTCGCTGCAATCTCAGCTCGAATCAACCGAGAACCGCATCGCAACCGAGCGTAAGCGCTACAACGAAGAAGTTGAGACCTACAATAAGAAGGTGCTCCGCTTCCCCGGTAGCATCTGGGCATCGATGTTCAACTTCGATGCTAAAGATATGTTCCAGGCTGAAGAAGGCGCGAACAAAGCGCCTACGGTAGAGTTTTAATTCTATCCAGTAATTACCCTACTTTGATGAAAAAATTTCTCTTTTATATCGCAACTGCCGTTGGCCTTCTCCCGGCGATGACAGCATGTAGCACCGGCGACGATGACGCGGCAACCACATGGGATGCCTACAGCACCTATCGCGAAGCCAACATCTCTTGGGTTAACGAAATGGCTGCACGCACCAATGAGGACGGTTCCAACTACTACGAACGCCTCGTAAGCGGATGGGATGGCACTAACTACATCCTTATCCACTGGTTCAACGACCGTTCGGAAACAGCCGGGAATCTTACCCCTCTGCTGACATCTTCGGTTCGCACTCGCTACATCGGTAAGAACTACCTGGGCTATATCTTCGATGCCGATTCAACCAGCACCGAGGGCACCCTTTTCAATGTTAGCGACGTTGTTGAAGGTTGGCAAACCGCATTGCAGTATATGCATGTCAACGACACGGTTGAAATCATTCTCCCTTATCAGATGGGTTACGGTTCATCCAGTGTGAGCGACTACATTCTCCCCTACTCAGCCCTGCAGTTTAACCTCCGACTGCTCGACATCCCCGACTACGAACTACGTCCGTAAATCCTCCAAATCCCCCTATAGATTTACCCCATTCATTAAGAAGTCCCTCGCGCACAATGCCCGAGGGACTTCTTATTTCTTATTGCTTCGGAGCAAAGTAGCGGTTAATAATAATCGATAGAGCGCCATCGCCCGTAACGTTGCAGGCAGTGCCAAATGAATCCATTGCAATATAGAGAGCAATCATCATAGCGTTATCTGGCTCACTAAATCCGAGAATCGACGTCAACAGACCTAAGGAAGCCATCACTGCCCCACCGGGCACACCCGGCGCTGCTACAATCGTAATACCCAACATCGCAATAAAGCCCATAAACATACCGAAATCATAGGGCATCCCCTTCAGCAGCATCAAGGCCATTGCACAGGCGACCAATTTCAAGCAGCTACCCGACATATGAATCGTTGCACAGAGGGGAATAGTAAACCCGGCAACATCGCGGTGTACACCCATCTTTACCGTGCGCTCCAAGGTTACCGGTATGGTAGCGGCCGAAGATTGAGTGCCGAGCGCAGTAAAATACGCCGGCATCATAGTCCACAGCAGTTTAAACGGATTGCGTGAAATGGGCTTCTTACCAAAGAAGGAGGCAATAACGTATTGTACGACCAAGAGCAATACGTGCAGCGCAAAGATAACCAAGATAATCTTCATAAAGGCCGACAGCACTACGCCAACCTTGCCCGTAGCTGTCATATTCATAAAGATACCAAAGATATAAATTGGCAACAGCGGAATGATTACCCTGCGGATAACCATCTCTACAATCGTGCGAAATTCCGATAGCAAGTTGCGAATAGCGTCGGTTTTAAGTCGCGAAGCCCCAAGACCGAGAATAAAAGCCGACACCAAGGCCGTCATCACCGACATCAATGGCGGAATATCAACCGTAAAATATGGCAACATTTCTGTCTGTTGCTCTGAGATAGTGTGGTAGGTGCCCGGATGAATCATATCGGGGAAACACATATTACCCACACCATACGATAACATTCCGGCACACAACGTCGCCACGTAAGCCAACAGAGCTGTAGCTACAAGCATCCGCCCGGCCTTCTTGCCGATATCAGCTATTGCCGGCGCTACAAAACCTACGATTATCAGCGGAATGCAAAATCCCAACAACTCACTAAAAATCTGGTTGAACGTAACGAATACCCGTGTCGCCCACATCGGCAACACATACCCCATGCCGATTCCCAGCAGAATCGCCACGATAATCCTCGGCAGCAGCCCAATCTTCTTCATTCCCATAACCATATTCAATTTAAGGTACTTATGTCAGCAACAAAGTTACATAAAGAATGTTCTGCAACGGTAGCGTTCGCTCCGCTATAATCTTGCCATTTCTTTCTTA
>CAZEST010000114.1:0-5137 GCA_964514745.1 uncultured Alistipes sp.
CCATGGCCCTGTCAGACAACTCCGTATCTATCGACGACCCGCAACTCAACGCCGAGCCCCGCCTCGCCATCATCATGGGCACCGAAGGTGAAGGCCTCCCCCACGAAGTCATCGCCAACAGCGACTACGTAGCGCGCATCCCGATGTCGCGCCATGTCGACTCCCTCAACGTTGCCGCCGCCTCCGCCGTCGCCTTCTGGCAGCTCCGCAAATAATCTCCCCGCGAAAAAAAATCCAAAAAAAATTGTGCCGAAGGATTGGATTATTCAAAATATAATTATTACATTTGCAATTATTATAAACGCAATAATTCAAATCGAATAATTTCAGCATGAGAAAGCAATCCAAAATAGAGATAAATCCCTTTATTGTAGGCAGATACCCTGGCGAAGAATATTTTTGCGACCGCGAAAACGAGACAGCTACCCTCCTAAAACAGATCGAAAATGGGCGAAATATCACGCTAATTGCACCGCGAAGAATCGGCAAAACCGGTCTAATTCGCCATCTTTTTGAGCAACCGGAGATTGCAAATGGCTATTATACCTTCTTTGTCGACATTTATGCCACGGCCAATTTGGCCGAACTCGTAGGCGAACTCGGCAAAACGATTTTTCAGGAGCTAAAGCCACGAGGCAAAAAGATGTTGGAGCGCTTCTTCAATATGGTGCGGTCGTTGCAATTCGGCTTCAAGGTCGACGCAATGAGTGGCGAGCCGTCGTTCCAAGTTGGTTGCAGCCGAATCACCCAGCCGGAAGCCACCCTAACCGAGATTTTCCAATACCTCAACAATGCCGACAAGCCGTGCATCGTTGCCTTGGATGAATTTCAGCAGGTTGGCGAATATTCCGATGGGAATGCCGAGGCGCTGCTGCGCACCTACATCCAGCAATCCACCAATTGCTCATTCATTTTCTCCGGCAGCAAGCAGCATCTGATGGCCCAGATGTTTCAATCGTCTAAACGCCCGTTCTACAATTCCACGACCACAATCGCCTTGGGCGCTATTGCCGCCGACAGCTACGTTGAATTTGCGCAACGTCATTTCCGCAATCGCAAGAAAGATATCCAAGAGGAGGTTGTTAGGGAGATGTATCAGCAGGTTGACGGCATAACATGGTATATGCAACTTCTGCTCAATGAGGGCTTTACGCTCACGCCCGACAAGGGAACAATGACCGTTGACACCTACCATATTGCTTGGCAAAACATTATTGACCTGCAAAGCTCTGCATATCAATCTATTCTCGTAAACCTCACGGCACGCCAACGCGAACTGTTGCGTGTAATCGCCAAGGAACGCGAGGTTGAAAATATCACATCAACAGAATTTATTCAGCGCAACCATCTAAGTTCGGCAAGCACCGTGCAGGCTGCACTGCGGGCATTGCTTCGCGACGACTTGGTTGAACGGTTACCGGGCGGCAGCTACCGCATCCCCGACTTTTTCTTTGCCTATTGGCTATCGCAACAGATGGCGTAACTTACCAGCCACCATGGGCACCGCCACCACCGGTCATGCCGCCACCAAAGGAGCCACCGGAGAAGCCGCCTCCGCCACCGAAGCCACCACCTCGGCCACCGGGGATAATCACCACCGGCGGAGTTGCCAACTTAGCGATATTGAAATAGCGGTCTGAATGGTTCCGGCAATGCAGGCAGGTATAGCTGCGTACACCCTTCCCCTCGCTGCGAGTGGTGGGTTGCTGCACGATGCGCTCACTGGTCATCACTTCAGCACGGGCGCCACAACGCGAGCAAACCGTATAGTTTTTCACACTATTAATATAGGGCAATATCTCCGTCTGGTTGCACTCGGGGCAAAGCCATACATCGTAGTCAACCGACTTAAGATGCTCTTCGGTATCCTGCGAGGGGGTAAGATACAGGTTATCAGTCTCCTCATCGAGCTTATGCATCACGGCATGGCAGTTTGTGCAGAGGCGTTTCTTATTGCGGATACGGTACATGGTCAGCAGCCATGCAACCAACACCGGCAGCATGATTCCCAACGTTGCTATTGAGAGGCAGATCATCAGGATGCGATACTTATCAAACAGGCGATAGGCCTCAACCGTATTCTTTCCCCTACTCTTATAGAGCTGCACGAAATAGAATACCAAAAATCCGCCCATCCACACTATACACATTATAATATACGCATAGAAAAGATCCGTAGCATCATCGTCGTCGGCATCGTTAGCATACTGCGACCGAAGCTCCTCGCGAGCTTCCTCACTGGTCAGCGCTCCGTTCAGGTCGATAGCCGCAGCAATCACCCCGGCATTATAGTCGCCCTCCTTGAAGTAGGGCTTCATCGTCTTGTTGAGAATAGTCCAGCAGATTGCATCAGGCAACACGCCCTCAACGCCGTAGCCCGTACGGATTACGAACTGCTTATCCTCCAAAGATATCAGCAGGATAACGCCGTTATCCTTATCCTTCTTGCCCGGCTTCCATAGTTCAAACAGCTCGGTTGCATAATCGTCAATATCCTCTCCATCGAGGTTATCAACAATAACAATTACCGGCTCGGCCGACGATTGCGCCCAAGCATCGGCCATCAAAGAATCAGCCTTGGCAACAGCCTCAGCCGATAGCATTCCGGCCATATCGGTTACGTAGCGCGTACGATCCTTGACATGGACATTCTCTACATCCTTTACGGCCACAGCTCCCGACAGCATCGGAATGAGCATTGCAAGAAAAATTAGAATCGGCTTCAATGAAATATGGCGCATATTGGGGAAAAATGGATTTGGAAGTGGATGCAAGTTATTAAACAGCCGACTATACGGCAGGCAAACTCATACCATTAAGTTTGCGGAAAAGATTTAGGGCGTAGACATCGGTCATCGCCGATACGTGGTCAACAACCCCCTGAAGCTTCTGGAACAGGTCTGCAGAATGGACATCATACTGGTCAGGCACCTGCGACAGAAGCAGGCGCGAATAATTCAGCTCCGGATTGCATACGGCGTGGGTAAGTTTCTCCAACAGGAACGTAATAATCCGATTACCGGCCAACTCAATATCAACAACCTCCTTGGCTCGATAGATTTTATCCCACGACAGGCGATTACACTGCTCGTAAGCATCGGCAAGATAGGCCGGGATGTGGCCCAAAAGTCTACCTTCGAATCGTCCTTCAAGGATAGCATCTTCATTGTCGACAAACACCTTGGCGCACGCCGTAACCAGTTCGCCAACCACTCCCGAACGCAGATAGGCAATCTGCTCGTTAGGGTCATCGATATGCTGCATTACCTTCTCGGCTCGCTCGCGACGCTGCTCCGGCAGGAAAGCCATAAATCGGCTGACAACGTCGGCCGTACTGATAATCTTCAGCTTGTGGGCATCCTCGAAGTCCATTACCTCATAACAGATATCGTCGGCAGCTTCCACGATGTAGACCAGCGGATGACGCGCAAAGCGGAGTTCCCCCTCGGGAGCCTCCATTCGGATAATTCCGAGTTCATCGGCGATACGCTGATATGTTTCGCGTTCAGATGTAAAGAATCCAAACTTATTTTTTCCACCGGAGAGCCCCGACGAATAGGGATACTTTACGATAGACGCCAGCATCGAATAGGTCATAGCAAAGCCTCCGGCCCGTCGGCCATGGAATTGATGCGTCAGCACACGCAGAGCGTTGGCATTCCCCTCGAAGTGCACTAAGTCGGTCCACTGGGCTGCAGTAAGTTTTTCCTTCAGGAAAGATCCCTCACCCTCCGAGAAAAAAGTTGCTATAGCCTTCTCACCGGAATGGCCAAACGGCGGATTGCCCATATCGTGGGCCAAGCAGCCGGCAGCCACTATCTCGCCGATTGATTCCAAGGCTTTGCCGGCAGGCGTACCCTTATAGCGCGGCATTAGTGCCGTTAGGATCTCGTTAGCCAGCGACTTACCAACAGAGGAAACCTCCAGGCTATGAGTCAAACGATTATGCACAAAGATACTACCCGGCAAGGGAAATACTTGCGTTTTATTTTGAAGTCTGCGGAATGGCGAAGAGAAGACAAGGCGATCAAAATCGCGCTGAAAATCGGTGCGACTGCCACGACGAGGGTCGTGGTAGTTTTCCATACCGAATCGTTTGTCGGAGATGAGACGTTCCCAGTCCATCCTCCGCAGATTGTTGTTAGTCGTTTTCATTGGTTTCGAGTGAGGACTCTCCCAAATCATCATATTTCTGGAAGAGGAAATCATTGTAGGGGAAGCGCTCCATATGGATTGCCTTTGCCTTCTGATAGATTTTCTCCTTGAGTTCCTCGATATTGATTGATTTTTTAGCCGAGACAAAGACGCAGTTCCCGGGATCCAAGCGATTCATCCATGTAAGTTTCAACTCCTCCAGGGGGATATTTTCGCGTGTACGCGGTGTAAGATCATCCTCATCCTTTGGCACATAACTAAAAGCATCGATTTTGTTGAAGACAACAATCATCGGCTTGTCGCCCGAACCGCAAACCTCGGCCAAAGTCTTGTTAACAACCTCAATCTGCTCCTCAAACTGAGGGTGAGAGATGTCAACAACGTGCACCAACAGGTCGGCATCGCGCACCTCATCGAGGGTTGATTTGAACGACTCAACCAGGTGTGTTGGCAACTTGCGGATGAATCCTACGGTATCGGTCAGCAGGAACGGCAAGTTATCGATAATCACCTTGCGGCAAGTAGTATCCAGCGTAGCAAACAACTTGTTCTCGGCAAACACATCGCTCTTGCTCAGCAAGTTCATCAAGGTTGATTTGCCAACATTCGTATAGCCAACCAAGGCCACGCGCGTCAGTTTGCCGCGGTTCTTGCGCTGCATAGTTTTCTGGCGGTCGATATCGGTAAGCTGGTCCTTCAGCCAAGAGATTCGGCGCTTTATGATTCGACGGTCGGTCTCAATCTGGGTTTCACCCGGGCCACGCATACCGATACCACCCTTCTGACGCTCCAAGTGGGTCCACATTCGAGTCAGTCTGGGCAGCAAGTACTGATACTGCGCCAGCTCAACCTGCGTCTTGGCCGTAGCGGTCTGAGCGCGCTTGGCGAAGATGTCGAGAATCAAGCTTGAGCGGTCGAGGATTTTAACCTGCAGTTCCTTCTCGATATTGGCAATCTGCTTAGTTGAGAGGTCATCATCGAA
>CAZEST010000115.1:0-5103 GCA_964514745.1 uncultured Alistipes sp.
AAGCTTGTAATCATGTGATAATCAGTAATTTATCTTTCCTGTGGTCCCACTTGGGTTTGAACCAAGGACTCCCTGATTATGAGTCAGGTGCTCTAACCAACTGAGCTATAGGACCAAGAATTGGTTTTGCGGTGCAAAGTTACAATTTTCTTTTGTAGTTTACAATAATTTTACATGTTTTTTGGAAACATGGTGCTAAAATGAGAAGGAAAAGCAACGCTCTCTCCAAGGGGGGAGGGCGTTGCTTTTTACTATGAGTTGGCCGAATGGCCTGGATTTACTGCGAGGGGTTAGCGAACTACAACCTTGAAGATCCGGTTGTTGACGTTAACGACATAGACGCCGGTTGCTGCTTGCAGGCGGGTAACTGTTGCGTTGGCGTTCTTGGCTGCGATGGTCTTACCGTCGGCGGCGTATACGTAGATGTCTTTGCCGGCAGCACCGCGAACGATGATTTCGCCCTTGCCGCCCATTACGCTAACCTGTTCGGCTGAAACGGCATCCAATCCGGTAGTCTTCTCGATTACTACGGCATTTGAGAGGTCTGATTCGCCCTTTTCGGCATACATAACGGTTACGTAGTATGTGCGGTTGACATCTGCATTGAGCGGAATGATGTAGCTGTTATCGGTGATTACTTCGTCGTTGAGTTTCGCACCGTTGCAATAGAGGTTGTAGCCTTCGATTACGTAGTTGGCTGATGCGGGAGCTGCTTCGTAGGTAATATCGTCGATATAAACGGCCCAAATATCGCAGGAGATGTTGTGGATTGCAAAGTATTTCGCACCATCGGGGAGGTCGAATTCATATTCAGTCCAGTCATACGGTACGTCGAAGTCTTCGTCGATTTGGATGAAGTCTTCGGGGTCCTTACCGGTTGTTGAATACATAAATTGGAGGGTTTCTTCGCCATAGTCGTCGTAACCGCAGGTACGAGCAAAGAAGGATACGTGCTGCTCTTTGCCTGACAGGAGCGGAGAGATCAGATAGTCGTCGCTATCATCGGGATGGTCATACATTGCGAAGTATTGATCGCCGCTGTGGGGCAGGTAGTAGGAGTTTTCTTCGATATCGTCTTCGTCGTCGGAGTCAAAATCGAAGATTTCGCCCGGGCGCATCACGATTACAGCAAAGGGAGCTTGCCTGTTGGGATAAGACTTCCATTCGCCGTAGGTCCTTTCAGATTCATCTGCGCTGACTGCGGTCCAATCGCCAATGCTGTCATCTTCAACTTCGGATGTAGGCGAGCCGATTGAGAATGCCGGATAAGATTCTACATCGTCGGTAACCATTTCGGGGGTGTTGTCGAACTGCGGAGCAGACCATGTAAGGGTGCGATCGGTGCCGTCTACGTTGTCCGTAAGGTCAGCAATGCCGGGCAGAGTTGAGCGTTTAAGCAGTACGGCAGCAATCTTCGATGTATTGTCGTCTTCGTTTTCATCGCCATCCAGCAGAACCTTTACATAATATTCCAGTACATCGGCATCGAACAGGTTAGGGGTATGCTCGAAGGTAATGTCAACCGATTCGTCAGCAGCGAGTTCGGTAATTTCCTTTGATTCGATACATTTATCGTTGCAATAGAGTTCGGCCGTAAAGTTAGCTTCGTTGGCACCGTCGTTGTAAACGTTGGTAAGGATGCTTACGGGTTCGTCAACGTTAGTGCTTTCCGGAGCGGTAATTCCCTTAACGATAAGGTTATTATGAACTTTAGGTTTAACCGAGAGGTTATCCAAGCGGAATTCGCTACCGTTGATTTCGGTTGTGAAGCCGATGCGGATAACTTGATCCTTGTATGCGCTCAAATCGTAGGTATACTTAACCCAGCCATCAGCCGAGTTAGCTACGATATCTGACTGAACAGGAACGAACGTGTTGCCATCGGTACTGATTTGCAAGGTAAATTTGGTTGATGAGCTTGCACCGTTGTAAACGTAGTAGCGCAGTTCGGGCTCATCGCAATTAATATTCATCAGACCGAATTGAATACGGGCGATATCACCGTTATAGCCATGATAGCGCATATATCCGCCGTTGCCGTCAGCGTCATTTTCGTCGGCTGTCAGCTGCCAATAGCCATTGGAATTGCTCTTGCTGACTGCGATGATAGTTGCCAGCGAAGTTGTCTGGAACGGTTCAACGAATGGAGCGTCGTAAGGCTTACCAACGGGAATCAGGCCGGTAGCCGAACCGGTAGTGTTGATACCGGCATCCGAGTTAGCCAAAACCAAGTAGTTATGGAAAGCTTGCTCTGCTGTCGGCGATGTTGCCGTGAATACGTAAGGCGGGGTGTCAACTTCGTCTTCGAAGATTTCCCATGAGCCGGAATCCTGCGAAGCGATTGAATAGTAAACCAGCGACGGATCGCGTTGGCTGCCGTAAACGTCGGTTGTAACCTCATCCCAGGTTAGGTTAACCTGGCCCACTGTAGATGTCTGATAGCCAACAGCGCCGGTAGGATGGTTAGGCAGGGCGATACCAACATAGGTTGTAATGCTCTTCGTATAGCCTTCGCCGGCCGAGTTGGAAGCAACAGCGGTATAGGTATATTCGCCGTCAACAGCCGGAGTATCGGTGAAGGTATAGACAGCTCCTGCGGTAGGATTGTCGTTGCGATAGACCTCGGTGTCGCCGCGCGTTACGACAACGCTGGTAACTGGATCTTCCTCGTCGGCCAAGTCGTCACCGGCAACGCTCATCGTCGGCACTGATACGCTACACTCTGCTTCAACTTCGCCATCGACGTTGGTTACTACGGTCAGTTCCGGAGAATAAGGAGCAGCAGCCATCGGGCCACGCAGCACGTTCATATAGTAGCAATTCAGGCCGAAGCGGTTCGACATATTGGAGTGGATGCCAATATAATATTCGCCGGCTTCCTGCATAGTAAAGGGCAGAGAGAGCACTACGCTCTCGCCGTTCATAATATAAGTAGGTTCAACCAGCGTGCGTACAACGCCTTCTGCTGTCGGAGAGGTTGCTACCAGGATTTCATATTGAGCGGTAGTATACTTGTTAGACTGCTCCAGCTTGGTTTCAAATCGATATTCTCGACCGGCTTCCAGCTTCATCGGGCAGGTAAACAGGTAGTCGTCCTTAGCCGAACGGTATGTAGCTGACAGCTGCATCATACCCATGTAAGTAGCCGTATTGTCGGTATCGGCAACCCATTGCCATGTAATGCCGTCGTTGTTGGCATCGAGTACATTGGTATAATAAGAGGTATCGCCATAGCGGAAGTCAACCTTAAAGTCGGGAGTTGCAGCTCCGAGCGACTTGTAAGCGGTCTCGGTTGCGTTCAAGGTCTGGCCATCGTAGATCTGAGCTACCTGATAGAAGTAGGTTGAGATATTATCGGGCACTGCTACGGGGTCAGCGTAAATTGTGTCGGTAACGTTGGTAGCAACTACGCCGTCGAGAGCATCGTTGCAGAAACGGGTTATCTTATATGTAATCTTTGATGGATCGAAATATCCGCCGTTCTCCGATTCGGTAACTGTATTCCACGACAGTACGAAGCTGCCATCCTCATACTTGATATTTACCGATGCAATATCCTTAGGCAGGTCGCCACCGATATAGAGCGTTTGCGGCGTACGGACTGATTCGCCGGCATCGTTAACTGCATAAACAACTACTACATACGTACCGGCTACGTCGACCGTATGCTCAATGCTAACTTCTTCGCCCGCACCGGCCGTACCTTCAGCAGCAGTGTGGCCATTGAATTTAACAACATACTTCATGTCGCCATCGAGGTCGGAACCGTCGTAACATTCAGAAGGCATAGTAAAGGTTACCGTACCGGTCAGAGCCCCTTCCGGGAACGAAACGGTTAAGTCCTCGGGAGCAGCAGGAGCCAGGTCAGCGGCGTCAGCTCTAGGTACCCACGGACCTACGATTTCTTCGTGATTGGCGAAGTCGTAAATCTTAGTAGCCTCGGCAGTCTGCAGGTTGATGCTATAGAGCGAAGATGTTTCATATTCCATCACGCCAACCAACATCGTACCGTTGGCCGGGTCGTAGCAACCACCGGTTGCATAGGAAGATGTCACACCGGTATCACCGATAGCGGTCATTTCGCCGGTAAACTTATCAATTTTATACAATGTACCGGAGTTGCCCACACCGAAGAGCTGACCTTCATCGTCGAACGTAATAGCAAAGATAGCTTCAGGGATATCGGCATTAATCGACGTTGCATCGTATGTACGGGGGTTAATCGATGAGAATGCATATCCGTCACCGGCATTATTAACCGACACACCATAGCAGAGCTGGGTATCAGGATCGTAAGCTAAGTCGCGTGCAATCGTACCGATATCATGACCATAAACATATCCGGTCATGCGCCAGGTGGTAGTGTTAAAGGTGAAGTGGGTAATGTAAATGTAGCCGTAGCTTGATTCGTAGGCCGAACAGAAATATTCGTTGTTGCCGATATACGTACCGCCGGCGTTGATACAAAGCTCATCGTGGGTACGCAGCTTTTGAGCCTCTGACGAGAATGGAGCAAAGCTATAGAAACCGTAGCCTTCATTATCGTCGTTAAGAAAGGCATCTGATGTTGAGTATGTTACTACAGCATTGTAGGTTGACATTGCTTCCAACTCAGCCTTGCGAAGCGGTAGCTTGAAATAAGAACCGCTACCAACGGACGGCATCTGATAAACCTTAGCGGTCTGAGCAGCCGGAACATTAAAACACGTCATCCCTGTAGACTGAAATGCCTGAGGGAGATAGTTGTCTGCCGTAACAAAACCGACTTTCTTATCGAGCTTGCTTTTCTTGAGAGCAGCTCGTTGAGCCTGCGTCGCGACAGTTAATCCCTTCGGATTTTCTGCACTGATTGACTGAAGAGGCATGGTTGCACACCATGTAACGGAGAGCGCAATCAGCAAATTGTAAAATTTGCGCATAAGTGGTTAATATTAGTGATATAAAAACATAAACGCCATCAAGTTGTGCCAATCATAAGGTTAGTCAACTACAATCGCAAATTTATATATTATTCCTTAAATGTGCAAATTTGTTAAGATATATTTTTCAATCTAAGCACTTACCCCCTTTTAAACACATTCTCAGCCACATCCATTATCATAA
>CAZEST010000116.1:0-5062 GCA_964514745.1 uncultured Alistipes sp.
AACCAACGGTGATACCCACCTCGGCGGCGATGACTTCGACCACGTAATTATCGACTGGTTGGCCGACGAATTCCTCAAAGACGAAGGCGTTGACCTGCGTCAGGATCCGATGGCGCTTCAGCGCTTGAAAGAGGCTGCTGAAAAAGCTAAGATTGAGCTGTCATCATCAACCTCTACCGAAATCAACCTGCCGTACATCATGCCGGTTAACGGTATTCCAAAGCACTTGGTAAAGACCTTGACTCGCGCTAAATTCGAGCAGTTGGCCGATCGCTTGATCAACGCAACTCTCGCTCCTTGCGAGCAAGCTCTGCGCGATGCCGGCTTGACAGCATCTAACATCGACGAAGTAATCCTGGTTGGTGGTTCAACCCGTATTCCTGCAATCCAGGCCATCGTTGAAAAATTCTTCGGTAAGACCCCCTCGAAGGGCGTAAACCCCGACGAAGTAGTAGCCGTAGGTGCTGCAATTCAGGGCGGTGTGCTCTCCGGCGATGTTAAGGACGTAGTTCTTCTCGACGTAGTGCCCCTGTCGGTAGGTATCGAGACACTGGGTGGCGTAATGACACGTTTGATTGAGGCAAACACAACCATTCCTACTCGCAAGAGCGAAATCTTCTCCACCGCAGTCGACAATCAGCCCTCAGTTGAAATCCACGTGCTTCAGGGCGAACGCCCCATGGCTAAGGACGATAAGACTCTGGGTAAGTTCCACCTCGACGGCATCGCTCCCGCACCCCGTGGTATTCCTCAAATCGAAGTTACCTTCGAAATCGATGCCAACGGTATCCTCAACGTTTCCGCTAAGGACAAAGCAACCGGCAAGGAGCAAAGCATTCGTATAGAAGCTTCCAGCGGCCTGACCGATGCTGAAATCAAGCGTATGAAGGACGAAGCTGCCGCCAACGCTGCTGCCGATGCCAAGGAAAAGGAACGTATCGACACGCTGAACAAGGCTGACGCAATCATCTTCCAGACCGAAAAGCAGCTCTCTGAACTCGGCGACAAACTGCCGGCCGACAAGAAGACTGCTATCGAAGCTGCCCTCGGCAAACTCAAGGACGCTCACAAGGCTCAGGACGTTGCCGCTTGCGAAACCGCTATCAAGGAAATCGAAACCGTATTCGGTCAAGCTCAGCAGGACATCCTCAACGCTCAGGCACAAGCACAAGCCCAGGCACAGGCCGGCGCAAATCCCGGTGCAGGTGCGCCTAACAACGGCGATTCCGCTGACCACGTTACCGATGTAGACTTCGAAGAAGTAAAATAATCAGCGCCTTGCATCCTCGGATGGGTTCAATCCCATCTAGAGCATAACTAATCATACACTAAGCGAGCCATAAAAACCTTGACGGTTTCTATGGCTCGCTTATTTTTTTAGCAGTTCGTCGGAACTACCGTTTGCTATTGAGCACCGACGAACTGATATATACATACATTTAAAGGAGCGCCTTAACGCGAGCTAGAACGGCAGCAGCAGTGAAGCCGAATTTTTCGTCCAGCACTTTGTAGGGAGCAGATGCCCCAAAATGGTCAAGTCCATAAACTTCGCCATTTTGTCCGACAATGCTTCGCAAGGTTGAAGGCAGGCCTGCAGTAAGGCCAAAGACAGGTAAATTAGCCGGAATAACGCTTTCGCGGTAGGCCTTCGGCTGACGGTTGAACAATCCTAAAGATGGCACGGACACAACGCGGCAACCTATACCCTCTGCCTTCAGCAATTCAGCTACTTCACAGAGCAACGAAACCTCCGAACCGTTAGCTACTAACGTAATAGCCGGGGTCTCCGTTTCGCAAACAACATACCCACCCTTGCGCATAGCTTGAGCAGCCTCGAAGCGAGAGCTACAAGTTGTTGGCAGATCTTTGATATCCTGTCGAGATAGGATCAGAGCGGTAGGCGTATGGCGATTCTCAATAGCCATCTGCCAAGCTACGGTAGTTTCTGCAGCATCGCCCGGTCGCAATACCAATACCGACGGACGCCCTGAGAAATTGGTCAATTCCTCCATCAAACGGATCTGAGCTTCTTGCTCAACAGGTTCATGTGTTGGCCCATCTTCACCTACACGGAATGCATCGTGAGTCCAAATATAGGTGACGGGGAGCTCCATAAGCGCAGCCATACGGACAGCCGGCTTCATATAGTCAGAAAAGACAAAGAACGTGCCACACGCACCAATCACGCCCCCATGCAATGCAATACCGTTCATTATGGCAGCCATAGTCAGCTCGGCAACACCGGCTTGCAGGAATGCACCGGAAAAATCGCCCTTCATAAACTGATGAGTCTTCTTCAAGAAGCCATCCGTCTTATCGGAATTAGCTAAGTCGGCCGATGCTACAATCATATTTCCCAACGATTCAGCCAGAGTAGACAGCACGGTTGCCGACGCCCCACGAGTTGCGCAATTAGCTTTCTGCTCGATGCCGGCCCAATCAACGCAATCAGTCTTTCCGGCAATATAGCCATCAAGCTGAGCAGCCTTTTCGGGATTAGCCTCGCGCCACTGCGCTTCCTGATGGCGACGTTCTGCAACGATTTCGCGCAAGCGTTCAGCGCGCTCCGCATAAAGCTGTGCAACCTCGCTACGGATAACCCAAGGATTTTCCGGGTCAGCTCCGAGATTGCGCATCGTAGCGCCATAGTCAGCACCGGATTTCGACAGCGGTTGACCATGCGTAGAACATTTACCTTCAAAGTTCGATCCATCAGCAGCCACACAGCCACGCCCCATAATCGTATGACCGATAATCAATGTAGGCTTTTCCGTCTGAGACTGACCGGCTTGCAAGGCAGCGTAGATTTCAGCCGGATTCGTACCATCAACAACGATGACATTCCAACCCCATGCCCGGTATTTAGCCGCTACATCTTCATTTGTCACAGATTTTACATCCGTTGAAAGCTGAATACCATTCGAATCATAAAACATTATCAGATTCGACAGGCCAAGATAACCGGCTATACGACCGGCACCCTGAGAAATTTCCTCCTGCACGCCTCCGTCGGAGATGAAGGCATAAGTTTTATGGCTCAGCCAGTCGCCAAAACGAGCTACCAGGAAACGCTCTGCTATAGCCGCACCAACAGCCATCGTATGACCTTGGCCCAGAGGCCCGGATGTATTCTCTACGCCCCGTTCAACGCAAACTTCGGGATGACCGGGCGTAACCGATCCCCACTGACGGAACTGCTGCAAATCCTCCAGCGAATATTTGCCGGTCAAAGCCAATACCGAATACAACATCGGCGACATATGTCCGGGATCCAAAAAGAATCGGTCACGGGCAAACCACGACGGGCAATCGGGGTCAGTTACAATTACCGACGAGTACAGTACGTTTATAAAGTCTGCCCCGCCCATAGCGCCCCCGGGGTGGCCGGACTTAGATTTCTCGACCATCGAGGCTGCCAATACTCGGATATTATTGGCAGCGGAGTTCATTAATTCAATATTCATAATATAATTAGTTTGTATCTGCATTTTGATGCCTAAGTTCTATTTCGGCATTAATCTTCTCAATCACATCGTCTTCCAGCTCATATTTGGAAATGATCAACATCGCTATTATCAAGAGAATTGCCGGAATAACAGCAACCAGCCAGAGAATACCCTCTTGAGCAAAGCCCGATTGAGTTTCCGCATTAGCATCGAAGCCAACCAAAGCCAAGACAAAACCGGGCACTACGCCACCCAAAGCCATACCTGCCTTATAGAAAATACCGGTCAGCGCATTAACTATACCGGCAATGCGCTTGCCATGCTTGTATTCACCATAAGAGATAACCTCCGGCACCAATGCCCACATATAACCGGTAGCCACGATTACGCCGGTTGACTTAATAAACTGCGCAACATAGACCAGCCAAATCTGCGACCGCAACGAGTCAACAGCCGACACGATATAAAGCAATATCATGCCTATTACGGCTATCGTCAAGAATACGTAAAACATATTCTTCTTGCCAATACGGGCCTTGATTCCGGGTATCATCGGCATAAAAATAAAAGCCGGAATCGATCCTAAGGCCATAAAATTAGCCAATACGTCCGCATCGCTACAAAGATTATAGTTGATATAATACGCTCCGGCAGCGTTGCCGATGGCCATCATTGCAAATGCTATAATAAAGAAAAATGCGATGATTCTCAACGGTTTGTTTCTGCGAAATTCAACCCATAGATCTGAAACCTTGACATTAACGGAATCCTTCTTTGGCATCACGATTCGTTCGCGGCTCTGACTGAAACAGAAAATCAGCAACAACAACCCGATAACAGCATAAGCCGTCATCGTCATAAACCAATCGTTGCCATCTGCCTTTGTCAACATAAACGAGGAATGGTCGGCACCCGGATGAGAATGGTTATAAAAGAAGTAAACCATAATAGGTATACCGTAGCCAACGGCCAAGCCTCCTATGTTAGCCATAAACATACGCGTTGACGTCAGAATTGTAATTTCACGCGTATCTCTCGAAAGCGATGCATTAAGAGCGCCATAAGGAACATTTACCAACGTATAACACATTGACAGCCCTACATACGTAATATAAGCATATAACAACGAGCCTTCAAATCCATTCCAAAAGCAAAGGATTGCAAACCCGGTAAGCGGTATTCCTCCAAGAATTAAGTATGAGCGATATTTGCCCCAACGTGGCGAATGCTTATCAACATACGTGCCAATAATCGGATCCCAAACAACGTCTACAAACCTTACAATCAAGAACATCAACGCAGCTGCTGCAGGATCTATGCCGAAAACATTCGTATAGAATATCAGCAGATACATACTGATCGTCTGATAAATCAAATTTTGGGCGAGGTCTCCTGCCCCAAAGCCAATTCTATTAAGCCAAGTCAGGCGCTCTGAAGCGGCAGCTTCAACTGTTTTTTTCATGAGATTAAACTTAAAAATTTAAAGATATTCAGCATTGTTGCATGCCTTACACCAATGCTGAATATCTCAACTATCAATCTTACTAAATTCTCTTAACAATACATGTTAACGATAGCTTCGTAGAGTTCCTGCTTGCCTGAAGTCTGAGCAGGTT
>CAZEST010000117.1:0-5024 GCA_964514745.1 uncultured Alistipes sp.
GATGAATGAGTTTTTTGCGATATTGAAGCGGTTCGTGCCGCCCTACAAGAAGTATTTGGCGCTGAATGTTTTGTTTAACATTCTGTCGGCGTTCCTTACGCTGTTTTCCTTCGCCGTGATTATCCCTATCCTTGAGATGCTCTTCAAGGTTAAGGAGGCAACCTATGTCTACATGACGATGGCCGACGGCTCCATGAAGGATGTCGCAATCAATAATTTCTACTACTATACCCAGGAATCTATCCTCTATTACGGGCCTACCCTTACGTTGGCCCTGCTAGCGGCTTTGCTGGTTGTTATGACCGCACTGAAGACGGGAGTTACCTTCCTGGCCTCCTACTTCGTAATTCCGATGCGTAACGGTATCGTACGTGATATCCGTAACTACGTATTCGATAAAATGGTTATCTTGCCCATTTCCTTCTTTACTCAGGAGCGTAAGGGCGACGTTATGGCCCGTATGACCGGCGACGTTGGCGAAATCGAGAATTCTATCATGGCCTCTCTCGACATGATGTTCAAGAACCCGATTATGATCATTGTTTGCTTGGTGATGATGATTGTAATCTCGTGGCAGCTGACTATCTTCGTGTTGATTTTGCTCCCCTTAGCCGGCCTGGTTATGGGGAAGGTTGGCAAGCGCTTGAAGCGTCAGTCGCTGGAGCAGCAGGGACAGTGGGGCCTGCTTATGTCGAATATTGAGGAGTGTTTGGGCGGATTGCGCATTATCAAGGCCTTCAATGCCGAGAAGAAGGTAAAGGGGCGTTTCCATAAGGAGAACCAGGTGTTCTATCGCCTGTCTAATCGTATAGCGCGCCGTCAGAGCCTTGCTCATCCGATGAGCGAGTTCCTCGGCACGGTAGCTATCGCGATTGTCTTATGGTTTGGCGGTGCACTGATTCTGTCGGGGGCATCGTCGATGAACGCTGCATCGTTCATCTACTATATGGTGATTTTTTATTCCATAATCAATCCGGCCAAGGACCTCTCGAAGGCGATGTATTCAATTCAGAAGGGCTTGGCATCGATGGACCGCGTTGATAAGATTCTCAACGCCGATAACCCTATAAAGGACCCCAAATCGCCCAAGACAATCGCTAGGCTGAAAGGCGATATCAGCTATAAAGGTGTTACCTTCAGCTACGGCACGAATGAAGTACTCCACGATATAGACCTGGAGATTCCGGCAGGGGCTACGGTGGCCCTGGTTGGGCAATCGGGCTCAGGAAAGTCAACGATGGCCGACCTGCTTCCGCGCTTCTACGACGTTGATAGCGGTTCGATATCGGTTGACGGTATTGACATCCGCGACATGAAGGTTCACGACCTCCGCGGCTTGATGGGGAACGTCAATCAGGAGGCAATCCTGTTCAATGACTCCTTTTTTAATAATATTACCTTTGGCGTTGAAGGGGCCACGATCGACGATGTTCGTAGGGCCGCAAAGGTAGCTAACGCCGACGATTTTATAATGGCAACTGAAGAGGGCTACGATACCAACATCGGTGACCGCGGTTGCCGCCTCTCCGGTGGGCAGCGTCAGCGCGTCTCTATAGCCCGTGCAATCCTGAAGAATCCGCCTGTGCTGATTCTTGACGAAGCAACCTCTGCCCTCGACTCCGAGAGCGAAAAACTCGTGCAAGAGGCGCTGGAGCGCTTAATGAAGGGGCGTACAACTTTGGTTATTGCCCATCGCCTGTCGACCATTCGCAATGCCGACATGATCTGCGTAATGCACGAAGGGCGAATCGTTGAACGTGGCACCCACGACCAACTCCTCGCCCTTAAAGGCTATTACAGCCATCTGGTTGATATGCAGAAATTCTAATCCGCGCTACTGCTGGGCATTATCGCGAATCTTGGCTTCGAGAAGAGCAGCTTGCTGTACGCCGACAGTGCGCCATACAGCTTCGCCGTTTTTGAATAAAATCAGGGTTGGAACTGACTGAACTCGGTACTTGGCAGCCAATTCCGGGTTTCTGTCGATGTCGACTTTGATAATCGTACCGACTTCACCTACTTTCGCTTTTACTTGTTCCAGGATAGGCAGCTGCATTTTGCAGGGGCCGCACCAGGTAGCGAAGAAGTCAACGAGAGTTGGCTTAGATGATTTGATGATTTCTTGAAAGTCAGTCATAATCAGTATGTTTTTGGTTAGAGGGCGAATTTTGGTTTACTCGAACGGATATTTGCGCTTTAGTCTTAAATAAACGCCCCGATTAGTAGATTGGTTCAAGAATATAGCTTGGGGATTATTGACCGGAGAATAGGATTCCGATGCCAAGCAGACGGTCGTAGCGGTCGCCGGGCGCACGGTAATAAACTCTTACGAGATATTCATTGACTGTTTGATAATGGTCGCCTTCAATTTCGTTGGAGGCAATGATTGGTTTACCGGCATCGCCGGAGTTGTTGGAGGGGAGGACAAGGAACTGATAGTTATAAGCGCCCTGCTTTAGCGGCAGGAGTTTCTCGTAACGACCTGTTGAGGCATCATAGTCCATGCGCGAATCGGCGTTGAACTTACGTAGCATGAAATCACCGTCGAGGTATACGTCGGCATCCGGAATTTGGAGCATGTCAAGGGAGAATAATACGAGGACATAGTCGGCTTCGATATCGGAGTTATCGGCGTTGTATTCGCGGATGAAATATCGGCCGTGCTGGGTGCTGTCGTATTGATATTCGCGGTAGGCGCGAGGATGCTGAAGATTTAGGATGTGGTGATAGAAGGGTGGGTGATATTCGATATGATCTGTCCCCATGCCGGGATAGAGATTGTTGATAATCTCCATGCGGTGGTATTCGTTGCCGGCCGGGAAGATTAGATTAGGAGTGTGTTCATAGATAACGTGATTGCCCATCAAGCGCGTAGGGTGAACTAGCGTAACTTCGTTGTCGAGACGGTAATTCTGGCTGACTACTACCCGCAGGTCGGTGTTGACGTCGCGGATTCGTGTGTTTAGCGTATTGATGTCAATGGCAAGCTGTTGATGGGAGGCGTTGTAGTCAATGTCGGTGCGAGAGCTAACCGAGCCATTGATGGTGATGGCCGCTTCCTGCACCATGAATCTAACTTGCAAGAGAATGTTGTCAGGGTCGTTCTCCGGATAGACCTTCAGAAGATAGTTGCCGGAGATCCTAAACTGATAATCATTGTTGGGGAGCGATAAAGAATAATGAACGTAGTGAGTAACTGTAGCGCGAGAGAAGGCGTAGTCTTCGATGTCGGCATAGTTAAAGCCGTCGAAAACTTCGGAGTCAACGAGCTGACCGGGCGTCCAGTCGGCGTTGCAGTGCTGGATTGAGTAGCGTAGATATTCGCGCTCTTCTCCTATGCCATCGAAGCCGATGTTGAGTTTGTCCTCGCCGTCGAGCGTTAGAATAGGCGGTGCAAGCCGATTGCCATCTATTTGGATGGTCAGTGAACGATAGTTGGGCGAGAAAATTGCGGTAGATGTGTCTTCGGCAGAGGCATACATGTCTAGGGCCGACAAGAGGGTTGTCAGCACTACCATATAGGCTATGAGGAAGAATCTACGCATAGGTTTTACCATTGAATGGGTGTTAAACCGTGGGCTTCGAGATAGGCGTTAGTACGCGAAAAATGGTGGTTGCCGAAGAATCCGCGGTGGGCGGATAGCGGCGAGGGATGGGGCGACGTTAGAACCAGGTGGCGAGAAGCATCGATGAGGGCTGCCTTGCGAATAGCGTAGCTTCCCCACAGGATGAATACAAGATTGTTGCGATTGGCCGATAAGCGGCGTATCACTGCATCTGTAAATTCTTCCCACCCGTGGCCTTGGTGTGAGCCGGCGCGGTTGGCTTCAACCGTCAGCGTAGCGTTTAGGAGCATTACGCCTTGGGTGGCCCAGCGTGTAAGGTCGCCGTCACGGGGAATTGGAGCGCCGGTGTCGGCATTGACTTCTTTGAAGATGTTGATCAGCGATGGGGGCATTCTAACGCCCGGATTCACTGAGAAACATAATCCGTTAGCCTGGCCGGGACCGTGGTAGGGGTCTTGCCCGAGGATTACAACTTTTACCTTATCGAACGGACAAGCATCGAAGGCTGCAAATATTTTGCCGGCCGGGGGGTATATCTCGTGTGAAGCATATTCAGCGCGTACGAAATCGGTGGTAGCTTTGAATGTCTCGCTATCAAAGATGTCGCTGAGCTGTGATTGCCAAGATTGGTCGATTCTGACGTTCATATAAGGTGTTTTAAAGGAAGCAGGTCCGCTCGCGCGGGGCGGGCAGACCTGCTTGGAGTTGGTCTATAATCTAAGATGGATTATTTTTCAACGATGGTTACGCAACGGTCAAGAGTCAGGCACTTGTCACCGAGGTCAACGCGGTTGCCATTGTTCGTTGTAGCTTCGAGCTGGCTTTCGCTAACGCCGAGCTTAACGAGCTGGTTCTTAACGCCGTTTACACGGTTCTGACGCAGACGAACGTTGATAGCGTCGTTACCTGTGTAGTTGTCAGCCCAACCGGTAAGAACGTAAGTCTTGTTGGAGTTGTCCTTCATTACGTTCGAAACAGATTCGAGGACCTTCTTGTCTACGCTGGTAAGAGTAGAAACGTTGCAAGGATAGTAGATAGTTGCAAGGGGAGCTGCGGGAACTTTTTCAACGACTTTTTCAACGGGACGGTTGAGGCAAGCGCGGAGCTGGTTCTCGAGGTCAGCAATCTTAGCGTCAGCTTCAGCAAGACGTGCGCGGTATTCGTCGCAGTTTTCAGCAACGGGGCAAACGGGAACAACGGGAGCGCTCCAGTCGGTCTTGTTGAACTTGTAAGTAGCGGTAAGAAGTGCTTCGCCGATAACCTGGGTGCGGCCCCAAGAGTCGGAGTGGTTAGAGATAGCAACTGCGCGGAGGTCGAGACCGAGGGCGAAGTTCTTAGTGATGTTGAATTCCTGGGTAAGGCCGGCGCGGATAGAAATCACACGGTCGTGGATGTTGTGCCAAGCGAGGTCGCCACCATCCTTAGAATATTTAGCGAGAGCCCAGTAGAGACCACCAC
>CAZEST010000118.1:0-4972 GCA_964514745.1 uncultured Alistipes sp.
CGCTTTACTTGTCTGTAAACAACACTTAATTTCATGGTGATAAATTTGTAGTATAGTAGCAAGGCGCGCACACATCCGGGCGCGCGCATATCAATCAATATTATTCCTCGTCGAGCGAGGCAACGAGCTTGTCAACGGCGGCAAGCCAGAGGGCAGCGGATGCATCCGACGGCATACGCCAATCGCCACGAGGCGACAAGCATACAGAACCAACCTTCGGACCATCGGGCATACAGGAGCGCTTGAATTGCTGATTGAAGAATCGACGATAGAAAGTCTTCATCCACTTCAAGATAACTCGCGGCTCATACTTGCCAACTTCCATACCCCCCTTCCCCTGATAGGTCTTCCGACGATGCTGAGTCCAAAAAGCCTGGCACGCCAGATAGAAGACCCTTTCGGGAGGGAATCCATAGCGCAGCATATAGTAGAGGAAGAAGTCATGCAGTTCGTAAGGGCCGACCAGGTCCTCGGTTTTCTGGGCAATTTCGCCTGACTCGTCAGGCGGAAGCAGCTCAGGCGATACGGGAGTGTCGATAATATCTACCAAGGCCTCCGCCATATCCGGATTCTCCGAACGCAGGGCAAACCAACGGACCAGGTATTTTACCAACGTCTTAGGCACAGAGGCGTTGACGCCGTACATCGACATCTGGTCGCCATTATACGTAGCCCAGCCGAGGGCCAACTCCGAGAGGTCGCCGGTGCCGAGCACCATACCCCCCTCCTGGTTAGCCACGTCCATCAGAATCTGCGTACGCTCGCGAGCCTGACAGTTCTCGTAAGTTACATCCTTGACGGCTGCATCATGGCCGATATCGCTAAAATGGCGTTCTACAGCCGGCCCAATCGGTATTTCGCGATACGTTACGCTCAACGCCTCCATCAACGACAGGGCATTGGAATGAGTGCGGCCGGTAGTGCCGAATCCGGGCATCGTAATACCGATAATACCTCTTCGGTCCAAGCCCAAACGGTCAAACGCACGAGTAGCAACCAGCAAAGCCAACGTTGAGTCCAAACCACCGGAAATACCAACAACCAAGCATTTACATCCCGTAGCACTCAGGCGCTGAGCTAAGCCGGCAACCTGTATGTTGATAATTTCGTCGCAACGCTTATCGATTTCATTGTCGTCCCAAGGCACAAACGGATGGGGATCGATAGTGCGCATCAATGTAGGCGTTTCATCCTCGCCATCGGCTTCGGCGTTCTCGCCCCCCATTATCTTGTCGATCTTCTCGCGGAGGCTTTCAGTGCTCTCCGGGTCAAGAAGTTCGCTTAGGTTCAAGTTGATTTGCTGCACAATCGGATACTGCTGCAGATTTTCGCGGTCGCCACACTCGCCAAACGTTCCTTGATGGATGCGGTCGCGCGTCAGCAGTTCTATATCGAGATCGTGAATTACGTATTGCTGCCCCTGTTGCCAACGGGGAGTTGAGGCCAATATTCGGCCATTTTCGGCAATCAGCCCCTTACCATCGAACACCAAGTCGGTCGACGATTCGCCAAATCCGGCAGCTGCATAGACATATCCGCAGATACAACGGGCCGACTGCTGGGCTACCAACTGACGCAGATAGTTATACTTGCCAATCGTATCGGGCGAAGCCGATAGATTGACAATTACCTTTGCCCCGGCCAGAGCCAAATGGCTCGATGGCGGAATCGGCACCCATAAATCCTCACAAATCTCTATGCCAACCTTTACGCCATTCACCTGAAACAGCTTATTAGGCGAAATCGGCATCTTAGATTCATCGCCCTCGGTAGTGCGCGGTGCCGGTGTCCAGAGTCTACGTTCATAGAACTCATTGTAGTTAGGCATATACGTCTTGGGCACGGTAAGCTTCATCATGCCCTGCCCTACAACTACCGCACAATTATACAGTCTGTCCTCAAACAGCATCGGCACACCAATAACCGCATTTACGCGCAAATCCTTGGTAGCCTCGGAAATTTCATGAATAGCATCTCCGGCAGCATCTAAGAGCGTATCGTTATGAAACAGGTCGCCACAAGTGTAGCCCGTAACACACAGTTCCGGGAATACGGCCAATTCAACGCCGCGACGCTCCATCTGCTGGAGCATATCAATGATTGCGGCCGTATTAGCCTTAACGTCGGCAACCCTTACCGGAGGGATGCAAGCAGCTACTCTAAAAAATCCGTTGTGCATGTGAGAGTATATCAGTTATTTAACTCGCGATAGTAGTGCTCCGAGGGAAGTGTTAATATCGCGTTGATAATTCCTATAATAATATTGAGAAGCGAAGTTACATATTTTTGAGCGAATTTGCGTAACTTTGCGCTTAAAATCATTCATTCTGAAAACCAAAGAATCCAAACCATCATGAAACTCGACGGACGACGTACAAGCAATAACGTTCAAGACCGCAGAGGGCTATCCGGCTCATCAATCGGTATCGGCGGCGGCATTGTCGGCATAATTATCGCCGGCATTATCACATTGCTGAGTGGCGGAGATGTCAGCGACATTCTCGGCTCGGTAATGGACCAAGCCGGACAAACCCAAACATCCTATGCCAACAATTACCAGCCGGATGCCGAAGACGAACGCCTCGCCGACCTTGCATCGAAGGTACTTGCCGGCACGGAAGATGTCTGGACCGCCGAATTTAAGCGACAAGGATGGGGCGAATATCGCTGCCCCAAACTGGTGCTGTTCACCAACTCGGTCAATTCAGGCTGTGGCAACGCCAGCTCTCAGGTCGGTCCGTTCTACTGCTCGGCAGACGAGACGGTCTATATCGACCTCGGATTCTTTAAAGACATGGAGAAAACCATTGGTCAAGGAGGCGATTTTGCTTATGCCTACGTAATTGCCCATGAAGTAGGCCACCACGTACAGCATCTCCTTGGCACACTCGACAAGGCCCACACCACTATGGCCAAACTATCGGAAACAGAAGCTAACAAGATAAGTGTAAGATTAGAATTGCAAGCCGATTTCTACGCCGGCGTCTGGGCCAACCTGGACAACCAGATGTTTGGCTCCATCGAACCGGGCGACGTTGAGAACGCAATCGGAGCAGCATCCAAAATCGGCGATGATTACCTACAAAAGAAAGCCTACGGCAAGGAGATGCCCGATTCGTTTAACCACGGCAGATCGTCGCAGCGCGTAGCATGGCTCTCAAAAGGCTTGCAAACAGGCGACCCGCTTCAAGGCGACACATTCACGCCCGACTATAACCAACTCTAAAATTCGGCTTCTCTACAAACCCACCTCTACACAATGCCAGAACAGAACAATAACAACTACCAACGCAGAAACAACTATAGCGACGCCCGACGTTCTCAGCAGCAACTGCTGGAAAAGGAGGGTCGCATCCCCCCTCGCGACCTCGAAGTTGAGCAGGCCGTGCTCGGAGCCCTTATGCTCGAAAAAGACGCATACACAACCGTCTGCGACATTCTAAAGCCGGAATGTTTCTACGATCCGGGCCATCAGAAAATCTACGAAGCCATCCAGCAATTAGGAGCATCGCAGCAGTCAATAGATATGCTGACGGTTACCCAGAAATTGCGCGCCAACGGCGACCTGAAAATGGTTGGCGGTCCGGCAGCCATTTCCGAACTGACGGCAAGAGTTGCTTCCGGTGCGCACGTTGAATTCCACGCGCGAATCGTAGCTCAGAAATATTTGGCTCGCGAACTTATCAACTTCTCCGCACAAGTTGAGGAAAAAGCCTTCGACGAAGCCAACGACGTTGACGACCTTCTGCAAGAAGCCGAAGGCCGCCTCTTCGAGATTTCACAACGCAACGTAAAGAAGGATGTAACCCAAATTGACCCGGTCATCAAGCAAGCCCTGGAGCAAATCGAAGCAGCAGCCAACCGAGAATCGGGTCTATCCGGTCTGGAAACCCAATTCCACGAACTCGACAAACTAACGTCGGGCTGGCAAAACTCCGACCTCATTATTATCGCAGCACGTCCGGCTATGGGTAAAACCGCATTCGTGCTCTCCATGGCCAAGAATATGGCGGTCAACCTCAATATTCCAACGGCCATGTTCTCCCTCGAAATGAGCAACCTTCAGCTGGTCAATCGTTTGATTTCAAACGCCTGCGAAGTTGAAGGTGAGAAAATTAAGAGTGGCCGCCTAAGCCCCAACGATTGGGACAAACTGATGGGTGGCGTAAAACCTCTCTACAACGCTCCGCTCTACATCGACGATACACCTTCTCTTTCCGTATTTGAATTGCGAACAAAAGCTCGCCGATTGGTACGCGAACATGGCGTAAAAATCATCATCATCGACTACTTGCAGCTGATGAACGCTTCTGGAATGAAATTTGGCTCTCGCGAACAGGAAGTATCTATGATTTCGCGAAACCTCAAACAGCTGGCTAAGGAGTTGAACATCCCGATTATAGCTCTATCACAGCTGAACCGTTCGGTAGAAAGCCGTGGCACCGACAGCCAGTCGAAGCGACCGCAGCTGAGCGACCTTCGTGAATCCGGCGCCATCGAGCAGGATGCCGACATCGTTTGCTTCATCCACCGTCCGGAATATTACTTCAAGAGCGCACAAGACCCCGAAGGGAATGACATCCGCGGCTTGGCTCTCTTTATCGTTGCCAAGCACCGTTCGGGTAGCGTTGCCGACGTTAAGATGCGTTTCGTAAGCCAGTATGCCCGATTCCAAAACTGGGATGAAGATATCATTGCAACCCAAGAGGTTGTCTCCTCAAAAATGAACAATACGGCCGGAATGATTTCAGCAGACAGCAGTTCACCCTTCTCAGGCGGCGCCGTCGACCTGACATCATCCGACGCACCGGCCCCATTTTAACCACATAGATTTGTAAATCTGCACGAAAACAACTAACTTTGCACCTGAATTTTTCGGAGTTGAGTTTCTCGGCTCCACAAATAAAAAGCCCATCCAAAACCGATCGTTAAGATGAAGTTTACCGAATACGATAATTTCAACCTTTCCAAC
>CAZEST010000119.1:0-4905 GCA_964514745.1 uncultured Alistipes sp.
GGATTTTACGTGCAGGTTCAACCAATACATCCCAAAGTTTGTGCTCGGTGTTGAGTTCACGAAGCAAAAACACCTCGATACGTGCGCCGGTCTTTTCCTTGTTACCATAGAGGCGTGCAGGGAATACCTTGGTATCGTTAAAAACCATCACATCGCCATCGTCGAAGTATTGGATGACGTCCTTGAATTCCTTGTGCTCAATCTCACCCGTCTTTCGGTGAACAACCATCAGGCGACACTCGTCGCGATGCGGAGTAGGTTCTTGTGCGATAAGGTTTTCAGGGAGCTGGAATTTAAATTGTGAGAGTTTCATGAGGTTATTGGTTAATTTGTGGGGTTGTGTGGATACGTTCTTGATATGTAAGGATGTCGCGCTTATCCGCGTGTGCGCTACGCAACTCCCTACGATATTCGCCGGGCGGAATAACGATCGGTTCCGAACCGTCGAAACTCGGAATAAAAATTTCCGACTTATAGATTTCTTCAACGGCGCTATCAATCTCCAGGCAGTGCTCAATCGAATAATCGCCTACGCGCGTACGCCTAAGGCCTATTAAATGAGCACCGGAGGATAGTGCCTCACCGATATCGCGCGCCAAGGCGCGTATATACGTACCTTTCGAGCATACAATTCTGAGCGTCAGCGCCATGCTCTCAAGGTTAAAATCCAATATGTCTATGAGGTCAATGACCAGAGTTTTTGCTTTAAGCTCAACGGTCTCGCCTCCGCGCGCCATTTTATATGCTCGCTTGCCATCTACCTTACAGGCGGAATAGGCCGGAGGCACCTGACTTATCGTGCCGACAAACCGGGGAATTACTTCATCAACAAGCTGACGGGTAATATGCTCCGTAGGATACGATGCATCGATCGGAGTCTCTTGGTCGAATGAGGGGGTTGTTGAGCCCAACTGCAATGTAGCTACATACTCCTTAACTCCGGATTGAAGTCGGTCAATATCCTTGGTAGCCTTTCCCAAGCAGAGAATCATTACGCCCGAGGCCAACGGATCGAGAGTGCCGGCATGACCTACTTTCAGTTTTCTGACACCATGCTGGCGCACTCGCGATAGCAACGCTCCACGTAGTTTCTTTACTACATGAAACGATGACCAACCCAACGGTTTGTCAACAGCCCAGACTCTGCCTTCATAAAGGTTGATGACCGGGGTTGCGTTTTCTATATTGTTATCGTGTTGCAATATAGCAGAGTTAAATCGAATTGTTTACTATTTATAAGATTACCAGCAAATGCATAGAATGCCAACCAAGACGCAATAAACCGAGAACCAAATCAGTTTACCCTTCTTTACGATCTCAAGCATCCATTTACATGCCAAACAGCCAAATACAAATGCGGCAATGAAACCAACAACTAACGGGAGCAAACCGAGGTCTGCACCGGCAGCAGCCGGCTCTTTTACCATTTTAAGGACATCCAGCATAGCCTCTCCCAAAATCGGGATAACAACCATGAAGAATGAGAACTGCGCAACCTGCTCGCGACGATCGCCGATAAGGATACCGGTAGCAATGGTTGTGCCGGAGCGACTTAATCCGGGCAACACGGCGATAGCCTGGCTGCAACCGATAATAAACGCATCCAACCATGTTATATTACGGCCGGGTATTGCCCCCGTATTGCCTTTCTGAAGCGGAGCTCGGAAATCGCCGTCCTTTATCAATCGGGCCGTACGCTTATCCGAGAAATATGCAAAGGCGAGCAAGCACGCCGTTACGCACAGACAGATACCGATAATCGGGAGATTGCTGGCTCCGTCTTCGCTAACGCCAAAAAATGCCTCCACCTTATCTTTAAACATTACGCCGACAATGCCCACCGGAATACATGACAGCAATATCTTCCATACATATTTCGAATTTGCATCGTTGCGGAAAGTAAAGAACGACTGACATAGAGGGACGAATTCACGCCAAAGTATTACCAAGGTTGACAATACGGTTGCAACATGCAATACAACGTTGAGCTGCAACGCCTCTTCGCCGGGCAGATTCAAGCCGAGAATCTGTCGGCATATTTCAATGTGGCCGCTGGAGCTGATAGGCAGATATTCCGCAAGGCCTTGTACGATTCCTAAAATAAGAGCATCTAACCAATCCATAAAGACTGTTAGGGGGGATAATGAGGGTTAATATTACTACGTTAATTAATTTTCTAAGGTCTTTCTATCCTCCGACGGACGGCGAATAATAGCGTAGCCCATAAAGAGGAATCCGAGGAATGAGATTGTCGGTCCGACTACTACGCGACGAACGCTGAAGATATCGGGATTAAAGGCTTCCTCTGTTGAGCTACCTCCCAACATCAACAAAAATCCAAGTACAATAAGACCACCGGCAATAGCCATCATCTTAAAGTTACGCTTCCCTAACGGGAACTGAGATTCCTGTTCTTTTTCAAGATTGCTATCAAGCTTAGCTTTATCTTTTTGTACCATCGTGGAAATTCAATAATTCGTTAATAACTTAGACCAAAAAGCAATCTATTGAGCTATCCAACCCAATAGGACCGATGCATCGGGCTATTCAAACATTTCATCATAATTTGCTCGTAGATAGCGATTGGTTGCCAAAGCCGCCGCTAAGGAGCAAATCGCCATACCCAGCAGGAGAACGCCAACAAATATCAAGCCGGCATTGCCCCACGGCAATAGCGGCTCCAACGCCGGATCCCAATTCTTACCCCACGCAATTAAGCCGGCCAACAAGCCGGATGCAACGATGCCGGCAATGATGCCCTGGACGAGATTCGAGAGGATAAACGGGCGACGGATAAATCCGGGAGTTGCCCCAACGAGCTTCATCGTGTGAATAATGAAGCGTCTGGAATAAACCGTCAGGCGTACAGTATTATTTATTAGTACGAATGAAATCAATAGCAGAGCGGCTGCGATTACCAGCATTACCGTATTAAACAGGCGCGCGTTGCGCGTCAGATTCTCTACCATATCGGTATTTACCGACACGTCGTCGACCCCTTCATATCGGCTCCAAGTAGTAACCAAGCGACCAATACTGTCAACATTGGCCCAATTCGTCTTTACTCGTATGTCGAAAACGGGAGAATATGGATTCACGCCCAGCATCTCTACCAGGCTATTGCCATCCGAACCGGCCTCCTCCTTCAAGACATCGTCTGAAGAGAGGTATTTATACTCCGATACGTATGGGGCCGTAGCACACAGTTGTCTCAGCTGATTGATTTCGGCAGTCGATACCGAATCACGCAACACTACGGTGAAACCCATCTTCTCTTTCAGCTCCTTATCCAGGGTGCCGAATGTAATATTTATAGCAGCCACAAGTCCGAGGATAAAGAGCACCAGGGTAACGCTAATCGTAGACGTAACCCTGTCGCCCACCCCCGCCATGCGGGATTTATTATTCTTCTCCATAATTGTGTTGCAAAATTACAACATCACAACCCCGTTTGTCAATAGCAAACCCTATTTTTTGTGAGGAAATCTCCAAAAAATTGCAAGATTTAATAAGAAATTAACATTTTTAATTATTCAGCGAGGTCACAAATCAGGGTTGCCGACGATGAATCGCGCACTACAACCTTCACGAAGTCGCCGGTCTTATAGTTTCCACGCGGGAATACGCAAGTCTTATTCTGCTGTGTGCGGCCCACCCACTGGTCGGTGCTGCGCTTCGATACGCCCTCAACCAGCACTTCAAATTCCTTGCCGATATCTTTGCGATTTGATTCGGCAGAAAGCTTGTTCTGCAGGGCTATCATGCGATTCAAGCGGTCAATCTTTACATCTTCCGGCACGTTGTCGGGCATAGTGCGAGCTGCCAATGTGCCGGGGCGCTCCGAGTATTTAAACATGAACGAAGAATCAAAACCGGCCTCCTCCATCAATGAAAGGGTCTGCTGGAAGTCCTCCTCGGTTTCGTCATGGAACCCGGTAAAAAGGTCTGACGAGAGACCACAATCCGGAATACGGCTACGGATAGCCGCAACGCGATCGAGATACCATTCGCGGGTATACTTGCGGTTCATAGCCTTCAGCACACTATTGGAACCTGACTGTACCGGCAAATGAACGTGGTTGCAGATATTTGGATATTTTGCAATGATGTCAATCGTTGCATCGCTCATATCCTTGGGATGTGACGTAGTAAAGCGCACACGCATATCGGGTGCGGCCAGGGCTACCAGCTCCAACAATCGGGGGAAATCAACTACCGAATTACCCTCAGCAGCATATTTGCCGGCCTCGTCGCCATCATAGCGATAGGAATTAACGTTCTGGCCCAGCAGAGTTACCTCCTTAAAACCGCGGGCTCGCAAGTCGGCAACTTCATTAAGAATACTACCGGTTTCGCGACTACGTTCGCGTCCTCGAGTATAAGGCACAATACAATATGAGCAGAAATTATTGCAGCCACGCATAATGCTTACGAACCCACTGACACGGTTCCCAGTAATGCGCGAGGGGATTACGTCGCGATAGGTTTCGGTTGTACTTAGATCAACATTGATGGCCTTCTGACCAGCTTCCACCGCAGCAAACAGATTAGGCAAGTCGAGATAGGCATCCGGGCCGGCGACCAAGTCTACACCGTGCTTCTCAATCAGAGAATCCTTGACGCGCTCCGCCATACATCCGATTACGCCAACGATTAGACGGCTATGCTTTTTGCGACGCAACGATGCCAGGTATTGCAGACGATTGACGATTTTTTGCTCAGCGTTATCGCGAATAGAGCACGTGTTTAGCAGGATCGCATCAGCATCCTCCGGAGTCTCCGCCTGAACATATCCGGCAACTCCCAATATGGAAGCAACCACCTCGCTATCGGCTACATTCATTTGGCAACCGTATGTCTCTATGAATAATTTTTTATCAATTTCCATTTGATTTTTAATGTGTT
>CAZEST010000120.1:0-4853 GCA_964514745.1 uncultured Alistipes sp.
TCTGCGATTGCTCCACGGCACTCGTCGAAGGATAGAACATATCCATGTCAGCCTTGTGAATAACCCTTGGAGCCTCAATGACAACCTCTTGCAATTCACGCGACATTGCAGCGTCGGCATCGCTACTGATGCTGTCGGCAACCTCCGTATGGACGCTGTCGGTAACCGCCTTTGCGTCCTGCGCAAAGCCTATAAGGGATGTACATAATGCTACAGCTAATGTGATAACATGCTTCATTGCCAAGAAAGATTTACAATAGTAATAGGGGGTGCTTCAAGATTTCAATCGCAAAATTACGAAAAAAATTAGATTTCAGACATCCTATTGGGCTATTAACAACATCTACAATCACAATTTTTTACGTGTTATTTAACATAAAGTATTGTTTATCTGCAAAGAAATTCATATCTTTGTCGCAGATATAGCTATACGACTCTTTCTTAGCCATATAACCATACCTGCAAGTATCAATTAGTAGCGTATCTCCTGTAAATAACAAATAAGCAATTAGATATTTAGGACAATGCTTATGCTATTTTTTTTGAGCTATACTAACGACATACTGTAAATCTGCTGACATTATTACAATCCTAACAACAAATACCTAAAAAACTTTACCATTCACCCATGAAGAAAACTACGGTTTTAGGAATGGTTGCAGGCATGTTATCCATGTTTGCTTCCTGTTCCTCAGATTTGGACGTAGCGCCCAACACTAGTGGTGGCGACAACTGTACCGTCACACTCTGTATGTCAATCCCTAAAGAGATACAATCACGTGCATACACATTCTCCGGTTGTGAGCAAACTAATCGACTAAGGTATGCAATCTACGACAAAGCAACAGCCGATAAAATTCAGGCTAAAGCAGCAACAGCAGCTGCTAGTAACACAGAGAACACCTCAGAATCAACGGAAGAGCTCAAGCCTTTGTACTACAAGAATATCGACAATGGCGATTTCGAACCGTTGGAGGATGACTACGCTTTTGAAGTGAACCTCGCTGAAAACAAGTCGTATGTTGCTATTTTCTGGGCAGATAACGTTAATTCACCTTACACCTTCGATGAAAAGACGATGTCGGTAACCATTGACTATAGCAAAGCAAAGGCTAACCAAGATAGCTACGATGCGTTTACCGCATGCCAAGAATTCAAAGTAAACGGCTCCTCAACTTATCGCGTCACCCTGCGCCGTCCGTTTGCACAGATCAACTTTGGCTCGGACGATCTAAACAACCTTACCGGCACCGGTTTAACCGTTACGAAGTCAGCCTTCAAGGTCCGTCCCTATCAGTCGCTGAATCTTTTCTCCGGAGAAGTTGGCAACAAATCGGAACAGTACGTAACTTTCAGTCTGGAAAAAATGCCGAAGGACCAGCTAACCTTAGTAACAAAGGGTGTAAAAGAAGATCATTCCGATGACGTATACGAAGGTGAAACATTCCCCGTTGCCGGATTTGAGTATGTAGCAATGAACTACATTCTTGCTCCGACCAACAAAGAAACAACCGATTTCTACCTCCTGGTTGATGATGACGAATATGAACTTCACTGCCCCAATATTCCTATACAGCGCAACTACCGCACCAACATCTATGGTAGTTTGTTCCTCCGTCAGAATAACTTCGTAGTTTCTATTGACCCCGTTTACTACGAAGATGAAGACGACGAAGATGATGACGAATTGATCTCTTACGAAACTTGGGACAGCAGTATCGCAACCACGCTCGAAAAGTCCAAAGATGGTAAATACCATATTAAATATGGCGCTCAACTTGCCAAAGTATTCGATAATGTAAATCGTGGCATTGACAACTATGCCAACAGTACAATCGTATTGGATAGCAACCTTGATATGGGTGGCTTTGTATGGACTCCGATTGGCGCTTATTCTGAAGCTGCAGGTGATTACGATTTCCAAGGCACCTTTGACGGTCAAGACCATATCATCAAGAACTTCCGCACAAAAGAAAACGTTGCCGCCGCAGGTCTGTTTGGTAGCACATCTTATGCAGAAATTAAGAATCTGATCATCGAAGATGCTACGGTTATCCACAATACTAATGGGCCATTGACTACCGGTATTCTTATTGGAGACGCTTGGAAAACTAAGATTTCCAATATCACGATTCGAGGTGACATTTACGTAGAAGGCAACCATAAAGTAGGTGGTGTCTTTGGAGAATTAAGAGAAGGCTGCGAAATCAGCAACATCAAAGTTGAAGCCAATAAAGACAGCAAGGTTGTTGCAAAGACATATAACGAAGGTGTTAGCGTCGGTGGCGTAATTGGCCACAATCAACTTGGCACAGCAATCAACAATATCACATCAAATCTTGATGTTATTGCATATAACAGCATGTCTGAAAGCGGGACAAAATACCCTGCTTACGTTGGAGGCTTCATAGGCAACAACTATACATCAATCACATTTACTAATTGTACAATCACCGGCAATGTAACGCTCTATAATGTTTGTACATCAACAGACACGCCAAATCCCTACACTATGACCATCGGCGGTATTGTTGGCTCGCAAAACAACTACAGTAATATCGTATTTAAACAGTGTACATTCGGAGGAGCTCTTACTTGCTACGACAACGGTACAGACATTACCTCTACGGTCAAAGCCGCAAATACCAAATCTGATTTCTGCGGTTGGTTCAACCTTGGTAACACCATATTTGACTATTCCTCCCATGTTCTTATCAACGAAGAATAACCCCTAACCTCCCCCCCATGGGGACTAACCCTAATAACAACGCCGTAGGCATTGCAGCAACTTGCAAGTCTACGGCGTTGTCATATTATAACGTTCACATTAGCACATTAATCGTCCCGAACGACGATTTACGGAATCGGTCGTTGCAAACGGCATTGCGCCGCATTTCCGTACTAATTAGAAATGGATGAAGATATTGTATTCCCCATTGAATTCTGAGTCAATCATCGTACCGCCTACTGTATGTGACGTCAGGAAATCTCCCTTAACAGTTGTCAGATGGCCTCGCAAGAGCGGAATTTCCATAGTATTCGTACGGGCAACGACATCCCCCAAGCCGTCAACCACTTCGATAGAAGCCATAACCGACGCGTTATTATCGTCATTAACGAATACATAATCATAACCCAGCAACGCTTCACCATCGTCATCGGTAGGCCTAAGCTGACCGGAGTAACTCATACCTGTCCATGCATCAGCCGGCTTATCGGTAAACATATTAAACGAGCATGGCAAATAGCCATCATAATGAACTCTACACGTATAGTCACCGAGGTCAACGCTCCGCGATTCGGCCAAGTGAGCCGATACAGCATAAAGGAACTTCTGGAGATCGGTAGCAATAAATTCATATTTGGCCATCGGACGCGACATATCAATATGAAGCGTTTTCGACTCGCAAGCTATGGAGATGGATCCACGCCCGCGGAAAGTATCGCGCAAATCGCTATTACCTACATAATTACCACGGTCGTCAAGAATAATTTCCTGGAAATCATCGGTCTGATAATAGCCGTCGGCATCTGAATTATCGCCGTTGACATAATCAACCCAAACCAGACATGTCAATGAGCCACGCGGAAGGCTGATAGTAGTCTGACAATCGAGTCCGGCGCTTATCGGCCGGTAGAATACGTAAGTACCAACCGGCTCTCGGGAGGTAGCACCATTGCGGAAAGCTTTTACTACATAGCGGATATAGCTAGGCGTTGAGCCCTGAGACACACCTCCGTCTTGCTCATCGCTCAGCGATCGGCTGGAGAGGACCACCTCTTGATACAACGGCATTGCCGTATCGAACGACAAGGATATAACGACATCAGTAGTACCATCCTCCAGCCCGAAGCCCTCGGGCAATTCGTGAGGGGTACAACCAACGCATAGCAAACCGATAACCGAAGGCATCAGTAGCTTGGGAATGTTATTTCCTTGCAAAATCATTGCTTACATATCCACTTCTCTATCACAACCTATAAATCACGCTAACAGAGACCTGGTCAATACAAATTGAGGTCTTTTGTTTTTCGTCAAATTTAGAGCCATTATGATAGTTATAAAATTTATCGTAGTAGAGACGGTAGACACCGGCTCCGAGGGAATATTCCATACTCCATCGACCGGAATGGCCAATAGGCATTACGTAGCCGGCTGCAATTCCGCCTCCATAGGCAGGCGTTGTAGCGTCGTGGTCTTGAATACGCGTGCTACCACCGAGCGCGAAGTTATACCAAGCAACACAAAGGTGTGCACCGATATACCACCCTTCGGGCGAAACAGCCGTACGGGGCGTAAATCTATATCGAATCTCCGGCTGCAATACGGCTGTACGGAATTTTACCGTAGAGGAAAAATAGTTTAAAGCAGAGAAATAGAAGGGGAATGACAGAGTCCACTGAGGGGAGAACTCAAACTCCATCGCAACGTTAGGGTTGAGCATTGCCCACCCAACAGCATTGCTCTTTATGTAGTTTTGCTTGCAAAAAGGCTGCTGTTCAGTTGTAGTCTGAGCCAGCAACAAATTAGAGCCTATAACCAAGAGCAAAAATGCGATTAATAACCTGGTAGATTTAACCATTGTTCCTATGTAAATACACCGTTGTTTTCTCTAGCGGAAAGAAGATACCTTAAGCACTGCAATGCCTGGATATTAGATTCACTACAAAAGTAGTGCTTTTTGTAAAAACAGCCAAATACTATTGTAGATTTTTTTGCGCTGTCCGACGAAAAATACCGCAAGCATCCTATTGAGCTATTGGATTCTATCGTCTAAATTTGGAAAAAATTTTTATATTGGGGAAAAATCGGGCAGATATCCAACATTTTTGTCGAAAAAAAACGCTAACTT
>CAZEST010000121.1:0-4761 GCA_964514745.1 uncultured Alistipes sp.
GCTTTTTCATACACTAAAGATATTAAACATAAATTTTTATTAATTTTCTAATCTGGTCTTCAGTGAGTTACACGCTCCGGTGTAACCATACCTCATAAAAACAGTTATCATTAAGGCTTTTTAAGCCTATTCACCTTAGTAATTATAAGCACCATAACAAGCGATTTTGCCTGATACGGCAGTTCATAATTGCAAAGTTACGACAAAATGACAAAAATCCAAACATTTTGCAAACAAATTTCACGGGTTTTAACGCCAAAACCGTTCATTATGGTAACCGGAATAAACGCATTTTTAAGCTACAGCGCTGATTCAGTGCAAATTAAGCATTTTTAGCCTAATCATCAAAAAATTTTATACAAAATCGAGCCAAAAACCTTTACACCCATTAACGAATTGAAAGAATTATTTTATGCTGCATAACATAATTCAATGATATAAAACCAGCCCTATTGCCATGGATTTATCATCCATCGCAACGCAAATTCTCATTTTCCTAAAAAAAACGGAAAAACGTCGGAGATTTTGCATTTTTAATAGCACTAATTATTGTTTTTTGGCTGAAATGTAGTAACTTTGCCAATCAAGGCGTTCAACGATAGGCAAACCGGCGCACTAAGATTCAGGCTATTTTTACACCTTATTATATATATGGCCGCAAACTCTTGGGCAACGCTCTATCTGCGATATCCCGCTATTCGACAAATATATTAACCATAATAGGATGAAGAAACTTTTACTCTGCGGAGCACTGGCGGCAGGATGCTGCCTAATCTCCCCGGCTCAAAGCAAAATCAACAATGTAGGCCGCGTCCAGCTGACACAGTTCATCGAACAGAGAGCTGAATTGGCAAAAACTTCTCCCGCTCGCGCGGCTGCCTATGATCCCAAAGCTACGGTTTACGCAACCGTCAAACCCGGCGTTAGCGCTTCTGACCTTGAAGCTGCCGGATTTAACGTGCTCTGCACATCAGACAACATCTTTATCGTCAGCCTTCCCTATAGCCAAGTTGAGAACCTGGCAGCCCTCGACATGGTTAAATATGTTGACTTCGGCTACCAAGCTCGCCCTTTAATGGACGTTGCCCGCTCAATGTCGGGCGTTGACGCCTGCCATGCAGGTTCGGCCGACGACGGTCTGTCGCAATCCTATAAAGGCGAGGGCGTCTACGTTGGTTTGTATGACACCGGCTTGGACCCCAACCATATCAACTTCACCGACCAGAACAACCAGACCCGCGTAAAGGGTATCTATCTTGGTCGTTCGGGCGCCGTTACCAGCTACCTCACCGACGACGAAATCGCTTCATTCTCAAGCGATGACCGCACAGAGACCCACGGAACTCACGTACTGGGTATCATCACCGGTCGCAACAATATCTCAGGCGAATACGGCAACAAGTCAGGCTCACAGACAACCACCGCTACCGGCAACATCCCCTTCTACGGCGTAGCTCCCGAGGCCGACATCCTGGTTGGCTGCGGCGACTTCGACGATGCTTCAATCAACGCCGGCGTTAGCGCCCTGGTTGACCGCGCAATCACCGAAAATCGCGCAATCGTTGTAAACCTCTCGCTGGGTCACAACCGCGGTGCTCACGATGCTCGCGAAACCTTCAACCGCTTCCTCGACGGCAAAGCCCAAAACGCAATCATCTGCGTATCGGCAGGTAACGAGGGCGGCGAACAGCTTTCTGTTGAAAAGACATGCCGCGGTAACGGTTCAGGTTCAAAGCTGAACACCTTCATCGTACCTACCTCCGGTTCAACATCCAGCACCTACTATTCAGCTGAATTCTGGAGCGACACCGAACAGTCATTCACCTGCTCATTGGTACTTTACAACACCGCTACCAAGGAAATCGTAGCAGAAAAAGTGCTGACCGGCGACAGCGGTAGCCTCACATGGAAAGCATCCGACGATTCAACCTTCGGTGCATCCTACACCTCAAGCTCACAAGTTCGTGTAAGCTGGGGCGTTGACTCCTCTACCGGACGTTACAACGTCTACATGAGCAACCAAATGGCCTCCAGCGGCAATGCCCCCGTACTGTTCGGCGTGAACATCGTTGGCAACAGCGGTCAGACCATCAACGGTTACTGCGACGCTTACAGCGGATATTCCGATTCAGAAGTTAAATTCTCGCAGGAAGGTGTCAGCGGCTACACTACCGGCTCCGACAAGGGTTCAATCAACGGTATGGCCTGCGGCTACTATACAATCTCAGTTGGCGCATGGGTATCACGCACATCAATGCCTACCCTTGGCAACTCCTCAACAACCTACACCTCATCGGGCAACGTAGGCCAAATTGCAAACTTCTCATCTTACGGTTCAGCCTACGGCGCAACCGGTCAGCGTCAGCTGCCTATCGTTTGTGCTCCCGGTGCGCAGATCATCTCATCTGTTAGCCGCTATTGGGTTTCCAACTCCAACATGGCTAAATCCGACCTTAACGCTTACGCTTCAGCCAACAACCGCGACAACCACTGGTACTACATGCAGGGCACATCAATGTCTTGCCCGTTCGTAACCGGTTCAATCGCTCTTTGGATGCAAGCTTGCCCCGGCATGCGCGCAACTGAAGCTCAGCAGATTATCTCCGAAACATCTACAACCGACAGCAACACGGCCTCAGAGCCCAAGCGTTGGGGTGCAGGTAAGATCAACGTTCTCGCAGGTCTGAAGAAAGCTATCGAGATGAACGCCTCCGTAAAGAGCGTACTCGCCGACAATGCCGACGAAAACCTGATGGTAATCGCCAACGGCAGCAAGCAGTATGAAGTTAGCTGCGCAGGCGTACAGAACCTCTCAGCAACCCTCTACAACCTCCAGGGCGTTGCAGTTGCAAATGCAGCATCCAACGACGACACCATTAACCTCGATGCTTCAGCCCTCCAGGAAGGCATCTACGTACTGACAGTTAACGCTGCAGGCCAGAAGCTTTCTCGCAAATTGGTTGTCAAATAATCCGCTTATTATATCCTAAAATACCAAAAATGGACCGGAATCTGCCACGCGCCGATTCCGGTTCATTTTTTTTCAAATAAATTTTGCGTAACTTTGCACCCGAATGGTAGAGAACATTACGAAAAATAAGCCATCTGGAAAGTGTAACGTATTCCATGCCCTATGCCGAAGGAGCATGGCTATCGTCGTGCTGCTAATAGTAATGTTCGCAGGAGGCCGGCAAAAAGCCTCCGCAGAGTTTCTGAGCCTCGACAGCATTGCAGCATGGGGCAAATTTCCCCGTTTCTGCATAAATACCTACCGCTGGGGCGACCACTTCTTCAACGACTACGATTCAACCTACGTACAGAGCTCGGGCTACCGATTCAACATCAAGGCCAAGATTGACAGCTACGTCGACGTCTACAACTTCCGATTGGAGGACGGCTACAAGATGATGTTCAACTCCCGTCCGTCAACATCAATGGGCCTTTGGCTGACCTACATGGCGGTGTCGGTAGGCTACGATATGAACGTCAGCAAGTTCTTCAATGCCGACAACGGAGCACGTAAGCGATTTAGCTTTCAATTCAACTGCTCACTGCTCGGAGCCGAAATCTACAAGATTACCAACGATGCCCATATGAAGATAACCCGACTGGGCTATCCAGGCGAAACCAACAACGTAAACATCGATTTCCGTGGCTTCCATTCCGAAAGCTGGGGATTAAACCTCTACTACTTCTTCAACCATCGCCACTACTCCCAGGCGGCAGCCTTCGCCTACTCAAAGATTCAGGCAAAAAGCTCCGGTTCGCTATATGCAGGATTCGTATTTTGGGATGAATCCTACGACATGAACTTTAAAGACGTGCTGGCCAACGTTGCCAACCTGCCGAATTTGCCTGCCGAATGGAACTACAACTACAAGACCAACTCAAAAAACTACGGCATCAAGATCGGCTACGCCTACAACTGGGTATTTCATAAAGGCTGGTGCTTCGGCATCTCCGAAGCCCCTACAATCGGCATCCGTACCGGCTACATCAACGACCCGAGCTCACATCGCACATCGTTTGCCATGAGCAACCGTCTGAAAATGTCGCTCATCTATAACCACCACAAGCGCTGGTTCTACGGATTCATCACCACCGTTGATACCGGACTCATCTACGACAACAGCCACGCTTTTCTCTCCAACAACTTCTCCTTCGAAGCCTCTGCCGGCTTCCGCTTCAACCTCTGGTAAAGCAATCCGGCCCGTAGCTCCAAGGCAGATTAAATCTAACCTATCATGAAACCGATGACCCACGGCGAAATTCGCGGCACGTTATTCTTGCTGGCAATCATGGCAGCAATAGTAGGCGGTTGCTACATCAATAAAAGTTGTAGCAGAGGCGAGTCCCCTACCCCATCTACCTCGCAGCCAGACATATCCTCAGATGCAACGTCGCTTACAACCGACCGCATCGATTCCGTCCGCATGGAGCAAACCGCCGCCCACTACGACCGCAAAGACAGCCTCCGCGCTGCCGAGCGCCTTAACAAAGCCTTCAAATCCAAGCGCCGTCAAAAATCCGCCACAAAGCAACGCCCCCATCGCAAAACAACGCCCACCCCCAGCCCCCTCGACCGCCCCATCTAATCTCCAACAAGATATGACAGCAAAGGCGCGAAATTGCAGATGCAACTTCGCGCCTTCGTTATGCTGTTCGGAATAAATCCGGCTATAAACAGACTGGATTATTTCTTCTTGCGATCGCCGTAGCGTGAACGGAACTTATCAACACGACCAGCGGTGTCAACCAGCT
>CAZEST010000122.1:0-4737 GCA_964514745.1 uncultured Alistipes sp.
CCGGCGCCAACGAGTTGGCTGAGTAGAGTAAACGATGCGCCACCAGTTAACGAACCGCAACGTACGGGTAACCAAATTCCCCTCTTGGAGCTCGGCACAATGAGCGGATTTAGCATCCAGGTGGGTTACCCCACTGTTGAAATGCATCAGGATTTTAGCACCGGATTGATACATCTTGTTATAGAAAAGCGTATCATCGCCTATCGCGTAATGGAATGAATCTATCCAGCGCTCATCTGCCATATTAACAGCATGATAGCTCGACGTACGGCAGAGACAGCACGTGCCCGGAGCCGACTGCGTTTGCAGTACATCCTGCCGGGGATGCGGATTATATGAGTTGCCTCCATCCAGACGGATTCTAAAGGCCCAATCTCGATGGAAATGAGGCAGCGTTTGGAATAGGCAGACGTAAACAATCTTCAAGAACAGCGATGCTTTGGCATGCTCGAATGTAGCCGGCGCTATGCAATCGCCCGACTGCTCCATCAGTCCGTCAAACAGCCGTTCAACACCGTTATCGGGCAAATAGATATCGTCATCCAAGAACAGAATCCAATCGGTGTCAACCTCATCGAACGGGAGCGAGCGCTGTGTCATCATTCCCTTCGGACAACGGATATATTCCTCCCGGCCGATGGTTTCCTTCGGAAGGTCATAGCCTTCGGCAATATAAACCAATATGCGCTTGGGCTGCACGGTTTGGCGAGCCAGAGAGTCTAACTCTTGCTGATACTTATCGCCCGCCTTGCCCAGCGTACGAATTACGGCGCAATATTCAGGATATTTGGTTGTCATATCAGTTTTTCTTGTCGGCTAAAAACGGTGGATAACTGAGATATTCGGCTGAATGGACATAGCGCCAGCCTCGCCATGCTCCGCGGAGAACGTTGACGGCATAATAGCCCTTACGCTTCAGCAGGGCAAAACCTATATGGCACAACTCGGAGAAGAGTGTGCGCCCGGTAAATGCAGCAGCGCTGAGCAGCCGGCGCCAACGAGTTGGCTGAGTAGAGTAAACGATGCGCCACCAGTTAACGAACCGCAGCGTACGTATTACCAAGTTTTCTTCGCCCGGATTGGAGCAATGGCCGGATTGCGCATCGAGATGCTGTATGCCGGTATTGAACGCTACATATACCTTATTGCCATACTGATACAGCTTGTTATAGAACAGCATATCTTCGCCAATCATGTAGCGAAACGAATCTATCCATCGTTCTGCTGCCATATTGACGGCCATGAGACTTGTCTTGCGACATAGCGAGCAAGCTCCCGGCCCCGATTGCGTAAGCAATACGTCTTGCCGAGGGTGCGGGTTATATGAATTGCCTCCATCCAGACGAACCCTAAAGGCCCAATCCCGATGGGTATGAGGCAGCGTTTGGTGTAAACAGAAATCGTAGAGTTTCCGGCTTATCGGCTGATGAGTGTGGTCAAATATCGACGGGACAATGCAGTCGCCATTGTTGCTGAGCAGGTTGTCAAACAGCAACTCTACCAATCTGTCGGGCAAATAGATATCGTCATCCAAGAACAGAATCCAATCGGTGTCAACCTCATCGAACGGGAGCGAGCGCTGTGTCATCATTCCCTTCGGACAACGGATATATTCCTCCCGGCCGATGGTTTCCTTCGGAAGGTCATAGCCTTCGGCAATATAAACCAATATGCGCTTGGGCTGCACGGTTTGGCGAGCCAGAGAGTCTAACTCTTGCTGATACTTATCGCCCGCCTTGCCCAGCGTACGAATTACGGCGCAATATTCAGGATATTTGGTTGTCATTTACGGTCGGTAAGTTGGTGAAACAATTTGTCCCAGCGCTGCATGATTGTCGGCAACGCATAATCGGCGGATCGACGGAGCGCCGCAGCCCCCATTTCCTTGCGAAGCTGCTCATCCTCTATCAAGCGTATCAAGCCATCGGCAAGAGCGTCAATATCGCCTTCCTCTACCAGCAAGCCATCCTCGCCGGATGTAATGATGTCGCGAGGGCCGCACTGACAGGCCATTGCAACGCACGGCACGCCACACGCCATCGCCTCAATTATTACCAGGGGCAACCCTTCGTAATGAGAACTTAATGCCAGGATGGAAGCATTCAGATAGACTTCACCTATGGCATGGGTATGCGCTACAAGTTCTACATTCCGCAGCCCCAGGCGATTAATATCCTCGCGCAACTGATCTGTTACTACCTGAAAATCTTGGCTCCCAACGATTTGTAGTTGCCAATCAGGGAACCGCTTCTCTACTTTACTCCATGCAGCTATCAGTCGGTCAAATCCTTTCTCCGAACAGATTCGGCCTACGGCAATAACACGCTTATTGGTTAGGCCGGCAACACCTAAAGCAGGCTCGGTCAGCGGATTCGGAATAACAACCATGTTGCTGTTACGACTCCACATCTGACGGTCCTCATCGGTGAGGGTTACGGCGCAATCATATTTGCCAACCGTGCGATCCTCTTTTACGGTTAGATAGCGGTTAAGCAGCGTCAACAACGGCCCTGCCTGTTGGTGCAGTCGGTTGTTGCGACACATATGGCGCTCGGCAATCTTGATGCCTCCGGCTTTAATCTTGTAGAGAAACGGCAATTCGCGTCGCGAAGCTGATATGGTTATGTCGGGCGACAGTTCTTTCAAGGCCTTGGTTAACCGCTGTCGGAACAAGCGACGTTTCCATGTTGAGCGCCACGCCCGGGTCATCAAATCACGACACCGACCATGCGTTTTGCCCTGATAGGAATAGAAATTGATATCTAAATCAATCAGTTTTACCTTTGGCGAAAGCGGGAAATAGGGTTTGACGCCTTGCTGGTCTGATGTTATGATCGTAACGTCATAGCCCATTACCTCGGCGAGGTAATTAGCCTTTACGGTGATAACCCGGTCGATTCCTCCCGGATTCCACAGATACGGTACGCAGTAGGCAAGTTTTATCATAACTCTATCAGCATTCGTTAGGTATCGTGAATAATGTTTCCCAGCTTCGCATTACGGCCGGCAAATCATAGCGCAATGATTTAACCTTGGCGTTAGCTCCCATTGCGGTTAGCTCTTGCGGATTGCCCATAAGCCGCGACATCGCGTTGGCCAGGCCTTCAATATTTCCCTGCTCTACGAGCAAGCCATCTACCCCATCGGAGATAATATCGGATGGTCCGCAATGGCAATCAAAGGCCACGCATGGCAAACCGCAAGCCATGGCTTCGGTCAAGACCAAGCCGAATCCTTCGTATCTGGAGGTCATAACCAACAGAGAACTTTTGGCATATTCTTTAGCGATATCCTGAGTTGGGGGCAATAAGCGGACATTGGCTACATTGCAGCGCTGAATAGCTGCTTTTAGCTTCAGCACTTCAACGGAATCCTCTTTAGAGCCGATGATGTCCAATCGCCAATCAGGGAATTTGGATTCTATGGCAGCCCACGCCTCAACCAAGCGCTCGAATCCCTTCTGATAGGAGATACGGCCAACGGCAATTACGCGTTTTTCGGTCAGGTCTGACAGGCTGTGCGCCGGCAACGTTAACGGATTCGGAATAACCTTTACATTCCGCTCATTGCGCCAAAACAGTTCGCGCTCTTGGTCGGTTAGCAGGACCGTATAGTCATAGCGGCGAGAGAGCCGGATTTCCTGTCGTTTTTGGATTTCGGCATACAGCTTGCGCAACGGATTCTTGCCGGCATACCAGCTATAGCGCTCTACGCTGCAATGCAATTCGCGGATCTTCAGCTTTGCGCATTTTACCTTGCAGAGCAACCGGGCATCTACGGGATATGTTGATATCAGAATATCTATCGGAGCACAATCGCGGAAGTAGTCTGCCGGAGACGACAACACGAGCTTTACGCGGTCGGAAAGCTTAAACGCCGTATGATGCGATTGCTGATTATAGGCCACAATCGTAACATCTTCACCGACAATGTCGGCAAAGTAGTTGGCTTTATAGGTGATTACCTTCTCATAACCACCGCCAAGCCGCAACGACGGAACGCAATAGACTATTCTCTGCATACTCGTTTTAGGTTTCGTAGGTGGTTATACGTAAAGCGGGCCATGTTAAACGTAGGCCAATAACACGACAGCTTAAGCAACAATGTTCTGGACAGATCAAGATGCTTCCGCTTCAGGGCATCCCTGACCGCGGGATTCTGCATCAGGCCATGTACTTGCTTAGCGGAGACCTCACCAAAACTCAGCAGGTTAAGCATAGTCCGGACAATTAGCAGATAGGAATATTCGTCTTGCTCATGCCTTAACAGTGCCTGCATGAAGGGATACTGTATGGCACCCCATACAGCGTTCTCGCTGGTCAGACTGACGGCTTTCTGAGAGTAGTGATAAAGGATGTCGCTACACTTAGCAACCTTCATGTCCGGACGGAACAGGTCTATCAGGAACATGAAATCCTCATAGATTGGCAGCGATTCGTCAAACCGGATGTTAAGCCTACGGAGATAGTCTACGTTGATAATCTTATTCCAGATCATTCTATTGCAATTCTGCTCATAGAAATTCCTCTTTATCAGCATAGCATCCTCCGGCATATCGGCCAACGAGTCGGTTACGATTTTCTCTCCGTAAGCTACGTCGTAGCCTATTATTACGATATCTGCCTTTGAACTTTCGATAACATCATTGACAGTGCTCAACATTTCCGCCTCAACAAGGTCATCGGAATCAATGCTTACCATATACCGGCCCGTGAGATGCTGAAGCCCAAACTGGCG
>CAZEST010000123.1:0-4550 GCA_964514745.1 uncultured Alistipes sp.
ACAAAAGATCTACGCAAGGAAGGCAATACTGTCTATCTTCCTGTGTATATGACTCAGTTTTTATAATTTTACCATGATGATCTCCCGATTATATGTTTCACACGCCCCATGCTTTGATTGGGCCACGGCGCGAGGATTGATGACGGGCTGCGCTTGAGTGCCGTACCATTGCTGACGTTTGGCAGATGCCATCCTGACGAATGGCTTTTGTGGCGAATGTTTCGGGTAAAAGTTGTAACTTTGCGGTGTGATTGAAAAGTCGATTAATAATCTATTTGTAAATAAAAGGATGGAAAAAGACTGTGTGATTGTCCTGTCGGGCGGTATGGATTCGGTTAGCCTGCTACATGAATATCGCGAGCGGATTGCTCTGGCTGTAACGTTTGATTATGGTAGCAATCATAATGCGCGCGAAATTGAGAGTGCGCGCGAAAATTGTAACCGTTTGGGTGTGGAGCACCTGGTAATTCCGTTGAAGTTTATTGGGGAGTATTTCGAGTCGTCGTTGCTGAGTGGCAGTGAGGCTATTCCGGAGGGGCATTACACTTCGGAGAATATGAAGTCGACGGTGGTGCCGTTTCGCAATGGCATTATGATGGCTGTAGCCTGTGGGTTGGCTGAAAGTAGGGGCTTGAAGCGGGTTATGTTGGCCAATCATGCCGGCGACCATGCTATTTACCCCGACTGTCGTCCGGAATTTGTTGATGCGATGTCGGAGGCTATGCGCCGAGGCACGTATGAGGGCATTGAGGTCTTTGCGCCTTATACGAATCTAACGAAGGGGGAAATTGCAGCGCATGGCGCAAAGGCCGGGGTTGACTTTTCGCTGACTTACTCTTGCTACAAGGGGGGCGAGAAGCATTGCGGACGTTGCGGCACGTGTGTAGAGCGCCGCGAAGCTTTTCAGCTGGCGGGCATTGCTGACCCAACTATTTATGAGGAATATTAGGCGTTGAGAGCGGCGAGGGCTTCGCTGAGGCGAGTGCGCAACGCGCCGGAAACGGGGGTGAGCGGTAGGCGTAGGATGTCGTTTGCCAGGCCGCGCAGGTTTAGCAGCGCTTTGATGCCGGAGGGGTTGCCTTCGGCAAAGAGCAGGCGGTAGAATGGCTGCAGACGACGGTCGAGGGCGTTGGCTTCGGCAAATTTGCCTTGCTGACAGAGGTGTACAACTTCGCCAAATTCGCGAGGCAGGGCGTTGCCTACTACCGAGATGATACCTTTTGCTCCCATGGCCATCAGCGGAAGGGTTAGGGCATCGTCGCCTGATAATACTACGAAGTCTTTCGGTTTCTTTTCCAGGATTTCGCGAATCTGGCCCATTCTGCCGGATGCTTCCTTGATAGCTATGATTTTTTCGGGATGCTCAGCGGCAAGGCGTAGCGTTGTAGCTGCATCGAGGTTGGCGCCGGTGCGTCCGGGAACGTTGTAGAGCACAACCGGTACGGGCGATGCTTTGGCTACAGCTTCAAAATGGAGGCGCATACCCTCTTGCGATGGCTTATTATAATAGGGAACTACCGAGAGGATTGCATCGTAGCCGGAGAAGTCTGTACGCAGAATAGTGTCGACTAAACTGTAGGTTGCGTTGCCGCTCATCCCCAGCACAAGGGGTACGCGACCGGCAACTCGTTTTGCTACAAAGCGAGCAAGATCGTGGCGTTCGATATCTGAAAGGGTTACGGTTTCGCCTGTAGTGCCGAGCACAACCAGGTAGTCGGCTTTGTTCTCAATCTGGAAGTCGATTAAGTTGCCAAGCGATTCGTAATCAATAGAATAATCTTCTTTAAAGGGGGTGGCCAGGGCAATGCCGAGACCTTCGAGGCATAAAGTCATCGTATATCGGGGTGTTTACGAGCGCAAAATTACGGTTTTTTTCTCAACTTTCAGTAACTTTGCAGAGTAACTTTTAGCAAAAAAAGATGATGCTACAGATTCAAGACACACTCGTTTCCTTAGATATTGCTGAAGAATATTTCTGCTGCGACCTGGATAAATGCCTGGGCGCATGCTGTATAGAGGGGGATGCTGGGGCGCCGGTAACTCTCGATGAAATAGAAAAGCTGGAGGAAGTATTCCCTGAGATTCAAGGGGATATGCTGCCCAGAGCAGTTACGGAGGTTGAGGAGAACGGTGTAGCCTATGCCGACCAGGATGGCGATATGGTAACTACGCTGTTGGATAATGCTAATTGTGCGTTCTGCACGTTTGGCAAGGGGGGCGTATGCCTCTGTGCGATTGATAAGGCCTATCGTGAGGGGCGAGTTGGCTGGCGTAAGCCGGCATCGTGTGCGCTCTATCCGGTTAGATTGAAGGAGTATCCAACCTTTACGGCTGTCAACTATCATCGTTGGAAGATATGCAAGGATGCTGTTGAAAACGGTAAGCGTCTGGGCATCCGTTTATATCAATTCCTTGAGGGGCCGCTGACCGACTATTTCGGCAAGGCCTGGTACGACGAGCTGCGCGAGGCTTGTGATGAGTGGCTGCGCCAGAACCCGGATCTGAAGTAAGAAAAAATACCGCCTCGGAGCAAAACTCCGGGGCGGCACTTTATCAATATAAAGCAGAAAATAAAATTATCGGATTACTACCTTTGAAGCGTGGTTGTTGACAACCTTTACGTATACGCCGGGGGTAAGAGCATTGGCCTGAGTGCGTACGCCTTGGAGGGTGTAGTAAACTGCCTCGGTGTTGGCGTTCATGTCTATGTCAACAGCGGTAACGCCTGACTGGGCAGCCGGAGCAACCATGAAGCGGTCAAAGCATACGTAGGTAGGAGTGTTGATGCCCCACATGCTGGCGTCGGTAGAGGTCATTGTAACGTAGATACCATAGATGTTGCCCAGCTCGGAGAGGTCAACTTTCTGCCATTCGGTAGAACCGGTGGGGGTGAAGGTGCCGTCGCCGTTGTCTGCGGCATACATCAGGGTGTGTTCAACAACTTTGCCGTTGTCTTCGAAGTTTTCGTCGATACCATGAATCTGCAGTTTCAGAGCATCGCCCTCTTGGTCGAGTTTGCGAGCATAGTCGTTGCCGTTTATGCTAACAAAGTAGGCGTAGGGGTGGTTGCAAACGTAGATTTCCTTTGCAGCCATTGTGCTTTCAGTGCTGAGCAGGATAGCAGCCGACATGGGGCTGGTTGCTTCGGTGTATTCGCTCCAGTAGGTCATGAGGTAGGGAGCGCCGGCTTCGGCCAGAACTGCGCCGTTATCGGCGGTCTGAACGTTGCCTTCAGCGTCAACCTTAACGGCGCCGCCGGCCATGCAACCCCATTGGTTGGTTACAAAGTCGCTTTGATTAACGTTGGATGTAGAGACGCAGGGGAGTGAACCACAGAAATAGCTGGTGTAGGGGGCGGCGTGTGTGGCGCTGAAGATGTCTACATCAACGGTAGCAGCATCGTTGTTGTAAACGTCTACCCATGAGCCGTCTTCATTGTATTGGAACTCACCGTTGCGGAGGTCCATAACGGAGGGTGCAGTCTCATCGGCAGAAGCGATAAGAGCGCAAGCAGCAGAGATAGTAAGGAGTAAAGATTTTTTCATGCAATCTCTTTCTTTAAATTGAGGTTAAAAATATGTGGTTGATTAGCTTCAACTTGGGCATTAGACATACGTTAGCGCGCGCACATACATAACCTCTTGGCATAGCGCATCGCCGGCGACTGACAAGAAAGAGTTGTGTAGGATGGGGGAGAAGTTGGGGGCGTTGCCTGACTTTAGTCCTCGAAAGTAGGCAGCCGATGTCTAATGAAATTCGGGAGGTTTTCTGACTTGCTCCGGTCCGTCTACGCCTTCCCATGGATTACGTGGGGGTCCACAGTGACATATTGTAGCGGGAGAATCGAAAAAATGAGCTTTACAGCAGCGGGTCTGTTCGGGATTTTCACCCGATTCCCTGAAGATGCCCTCCGGCATCACCCGAATTCGGCTACAAAGTTAATTGTTTTTATTGAAACTACAAAACCAAATAAAAGGACGAAACCGGACTCGATTCACATCGGGCCCGGCTCCTTCCTTATTGGCATTTGTAATATTGTCAGTATTGAAACGACTTGTACGTTAAAAATTTAACACATCGCAATATGAAACAAACAATGTACCAAACAAATTCATCACATTAATTCAAAATTCTAAAATCTATGTAGGTGCAATCAGTATTCTTTGTTCATTTTTGACATTGCAAAGTAACAAACAAATTTGGACATATTGAATAAGATTTTGGTTAATAAATCTTAAGATTCGGGAAAATTACAATCAGAAATGAAGCTTTTGGTTACAAACTCTTTGATTATCAAAGCCGAATCAGTTCCAAAAAAAATTGTAACTTTGCGTACTTGATTTTTGTTCGTATGCAAAATTACGAAGTCTGCGAAGGAAATCCAAATTTTTAACTACATATTTATGCATATATCTGTAGCGAATTTGTCTACACTTGAACAAATTAGGAAATTCTTGACTGATAACGGATTAAGTTGGCTTGCAACAGCCGATGGCAATCCTCGCGTTGGAGTGGCTCTCAGTGGGGGAGCCGACTCGGTAGCGTTGTTG
>CAZEST010000124.1:0-4505 GCA_964514745.1 uncultured Alistipes sp.
TTAACCCAATCATAACCCATTTGAAAAGCCCGAAGGTCAATTCCCTCCGGGCTTTCTGTGCGGAAAGACAGGGATTCGAACCCTGGGTACCCGAAAGGGTACAACGGTTTTCGAGACCGTCCCGATCGACCACTCCGGCATCTTTCCAAATGCAGCGCAAAGTTACAAAGATTTTTGCTAACATGAAACTTTTAATCTATTTTTTCATACATTGAAACGAAATTATTCGCTATGCAATTTTGCATAAGCGCAAGATTCTCGCTAACTTTGCTAAATAATAATCCCGTTTTTCAAAGAATTATGTTCTCAGGAATTGTTGAAGAGGCTGCGGTTGTTGCTGCCTTGAACCGTGAGGGGGGGAATCTCCACCTTACGTTGCGTTGCTCTTTCACCGACGAACTGAAGATTGACCAGTCGGTTGCTCATAATGGCGTGTGCCTTACGGTAGTTGCTATCAATGGCGACGACGGTACGTATACGGTTACGGCTATCGAGGAGACGCTGCGCCGCTCTAACCTTGGCGACCTGAAGGTTGGCGACCTGGTTAACGTTGAGCGCTGCATGGTAATGAATGGCCGCTTGGACGGCCATATCGTTCAGGGGCATGTTGACTGCACGGCTGTCTGCACCGAACTGGAGCAGATGGATGGCTCATGCTATTTTAAGTTTAGCTACGATGTTGACCGCGAGATGGCTCGCCAGGGCTACGTTACGGTAGAAAAAGGCTCGGTTACGGTCAACGGTGTGAGCCTTACGGTTTGCGATTCGAAGCCTGATTCGTTTCGCGTTGCCATAATCCCCTACACGATGGAGCATACTAATTTCTGTCGCATTGAGAAGGGGACGCGTGTGAACCTCGAGTTTGATATCATCGGCAAGTATATTGCTCGCATTTCCGCTTTGTAGCCGCCGGGTAGTTTGCCTCTATATCTTTTGAAATAATAACTTACATCATCATATTCATCTGCTACTATCCATGAAACTTAAACTTACTTTCTCCGGAATGGCATTGGTTGTTTGCGTAACGGCTTACAGCGCTTTGCCTACCGAGCCTGACCAGAAACCGCCGATGGACCCCCATCAGTTGCGTGTGGAGAACGTTGGCCCCGACGCTAGAACTGTTGTCGTTACGGCGCTAACCAACAATATCATTCGCGTTGACAACTATCTTCCAGGTCAGGAACCGGCTCAATCCAAAACTACCGTAGTGCGCGAGGGGGGCTTCACCGGCTCGCTGTTGGAGAATCCTTATACCGGAGTGATTTCAGCTCCGTCGGGCATGGTAGCTACGCTCGATAAGACTACCGGTGCCGTAACCTTGACGGGCCTGAAGGGGGCCGGTGTTTACGATAACGGTCAGCGCGTAAGCGATGCCTCCGGCCGTCAGACCTTTACGCTGCAGCCTATCGGTAGCGGTAAGGCGTACTATGGAGGCGGTGAACGAGGCTTGACCTACAACTTGGTAGGGGATACGTTGGTAATGTATAACCGCCAGAACTATGGCTATACGGGCAATGACCCCCGTATTCGCCAGATGAATATTACTATGCCGATGCTGATTGCGCCTGAGGGCTATGGCGTCTTGGTTGACGACTATGCTGCCGCCGAACTTATTACCTCTAATCCGCTGCAATATGCATCGGAATCGCCGGCTCCGCTCTCTTACTACTTCTTTGCATCGGCCGACGGGATGCCGGGCGTAGCCTCCGAGGTTGCCAATCTTACCGGTCATCAAGAACTGCCTCCCTTCTGGTCAATGGGCTATATTTCATCGAAGTATGGCTATCATACGCAGGCCGAGACCGTTGGCGTAGCCGATACGCTTCGCCGTGCAGGTTACCCCCTGGATGGTATGGTGCTTGACCTCTATTGGTATGGCAAGGAACAGGATATGGGTCGCTTGGCGTGGGATCCCGAGCAGTGGCCCGATCATAAGCAGATGCTTGCCGATTTGAAGGCTCGTGGCGTCAATATGGTGTGTATCTCCCAGCCTTACGTGTTGCGTAATGGCCGTGGCCTGGATAATTACAACGAACTGGCCTCCAAGCAGATGTTTGGCAAAGACTCTGTAGGCAATGTTAAGGAGGTTACAATATGGGTTGGCGAAGGCGGTATGCTCGACGTTTCCAACCCCGAGACACGTAAATGGCTTCGTAATCGCTATAAGCAGCTGACCGACGAAGGCGTTACGGGTTGGTGGGGCGACCTGGGCGAGCCGGAGGTGCATCCCGAGGGGATGTATCACTACAATGGCCTGACAACGCGCCAATATCATAACCTCTACGGCAACGATTGGAGCCAGATTATCTACGATATGTTCAAGGACGAGTATCCCGATACTCGCCTGATGACTTTGATGCGTGGTGGCACGGCCGGCCTGCAGCGTTTTTCGGTTTATCCCTGGTCAACCGACGTCTCTCGTTCGTGGGGGGGCATGGAACCGCAGATCCGTATCATGCTTAATTCCGGTTTGAGCGGCTTGGGCTATATGAGCCACGACGTTGGCGGCTTCGCTGTTGACCCGGCCCATCCTACCGATCCCGAACTGTATGTACGCTGGTTGCAGTTGGGACTGTTCTCGCCGATTCTGCGCACCCACGCCCAGGATAGCGCCGAACCGTATAAGTATCCCGACTTGCAGAGCATCTTGCTCCCTCTGATTAAGGAGCGCTATCGTTGGTTGCCATATAACTACACCTTAGCAGCCGAAAATGCCCGTCAAGGTCTGCCATTGGTACGTCCACTGGGCTATTACGAAGCCGATCCTGCAGTGCTGGACTCTATCAGCGACCAGTATCTTTGGGGACGCGATGTAATGGTTGCTCCGGTGATGAAGCAGGGGGCTACGTCGCGTGAAGTAGTATTCCCTTCAGGCGAATGGGTAGATATCAATAACCCGTTGAACCAGTATCAAGGGGGCTCGAAGGTAACGGTAGATGCTCCGCTGTCGGTACTGCCCTTGTATGCACGTGGCGGTGCTCTGCTGCCGAAGGCCGACTACAAGATGAACAATACCGGCGACTACGATGCTTCGCGTTATACCATCGACTATTACCCGACCGCTAACTGCGGAGCTACATCCTTCACTCTCTTTGAGGACAACCGTACGTCGGCTCGCTCTATTAAGCAGGGCGAATATGCGCTGATTAACATCAAGGCCGACAACGCTGCCGATAAGCTGACGCTATCGGTTGAAAAGCCTCAGATGACCTATAAGGAGATGCCTGCAACGCGTAGCCTCACATTTGTAATCCACAATGTTGACCGCCCCAAGCGCGTTGCCTGCGATGTTAAACTGAAACAGAGCTATAACAAGGCTACTCGTACTCTAACCTTGACCGCCAACTCCGTTGCCCTGCCGCTGGAGATTACGCTTACCAAGTAAATCTCTCGTTATAACGAAGAGCGCAGACCCGGAGTAGCGGTTGCAATACCAACAAATGAGTATTGCGATGGCGATTTAAGGTTGCGAAGAGAGTCGGCGATAAAGGCTTACTAATATAAAGTAGGTAATTTACATCTGATATAGCGCAAGTTATAAAAAATATGCCTACTTTTGCATCGTCAATAGAGACTCTCTGAGCTCTATCTTCAAAATTTAGAGTATAGAATATACCAGTTTATAGCGAATAAAACGTAAGCCATAAATCAGCCTCGACGGGAGTCGGGGCTGTTTTGATTAGATACGTTGTTATAGGTATTATTGTATACGTGTTAAAAATTTTTAGGACAGGGGAGCGGAGGCTTCGTTGCTCTATAAATATTTGTTATTAGTCAAATTAGTTACTTACGAAATTAAACTTTTATGCGATAAAATAGTCCGTTAATCAGTGTAAAAAGGATTTGTGAAGTTGTGTCTTCTCAGAATTCTTAGTAATTTTGGGGATTCTTTAACCCAATATCTCCCAATTATTAGGTTTGAATGGGCCCGAATTGGGTAATACCTGTTCTTAATATTAGGTTACAACACCATTTTCATATATTAAAAATGATGCGTTCCAAACGTGGTTTTTTTGTTTTGCCCGGAATGATGATAGCGGTAGCGGCGTGGGCCTATACCGTTACGGGTGTAATTACCGATGAGAGCGGTGAGCCAATGGCCGATGCTACGGTCCGTTTGCTTTCTCCACGCGACTCATCGTTCGTTGCCGGCGGCGTAGCCGATGTCAACGGAAAATATTCGTTGTCGGGCGTCAAGCAGGGCAACTATATTATCGAAGCAAACTATATCGGTTACAGCAAGGGCTATCGCAACGTAGCCGTCAAGAATAATGTAAAGGCCGACACTCTCCGCCTTGGCTCCTCCTCAATCATGCTGGGCGAGGTCAGTGCGGTCGGTGTGAAAACCCCTATCAAGGTGATGACCGACACGGTTGAGTTCAATGCCGACAGCTATAAGACTCAGCCCAATGCTGTTGTTGAAGACCTGCTGAAGCGTCTGCCCGGCGTTGAGGTTGACTCCGACGGTAAGATTACCGCCAACGGTAAGGAGGTTACCAAGATTC
>CAZEST010000125.1:0-4448 GCA_964514745.1 uncultured Alistipes sp.
TAGATATTTAGCTGAGGCAGGCATGCATAGGGGTTGTGATCTCCGGGATGGGTTACATACCATTCGGCTTTGGCTCGCTGCTCCATAACGTAATCCCAGGTGAATATTTCGCCGTTTTTGTAATCATTGAGCAGGTTAAAGGGAGTGCCGGAGAGTTGCAAAACTTTTGTTGTAGGTTTGGTTAGCTCAGCCATTACCGCCTTGCCGAGCTGGGTTTGCGTACCCTCGTGGGCTTCATCAACGATAATCAGGTCCCATTTAGTTTTGAAGATATTATCGTTTTTATCGAACTTACCGCCCACGGTTTCAGAGCCTCGTAGGTCTTGCATCGAGGCAAAGAAGATGTAGTTACATTCGCCCTTGACGGCACGTCGCTCCAGATTCGGCTGACTGCTCCCCTTGTTTTTGGAGCCATAGGCATAGCGCGGAGAGTCGTAGAAAATCTTGTTGAAATCTTCAAACCATCCGGCATCAACCACGGGGCGGTGAGTAAGAATCAGTGTCCTTGCGAACTGCATTTCCTTAACCACCTGCAGAGCTGAGAGAGTCTTGCCAAAACGCATTTTAGCATTCCAGAGCATCTGGTTACCCTTGCGAAATTGCGTGATGGTCTTGTCGATAGCCTCTCGCTGCTCCGGCCGAAAGATGATAGGGGATTGGTTGTGGGTAACTTCGCCCGGGGAGAGCGATTCACGCCCGTTCTTGGCAGCAGCGATAGCTTTTTGGGCCGTTGCCAGGTCGCAGATAAACCATTCGTTAGCATTGTTGACGCGGTCGAACACCTTGCGCTCAACGCCCGAGCGGAGCAGAATGTCGTGGACTGCCTTATCGTTGAACGACCGTATACCCTTGTTGGTAGTGTGGACGGTCGATTCCGTGTAAAGCAGGTCGTAGGTGATGCCGGCAGTTTGCGTCTGCTCATTGATGCGCTTACGGGCCGCTGCATTAAGTTTAGAGCTACCGGGTTGCTGCTGAAAATAGTCGTCGCCATCGTAGGTAGCTTCACCGATTTTCAGGCAGCCCTTGTGGGCCCTGTCATTAATGCGATAAATGTAGATTAGTTTAGTTTTTGGTCCTTCAAAATAGCTCATGGTAGGAGGAGATTATTTTATAAGGTCGATGAATCGGATTTTTTCTTTGCCTTTCTTTGCGCCCCAATCTTTCACCAAGGCGTAAGTGCCGTTGTGAAGCCTGATGTCGCCCTTTTGGCAACCTTCGCAGGGGGTAACCGTGCGCTCAACGTCGCCGAATAGTGATGGAATTTCAGTAACTTGCTCGTGGCAACTGTTTGGTATTACGCCTTTTAGGCCATCCATTTGCCAGATGTTCCACGAAACGATGTAGGCGATGAATTGCAGCGAACGCAGTAGGGGAGCGGTGCGGAACTTCGCGACGTAATAGTCTACGAACGTCATTAGCAACGCCTCACGGGCCAGCACGATATTGTCGCCCTGCCACTCATAGCCATAGCAATTTTGGTAGGCCACTTGGGCCGCTTTGAGCCATTCGCCTGACGTGTGGCAGTTCTCGCTAACAACGCGTAACTTACGGTCCAGCAAGCCAATACGATTCGCAATCGGGATTGGTTGACCGGTTACGGCATCGTAGCGACTGACCAGATAGGGCGCCTCGCCGCAGGTGATTTCCAGGCGAGTGTCGCGCACATAGTCTTTCCAGGTTTTATTTTCGGGGAATTGGATTGGGGTTTCGGTAGGAATCCAGGAGTGGGAGCCGTCGGGGTTGTCAACTTCGCAGTTGAAAACATTCTCGCGGCCAAACCATGCAGCATCAATCAGGTTGTTCTGCTTGTTGCATATCCATGACGGAGTAAACACCTCCGCCATCTCGCGACTGCGCTGTTGTTGCTGCTGACGATTTTTCAGTGCACGGGGCACGATGATATTGCCATTTTTGCCCGTAATCGCCTCAATCTGAATAGGATCGTTGAACTGGTAGCCGCTACCCAAATGGGCATAGTTATCGGTCGCCCACAAAATATTATTGTGGGTGGTATGATCAATGAGAAGCGTAGCTAACAGCTCGGGCGAGAGCGTTAGAATCTCATTTTCCTTTATGTCAATAGGGGTACGGCAAACCTCTTCCAGCAAATCTTCCATTCCTGAATGACATTCGATTAGTTTCATCAACTTGCGAATGCCACTTCTCAGGCAGTCAACAGAACCACAAAAGCGAGCATCGACCAATCAATGCTCACCCTGGGGTTCTGCAAAACCTGAAATGAAGCAAGAGGTCAAATACTCGCTATACGCGAGCACTTGATACTTGTTCATTCTCATTTCCAGTTTAAAATTTTGCAGATTTCAGGGTGGAATAGAACAAATAGCAAACGCTATATATTATTGTAAGCCATCTCAATGGCTATATGTCTTTTTGCAATTCGGATTGCAATGCAAATTTAGTAAATAATATTCATTCTTGGGGGAATTTCAGCCGGAAATTTCCGAGCAGCCTATCGGAGTCGGCCAAATAAAGAAGTAAGAAGCACGAATGAGAGAAAGTCTCACACAGATTTCACAGATAACACAGAACCATACGGCTGGCCGTTTTCCCATTACACGGATTTTGGACGGCATACGCCGCCCGATTCCGTCAATTGCTGTTAGGCGCGGGGAAGGCGGATGGCGAAGGTGGTGAGCCGGGTGGCGGAGTCGGTTGTGAGGGAATAGTCGGCATGGTGCTTGCGCAGGATGTCGGCAATCAGCATCAAGCCGAGACCGCGATCGGGGTGCTTCGTTGAGAAGAAGGGGGTGAACAGCATCTGTGCGTTCTCCGGCGTGATGCCGGGCCCATTGTCGGTGATGGTGACGCTACCCGGCGCGATGGCAATAGAGATTTCGCCCTGATTGGAGCCAATGCTGTCGATGGCATTCTTGACGATGTTAACCAATATGCGCTCAAATAGTACGACATCAATTTTGGCGTAAACCGCCGCACTGCACGGCTTGACAGTCACTGAGATATTGGCCGGCGCAAGATGCTGCAATCCCGGCAACGCTTCGGCCACAAGAGCGTTCAGCTCCGTGCGAATCAGTTCCGGCTGCGGAAGTTTTACAACATCGGCATAACCCTTGACGAACTTGCCCAACTTATTGCAGCTGTCGATAGAGCTGCGCAACGTTGCTACGATGATATCGTCATCCTCGTGGATATCCTCCAGAGTTTGCAGCACCGACGTAACGCTGCCGAGAGTGTTGTTAACCTCGTGGCCCATGGTGCGCACAATCTTGTTGAATATGGCGGTTTCTGCCTTGATGATTTCATCGGTCAAACGCTCCACCAAGAAGAACGGACGCTTGAAGCCATTCTCCATGAAGTAGCTACGGGTACAGCGGAGAATCTGCGATTGCCCGGCACGAACCACCTGCGATTGGCCGTCGCCCAATGTAGCTAAGGCTGCCTGCAACTCATCGCATTGCATGGTGCGGAATGCCGGATTGGTATCGGTAATCTGTGCATCGAAATTGCAAATTGCAATCCCCATCGGTGAAGCCTCAATCAGCTTGTGGAGAAAATCATTTTGTTCCAGATTCTTCAGCCGCTCCGCTTTCATCGTGCCCATTAGGTCGTTGAACAAACGCACAACCTTGTCGGCATCGGCCTGGCCCACTAACCGCAATCGGCTGGAAAAATCCTGCTCCTGAAGCAGGTAGAGCCCGTTCTGAACCGTGCGTAACGGTACGGCTACTACCCTGTAAGCCAAGACAAAGCTAACGATAACGGCTAATGAAGCAACCGGAATACTCCACCACCACGCAGCACCAAAAACAATGGCTACCACTAACGCAATGACCGAGATAATTTGCAATATGAAGTATAGGGAATATCTCATTGTTGAATGCCATATTTTTCCATTCGACGATAGAGGGCTTGGCGCGTAATTCCAAGCTGGGTTGCCACCTGCGACAGGTTGCCATTGCTCTGCTTGAGTGCTTCGATGATGGCATCCTGCTCAATCTCGTCGAGAGTCTTAGTCTTTTCGTGGAGATTTTGCTGTTTGGCAGTTTCGAGCTGCCTGCGAATCTTCGCCATGAAATCGCGATTGCTCCACGGCTTGGTTACGAAGTCGGCCGCCCCATAGTTCATTCCGCTAACAGCCAACGGAATTGTGCCCCAGGCTGATATCAGTATCACCGGAACGTCAGGCGTCAGAATCTTAATCTTGCGCAGAATCTCGATGCCCTGCTCACCGGTTGTGGTCAGCTCCAGATTCATGTCGAGGATGACAAGCTCCACACTCCCCGAGCGCACAGCCGCCAAACAGTCGGCCTCATTCGAAACCGCCTGAAACTCCAGCTTAGCCTGATGCAACATCAGTCCAATCGACTGCCTAATCGCTATGTCATCGTCTACAATCAGTATCATATTACATGAATTATGGTGCTAAATTAGCTAAATTATATCTTATCTGCAAGCATATTTACAAAATC
>CAZEST010000126.1:0-4437 GCA_964514745.1 uncultured Alistipes sp.
GGGTTGCCGGTACGGCTATCTCTTTGGTGCCGTTGAGATATTGGGCGGTCAATGTCTCGGTCTTGAGCATCTCGCTTGGCGGACCGGCAAACACCACTTTGCCTCCCTTGCGTCCGGCTTTCGGACCGATGTCAACGATGTAGTCTGATTCGAGCATCATGTCTTTGTCGTGCTCCACAACGATGATTGAGTTGCGAGCATCGCGCAAGCGTTTGAGCGACTGAATGAGTTTGTGGTTGTCGCGCTGGTGTAGACCGATGGAGGGTTCATCGAGAATATACAGTACGTTGACCAACTCCGAGCCGAGCTGGGTTGCCAGTCGGATTCGTTGGCTTTCGCCACCGGACAGCGTGGCCGATGCGCGGTTGAGCGATAAATAACCCAAACCAACATCTACCAGGAAGCTCAACCTGGAGCGAATCTCCTTGATGATTTCCGCGGCGATTGCTTTCTGCTTGTAGTCGAGCTTTTCTTCAACCGTATTGGCCCATTCCAAGAGTTCCGTAATGTCCAGTTTAGAGAGTTCGGCAATATTCTTGTTGTCGATAAAGAAATTCAGAGCCTCTTTATTGAGTCGGTCGCCGTTACATTCCGGACATGTTTTGCGCGAGAAGAATTGTCCGCTCCACTTTTGGGCGGCAGAGGATGCTTCTTCGCTCTGCTGCATCTCGATATATTTCAGGAGGCCGTCGAAGCTTTGGAAGTAGTTGCGGATCGAACTTTCGCCGGAGCGTACGTTGAGGCGTTCGTCGGTGCCGTTGAGGATATCTTCGATAGCTTCCGGGGGAAGTTCGCGTATGGGGGTCTTGAGCGTTGCGCCATATTTCTCGCAGATAGCTTGTACCTGCCAGAATATCATCGAATTGGAATATTTACCAAGGGGGACGATGCCGCCGGCATGAATCGACAGGGTATCATCCGGAATGACCTTGTCGCGGTCGATAATGTTGACAACGCCTAATCCCTTGCAACAGCGGCAGGCTCCTAATGGGGAGTTGAATGAGAAATTGTGTGGCGCCGGTTCGCGGTATGATAGACCGCTAACCGGGTCCATCAATGATTGGGAATAATGGCGTACATCCTCGGTTTCGAGGTCATATACCATCATCTGTTTGTCGCCCTGCTTGAGGGTTTTTACTACGGAATCGAGCAGACGGCGTTCATCCTTGTCGCTGACTTTTAGCTTGTCGACGACCAGTTCAATAGAGTGGTTGCGATAGCGGCCGAGCTTCATGCCGCCTGATAGCTCCGTTATTTTGCCGTCGATTCTGACGTTGAGAAAACCTTTCTTCAAGAGGTTTTCAAACAGTTCTTTATAGTGGCCTTTGCGGTTATGTACCAATGGGGCCAGCAGGTAGACTTTCTTGTCGTTATAGACCTCCAGAATCAACTCTACAATCTTTTCGGGGGAGTATTTTACCATCCGTTCGCCGGAGATATAGCTGCGGGCTTCGCCGGCGCGTGCGTAAAGTAGGCGCAGATAGTCGTAGACTTCGGTGGTGGTGCCGATAGTGCTTCGCGGGTTGCGGTTGATGGTCTTTTGTTCGATGGCAATCACCGGCGACAGACCGGAAATCTTGTCAACATCAGGGCGCTCCATGTTGCCCAGCATGTTGCGAGCGTAGGAGGAAAAGGTTTCAATATAGCGACGTTGTCCTTCGGCAAAAATCGTGTCGAAGGCCAAGGAAGATTTCCCCGACCCACTTAACCCGGTAATTACCGTCAGGGTGCCGTGGGGAATGTCAACGTCGATGTTCTTTAGATTGTTAACCCTCGCGCCGACTACGGATAACGTACCGGGCAGGCGTTGTTGGGTATGCTTTTCAGATGTGTTGTTATTCATTATTAGCTCCCTGAATTATTCGGAGGTTGATGAGGTTGACGTGTTATATTTGGCGTGGATAATGTTGATGTCGCCTGAGAGTTTGTAGTGGCGACCGTCGGCACCTTCAGCCTTTATAACGTAGTAAAATACGCCCGATTTAACGAGTTTTCCGTTATATTTACCATCCCATCCTTGCGAGGGGTCGGTAAGATGGGCAACTTCCAGTCCCCAACGGTTGTAGATATGGCAGTCAAATGATATGATTGACTTGTAAGATACTTTCCATTCGTCGTTGGTGCCTTCGGAGGCGCCGGGCGAGAATGCGTTGGGGCATTCCAGCTTTGATTCGCCGATGTTTATGGTATATATTTCAGAGGTCCAGGTACATAGGCCGGAATCATCGCCGGCAACGAAGCGCGCGTAGACCGTGCCGTAATCGGTAAATACTCGATCTGATTCGAAGGCATTTACGCGCATATCAATGTCGGTAAATTCGCTGTCGTTAGCAAATTGCCATTCGTGGTAAATGGCGGCATCGGTGGCTACGGCTTCAAACTTGATTTCAACCGGAGCGGATCCGCCTAAAGCGTTGGAGCTGCCGCTGTCTTTCTGTTCATTATCGACGGATCGTTCAGATTGCGTTGCTGATGTTACGGCTTCAACGGCTATGGCCTGGAATGTTGGACTTTGTATGGTTTTGCCGCCGCCCCATTCCATTTGGAATCGGTCGCCGGTGAGGTAGAACTCCGTGTTGCATAGCGGCGCTGTAGCGTGGATTTCCGAGTCGATATATTCGATTTCCGAGGATGTAATGATTTGATCGTAGCTCTGCGTCTCTGCGTTATATTCCAGTGTGTTGTATTCAAGAAGGAGGTCGCGCGAGAGGGTGCGAGCAGCGCCGTTTACGCTATAATACGTGATGCGGTCTGCATTTCCGGTGAACTGCAGCGTTGCCGTCAGGCAATCTTGTTCGGACGGAATAGATAGGGCCTGCAGGTTGCAGGTATGGTTGGCATAGTTGACAATCCAATAGCATTGGCGCGTAGAGCCATCGTCAATAATATAGCCCATATCATCGGAGCCGAGGGTTATCGAACTGATATTGCCGTTCTGTTGAGATGCGATTTCCTCCGCATAGCCGCCTCCCAATGAGCTGTAGCGCATCCATTGCACCTGCGATGCTGAAGAGGATGTATAGCTTGCCGTTACGCCGGCCGTTTGGTTAAGTACGTAAATCGAGGATAATCCGGTCGATGTTTCGGCTGTAATCGTAATAACCGGCAGGGTGTTGCCCGAGAAGGTGAGTTCGGCCTTGGCCGAGCACGCACACCCAATCAGTAAGATATAACTGAAAAGCCTGGTGAGGAGGTTTGTATAGCGAGTCATTTTGTTCTTAGTCGTCAAATAGTTAATTTGCAAAGTTACAAAATATTCCGCTAAGGGTCAATTCTCTTAATTGTTTTCTTCTCGTTATTTTTACAATAGAGGAGAATGAGAATAATTTAACGATATTTAATAGATACGTTGGCTATAAATTGCTACCTTTGCTACTCAACTACTATACAATGTATTTCATCAGATTATGAGACGATATTTGATTCTTATTGCGTTGGCAATATCGGTATTAGGGGTATCTGCCCAAACTGCTGTTGAGCAGCCTGATAGCGTTGCAGCTTCGGAACGTAACGGTTCTAACCCGGCAGACAGCATAGCAACCCATACGGAGAATGTCTTTATTATAGATAACGTTATTTATAGCAGTGACTCGCATTGGGACTTCATCACTAAGGGCATAGCTTTGGGTGCAAACAGTATGCAAGGTGTTCCCGCTGATTTTACCGGACATAGGAATGTCGGATGGGAGTTCTTTTGGTCGGATGTGGTGGCAATGCGCTATACGCCTTGGAAGAAGGGCCCGTCGTTCTCGCTCGGTGTAGGTATTGATTGGGACTACTATTATTTGAACGAAGATTTGCGGTTGTCGCGTGGCGAGGATGGTAAATCTGTAGTCTGCCAAGGGTTTGTTGATAAAGCCGAAGATTGTAGCTCAAGCTTGCAAGCGTTTAGCGTGCTGGTGCCTTTTAGCGTAAAGTATAATCTCAGTAAGAACTGGAAGGTTGAGGCCGGAATTTGGGCGATGTTTACTACATACGGCAGCGTGTCAAGCTCTTATACTTTGGATGGGGTTAAATATAGCGAAAGTTGGAATGGAGTACATAAGCGGACGTTCCGCATGAGTTATAATGTCCATATTGGATATAAAGATATAGGTGTCTACGTAAGATACACACCGAAAAATGCTATTAAATCGGGATATGGCCCTCAGTTTAAGGCTATTTCAGCCGGCATTATACTTGGTTTCTAATTCAGTCGCTTGATGCTTTGCTTGATGAGCGATCCGTCGGGCAGGGTATACTTGCGGACTACAACGTATTTGCCCGGGTTGTTTTGGATTGGCAGGATGTCTTGCGTCATGTGAACTACTACACCGCCATCCGTATCGCCAACGCAGATATTCCAGTCCTTGGATGCATCAATCTGTGAGCCGTAGAATGTGCATTGCGTTGTAGGGTAATTAATAAACTGTGTATCTCCCCACGCTTCCGGTTTGG
>CAZEST010000127.1:0-4373 GCA_964514745.1 uncultured Alistipes sp.
ACTTGTCCATTGAATAGTGGTGGTAAACACCGTTGCCAAATTCAACCTGCTTGAGATATTTCTCGAATGCTTTGAATTCAGCTGAATTGCGATCCCCTTTGTAGTTAGTGTAGATGGCTTCAAGCAGCTGGCGTACCTGGAGATTGTACTTGCCGTTTTGGTCCCAAAGAATGTCGCGACCTTGGAGGGCGGCTTCTGTCAGGTAATAGACAAGTTTCTTTTGTTTGGGCGACAGTGTGTTGAAACCGGGTACTACGTAGCGCAGCACTTCAATATCGGCGAAACGATCTACAACCGTTCCGGAAGGATTGTTAGGATCGAGCTTGTTTGCCATTGCTGAATAAGCTGAAGCCAAGGCCAAGGCGATGGCCAGTGATTTATGGAATTTCATTTTACTTTTTCTGGTTTATGTATCTGGATATCTCAGCTTGGAAATATCTGCATGGATTATTCAACGTAAAGTACCAATCCTTTGAGGTATTCTCCTTCGGGATGGCAGATGTTAACCGGATGGTCGGCGGGCTGCGTCAGCTGATGGAGAATTCTGATTTTGCGTTTGCTCTGAACAGCGGCTGAGAAGACGGCCAAGCGGAATTGCTCGCGACTTACAGCTTGCGAACAAGAGAACGTAAACAGGATGCTACCGGGCGCCAATTTCTCCATTGCTTTGAAGTTGAGCTTTTGATAGCCACGCAAGGCATTGCGCAGGGCGCTACGGTGCTTGGCAAAGGCGGGTGGGTCTAGAATCACCAGGTCATATGCTCCCGGCTCCATTCTGTCGAGGAACTTGAAGGCATCTTCGGCAAAGGATTTGTGGCGAGTGTCGCCCGGGAAATTCAGGTCGATATTGGCATCGGTCAGGCGAATTGCCTTTTCGGAAGAATCTACCGAATGGACCAACTTGGCATTACCGCGCATAGCGTAAACAGAGAAACCGCCGGTATAGCAGAACATATTCAGTACGTTCTTGCCATTGGAATAATGCTCCAACAGACTACGGTTATCACGCTGGTCAACGAAGAAGCCTGTCTTTTGGCCTTTAAGCCAATCGATGTTGAACTTCAGCCCGTTCTCGATAGCTTCGTTTCCGGCATATTTACCGATGAGATAATCATTCTGGGGGTCCAGGCGTGCTTTATATGGAAGGGTGGTCTCGGATTTGTAGTAGACGTTCTCGATGCCTGCGCCTTCGAGGTTTACCAACTCTTCGGCTATAATCTGGCGGCAGAAGTGCATGCCCGGTGAATGAGCTTGTACAACGGCTGTCGGCCCGTAGATGTCTATTACCAATCCGGGTAGGAAGTCGCCTTCGCCATGAACCAGTCGGAAGGCGTTATTATCTTCTCTTTTCAATCCAAGAGCAACTCTTACGGCATAGGCTTCACGTAGTCGCTCGCCAAAGAATTGTGCATCAATCGGACGGTCTGAGAAGTCGAGAATCCTGACGGCTATCGAACCGATTTGGTAATGACCGGTGCCGATAAACCTTCCGGTTGATGTCTCAACGCCAACAACCTCCCCTTCTTCGAGATTTTCAGGGAGATTTTCAGCCAGTGCGCCGGAGAACACCCACGGGTGGAATCTGTCTAACGACTCTTCTTTGCCTTTTTTTAGTTTGAGTATATTCATCGGTTTGATGGTTTCTTGGTTTGTTGTTGCTATTGAATAGGTTCGGTGTTTATTTAATCAGGAACCTATAAATATCGTTAAAGTTGGCATAAAGGAGCAGTGCAATCAGGAAGGTCATGCCTACGATCTGAGCACGTTCCAGGAATGTATCGGAGGGCTTGCGACGAGTTACAACTTCCCACAGGAGGAAAGCGATGTGCCCACCATCGAGAGCCGGAATCGGCAGAATATTCATAAATGCCAGAATTATCGACAGGAAGGCGGTCATTTCCCAGAATGTGCGCCAATCCCATTTTGCCGGGAACAGGCTGCCGATAGCTCCGAATCCGCCGAGCGATTCTGCACCTTGTTTGCTGAATAGGTGCTTCAATGAGCCAACATATGTTACCAACATATCGGTGCCGTTATGAATTCCAACCGGAATTGACTGGAAGAACCCGTACTGAGTTGTATCGCAGACGAATACTTCCGCAGGCATCTTGAGACCGAAGCCTAGTTTGCCATCAGCCGTAGGGGTGGCGCTTACGTTGATTGTGTCGTTGTTGCGTAGTAGCGCAATATCTGTTGTCTTTCCACCATAGTTTGTCAGAGCTACGGCCAGCTCTGTATATGATGGGGTTAAGGAGTCGCCTACGGCAATAATGCGGTCGTCAATCTCGATGCCTGCTTTTTCAGCTGGGTCTCCGGGGTTGAGGCTTTTGACGAATACCGGCATTCGGTAGGCCATGAAGCCTGATTCAGATAGCCGTTCTACGGCGTCTTTGGGTATGTTGATAGTTACGGTGTCGCGATGGTTGCGCAGCACTGTAATCGTCTTTGAACCTAAAAGCTTGAAGACGACGTTGCGGTCTGCTTGGTTAATTTTGTGCCCGTCGGCCAACAAAAGTATATCGCCCGTACGGAATCCCATGTCGATAGCTTCCTGCGAGAAATTCATGCCTTCATAGGCATTTTCGTACGGGATAGTTTTTTCGCCCCAATACCATGCAATGCCGGCGTAGATGATAATAGCGAGAATGAAGTTGTTGACCACCCCACCGGCCATTACCAACAGGCGTTGCCATGCGGGTTTCGCGCGGAACTCGTCGGGTTTTGCAGGCTGAGCCATCTGCTCTTTATCCATCGACTCATCGATCATCCCGGCTATCTTTACGTAACCTCCCAATGGGAGCCAGCCGATACCGTATTCTGTATCGCTATGTTTGGGTTTCCATTTGGCAAGCGTAAACCACGGGTTGAAGAATAGATAGAACTTCTCAACTCTGATTTTGAAGACTCGTGCCCATAAAAAATGGCCAAACTCGTGAATGATTACCAAAATTGAGAGAGCAACGATTAGCTGTAGGGCTTTTATGAGAAATGTTTCCATTAGGAGTGTTGTCGGTAGTGTTAGTGGTGGATATTTGCAGCGTTAGTAAATGGCCGAGACGTTGTTAAGAAATTCCATTGTCCGATGACGAGTCAGCTCGTTGCACTCTACATAATCTTCGTAAGAGGGCGCAACGATGTCGGTCGGCATAGTCTCTATGGCTTTTACTATTAATGGGTAAATATCCGTGAAGCGGATTTTGTCTTGAAGAAATGCAGCCACGGCAATTTCATTAGCGGCATTAATGACGCAAGGCGTCAAGCCGCCTCTTTGTAGGGCAAGCTTGGCCAGGGTGATGGCCGGAAACTTGGTGGTGTCGGGTTGCTCAAAGGTCAGTGCGCTGATGGCTGAGAAGTCTAGCCCGGGATTGGTGGTTGCCGGATGGGTAGCTCCGGCCAAGGCATAGCGGATAGGTCCTCTCATATCGGGTAACCCTAATTGTGCTTTGATTGACCCGTCGGCAAATTCTACCATCGAATGGATTATAGATTGCGGATGTACTATCGCATCAATCTTATCCGACTCTATGCCGAAGAGCCAGCGTGCCTCAATGATCTCAAACGCCTTGTTAACCATCGTTGCAGAGTCGATGGTAATCTTGGCGCCCATTGACCAGTTGGGGTGATTCAGTGCGTCTTTGCGCGTAGCCTTGGCGATTTGGTCTAAACTCCAGGTGCGGAACGGTCCGCCTGAAGCCGTGATAATAAGGCGCTTTACGCTATCGCGAGATTCGCCTACCAAGCACTGATATATTGCCGAGTGTTCCGAGTCGACCGGAATTACTCGCGATTTGCTTTCGGTTAATTTGCGTGTAACCAAATCACCGGCAACTACCAATGTTTCTTTATTGGCAAGGGCGATATCCTTTCCTGCTTCGATAGCAGCCAGTGTGGGGGCAAGTCCGCTGTAGCCTACCGTAGCTGTGACGACGATGTCTACGCTCTCGTGAGTCATGGCTTCCTTTATGGCTTGTGCACCGGATGCAACGATGATGCCGGTGCCGTCCAGAAGCGTGCGGAGTTGCGGCTCTAAGCTGGTATTAGCGATAACAACCATCAACGGATGCCATTTAAGAGCTTGTTGGGCTAGCTCCTCTACCCTGCTGCCTGCAACCAAAATGATTGGTCGCAGTTTATCGGGGTATTCGCTACAGACGTCAAGCGTCTGTTGGCCAATAGATCCGGTAGAACCTAAAACGGCTATATTTTTGATTTGTGAGTCTTTGCTATTCATATAATATTCAATCATGCAAAGTTACCACTTTTTTTCGACATATAAAATACGGGAGACGAACCTCATTGCCGGCTTGTCTCCCGTATTTTATTTGATGACGGCGAGGCCTCCTTGAGAGGTCTCTTTGTAGAGCGATGGAATG
>CAZEST010000128.1:0-4216 GCA_964514745.1 uncultured Alistipes sp.
CAGAGCAGAGAAAAGTAATAATGCATTATACTTCATTGGATTACGGCAGGGTTATGTTGGTTGTGCGGTAATATTCAATCATTTTCTGAGAGAGGATAGCCATGTATTTAGCCTGTAGCAGTTCATGGCGAGCAGCCAAAGTGGTTGAGTGGCTTTGCAGCAGTTCGGTAACTTCAACGTAACCAACGGCAAAGCGCTCGTTGATGAGTTCTTCGCTAAGGCTTGCTGAGTTGAGTTGCTCCAGGCCGGCGGTATAGCGCTGCTGAGCGGAACGGAGGTCGATGTAGGCCGATTCAACGTTCTGGGCGATTTCCGTGCGGCGGCTTTCCTGGTCGAGCTGGGCGTTCATTTGAGAAACGCGAGCTTGATTTACGGCTGTACGGGTTTTCTTGCGGTCGTAGATGGGAACGTTTACTGTCAGGCCGATTTGTTCGCCGAAGTTGCGTTTCATCTGTGTGCCCCAGCCTTGGCCGTTATTGGGCGCGGTGTAGCTCGTACCGACTCCGGCAGTGAGGCCGATAGTAGGATAGTAGCCGGCGCGGGCGATTTCGATATCCTTTTCAGCTACGTCGGAAGCTAACTGGTTATAGCGCAACTGAGCGTCGGTTGAAAGGGCGAGGTCGTAGGTCTCGGTCATTGAGGGCGGTGTAGCCATTACGTCAGCTTCTGTCCAATCGTAACTCTTGACATCGATGTTCCTGCTGATACCGAGCTCGAGGAGTTTCTTTAGCTTCATGACCTGCGATTCATAGTTGGTCTGAGCCGAAACAACGTTGTAGCGGTCTTGCTCGGCTTGCGCTTCTAATTGAACATAGTCAACGCGCGAGAGGCGGCCGCTTTGCATCAGCGATTTGGCGCGCTCGGCTTGTGCTTGGCTAACTTTTGCTGCCTCTTCGTTAGTCTTAATAGTTTCGCGCAGATAAAGGATGTTGAGATAGATAGAGAGAATGTCGGTTTGCAGGGTGCGGAAGATATCGGTAGTTGCTTCCTTCTGCATTTCAACATTCATTTTGCCTCGGGCAATGTTGCCGGAACGTACCCCTCCATCCCAAACGGTCCAAGAGGCATTGAGGCCGTAGCTACTGTTGTAGGCGTTTTTTGAACCGGTGGCAAATGGTGCGTTGCTGTAGTTCTGCGAGGTAGAGAAGTCCAGCGAAGGAGTCCATTCCGCTTGTGCGGATTCCAGTGAGTAACCGGCATTTTCCTCTTTCAGTAGCGATTGTTGCAACGAGATGTTGTTCTCGCGGGCATAGTCGATGCATTGCTGGTAGCTCCAGATTTCGCGCATGATGCTGTCGGTAGGCAAGTCATCTGCGCGCATCGAAAAGGACCCTGAAGCGAGCAATAACATCAACGAAAAGATGCTCTGTTTCTTAAGTGTCATATGCTAATACTATGATTTTCTGATGCAAAATTACTAAAGATATAGCTAATACGCTAATTCTTAGCTTTATATTAGACGAAAATGTTGTTTGTTAATTATGCTTGCTGTTGATTGCTGCCCTGGCTGATTCGTCGTGAAAATACTCGGCTTTATCGTTGTAAATGCTGGGGTAATCTAAAAATGCTTTGCTCCGTATAGTTACGCCTCACCTAAAATAATATTAGGCGAGGCGTTATCTTGGGGGCTGAATCTCAGCGTTGCGCGGTAGTGGCAGTGAGCTGATTATTTATATTCGTCCCACGATTTAATTTGGATATCGTCAAGCGAAAGCGTTGTAAATGCGCGGATAAATGCCGTAGCTAATCGGGCATTGGTCAGTAGCGGAATGTTTAAGTCGATGGCTGCGCGACGAATCTTGTAGCCGTTCGACAGTTCGGCTGATGAAAGGTTCTTAGGCAGGTTGACAACCAAGTCGATCTTCTTTTCGTGGAGAAGTTGCAGGGCTTGCGGTTTGCTTTCGGGGTCCGACGGCCAATAGACGCGGATTGCCGGAATACCGTTTTCGTTGAGGAAACGAGCGGTGCCTTCGGTTGCATAGATTGTGAATCCGTTGTTGTGAAGGCGATGGGCTGCATCGAGCATGTCGGCTTTCTGGCGAGGGGTACCTGTTGACATCAGTACGGTCTTCTTCGGCACTTTGTATCCAACTGAGAGCATTGCTTTCAGTACGGCTTCCGACATATCGTCGCCGATGCATCCAACTTCGCCGGTCGACGCCATGTCTACACCCAATACGGGGTCTGCACCCTGCAGACGGGAGAAGCTGAACTGCGAGGCTTTCATGCCGACGTAGTCCAGGTCGAAGATGCTCTTATTGGGCTTCTCAACCGGTATGCCGAGCATAACTTTCGTAGCCATGTCGATGAAGTTCAACTTGATAACTTTGGAAACGAACGGGAAGCTTCGCGATGCACGGAGATTACATTCGATAACCTTGATATCGTTGTCCTTAGCAAGGAACTGGATGTTGAATGGGCCGGAGATGTTAAGCGCTTGTGCAATCTTCGTTGAGATTTTTTTGATGCGGCGCATTGTCTCAACGTAGAGCTTCTGCGGTGGGAACTGGATAGTTGCGTCGCCGGAGTGTACGCCGGCATATTCGATGTGCTCGGATATTGCGTAAACCTTGATTTCGCCGTTTTGAGCTACGGCGTCCATCTCAATTTCCTTTGCGTTCTGGATAAATTCGGTAACTACAACCGGATGGAGCTTGGAGACATTGGCTGCCAAACGGAGGAAGCGGTGAAGCTCTTCGTCGTTGGAGCAAACGTTCATGGCTGCACCGGAAAGCACGTAGCTCGGACGAACCAATACCGGGTAGCCAACCTCTTGGATAAACTCGTCGATATCGGCAAAGCTGGTCAACTCGCGCCAACGGGGTTGGTCAACGCTAATCTGGTCAAGCATTGCGGAGAACTTGTTGCGGTCCTCGGCGTTGTCGATTGATTGGGCTGTAGTGCCGAGAATGTTGATGCCGGCTTCGTCGAGACGGGTTGCAAGGTTGTTAGGAATCTGACCGCCAACTGAGAGAATTACGCCGTGGGGCGATTCTAACTCCAGGATATCCATGACGCGCTCGTAGGTGAGTTCGTCAAAGTAGAGTCGGTCACACATGTCATAGTCTGTAGAAACCGTTTCGGGGTTGTAGTTGATCATTACCGAACGGTAGCCTTGCTGCTTTACAGTCATCAGAGCGTTGACCGAGCACCAGTCGAACTCAACGGAGCTACCGATACGGTAGGCTCCCGATCCGAGAACAACTACCGATTTGTGGTCGCCAAGGTATTTGACGTCGTTGGTTGTTCCGTTATAGGTGAGGTAGAGGTAATTGGTCTGTGCGGGATATTCGGCAGCGAGGGTGTCGATCTGCTTAACAACGGGGAGGATTCCCATTGACTTACGCAGGTCGCGAACCTGTTTGTTGTCGGATCCGGCAACGTCGAATTGCTCTTTGCGAACGGCGCGAGCAATCTGGAAATCGCTGAATCCTTGCTCCTTGGCTACGCGAATCAAGTCGCTTGGCAACTTGTCAATTTCGCTATAGCTTTGCAGCTCGCGATCGGTAGCCATTATGTTGTGGAGCTTCTCCAAGAACCAACGGTCAATCTTGGTCAACTCGTGGATGCGGTCAACCGTATAGCCTTCTTGGAAGGCCTTGGCGATAACGAAGATGCGCTTATCGGTTGGTTCGGAGAGGGCCTGGTCGATATCGTCAATTTCCATATCGCGATTCTCAACGAAGCCGTGTTTGCCCTGGCCGATCATGCGCAGACCCTTCTGGATAACTTCTTCGAAGGTACGGCCGATAGCCATTACTTCACCTACAGACTTCATTGATGAGCCGATTTCGCGACGCACACCGTGGAATTTACCCAGGTCCCATCGAGGAATCTTGCAGACGATGTAGTCCAAGGCCGGTTCGAAGAAGGCCGAGGTTTCGCGAGTTACAGAGTTCTTCAAATCGAACAGACCGTAGCCCAGCCCGAGCTTGGCGGCAACGAATGCCAGGGGATAGCCGGTGGCTTTGGAAGCCAGAGCTGAAGAACGGCTCAAGCGAGCGTTCACCTCGATAACGCGGTAGTCCATCGAATCGGGGTCGTAGGCATATTGAACGTTACATTCGCCGACGATACCAACGTGGCGGATAATCTTGATAGCCAGCTGGCGTAGGTAATGGTAGTCGTCGTTGGAGAGTGTCTGCGAGGGAGCAACTACGATTGACTCGCCGGTGTGGATGCCCAGCGGGTCGAAGTTCTCCATGTTGCAGACGGT
>CAZEST010000129.1:0-4174 GCA_964514745.1 uncultured Alistipes sp.
TGAACAGGTTCTGTGTTATCTGTGTAATCTGTGTGAGGCGCTTTCATCCGGATGGGGAATCTGCGAGATTAACGGGCGAGATTTAGATTGAGCGAGATGCCGTAAGAGGAGTTGGTTGTCGGGTAAGACGAGTTACTTACCAAGGGCGTATTAACCTGATGATCGAAATAAGCGCCGAGCGTCAACTTCTTCGACAGCACGTATGAGGCATTGAAATTAATCGTCAGCGTACGAGTACCGGAGGTAGCCTGAGTATAATTGCTTTCAATACGGCGAATCAGCGCCTGAGTGTTCTGCAACGAGAAGTCAGCCTTCAGCGTAAGGTCGTTGCTAACGCCGGTTTGCGACCCCTTCATTTTCAGTACGGAGTTAAAACCGATAAACTTATAGCCGGCACCAACAGTCAGTCCGCGCGAAGTTGCTTCTACAACCTGTCCGGCCGACGTATTGAGCGTCAGGGTGCGCTGATCCTTCCATTCAACATTAAACTGCAAATCATTCTTCAGTGTGGCACTCACACCAATCAGGGGCGAGAAGCGCTCGGTAATAGCTACCGACGAAATATTGTAGGGCGACGACGGAATCGGCAAGCCGGTGTTGCTATCCAGCGTAAAGCCCATATCGCCATCAACCGTCAGCCAGTTGAGATAGGAAGAATAAGACCCTACGGTATACGTACACTGGTAAGCATGGCTCAGCGTAAACGACTTAAAGATGTTCTTCATGTTGCCGAGGTTTACCAAGCCGTCGTAGGTCAATCGCCAGTTAGGAAGCACCTGAGCAAAATCGGGGAACGGGCTGAGATACTGCTTATGGGGATTCGTACCGGTATATGCAGCGATGAAGGCCGGTACAAGCACATCCGACGACGTCTGCGAAACCGTACCGTTTGCCGCGCTATAGGGCTGGCCGGCCAACGGGCTATCGGCCAGGAAACCTCCATAAGGATACCTCGTACCGTTATATTGGCTATTGTAGCGCTCGGCAATTACCGGGATGTAATCCAGCATGTTCTGGAAAGGTTTGCTATAGTAGCCGTCATCAGCGCTCGAAGAGCCCAGGGCCGTACCGATTGCGCAGTGGGTCTTGGTATACGAACCCGACAAGGTTACGGGCATATCATCGTACATGAACTGAATCTGACGCGTGCGGTTATCCGTGCGGTTCATTGTCAGCTGCAATTTCAAGCCCTTGACGAACTCAAGTTGCAACTCAATGTTCAATTCATTAGCCTTCGAAATGATTGCCGGCGAAGTTTGGCCATCGTCAGTAATCAGCCAGCCGCGATCCTTTGCCTTATAGATATAATCCTCTCCGGCAAAGCCAAAGGCGAAGTCCAAACCGGGCGACATCGGGCCATAGCTTGTTGACTGACCAAACACATTGCCGATATCATTACGGAACAGCGGCAAGGAGATTGTATTTGTCTTCTTCCAGCGGATAGACGCCGTGCGCGGACTCATAATCAATCGCAACGTATATTGAGCAATCTCATTCCAGACCGACTTATCCTCTTTGAGAATCTCTTCTACAATGAACCTAACATTTTCCTTGCCCTTCGTAAGAATCTCAATCGTATTCTCATCAACTACCTTATGCTTGAAAGCGAAGGCCTTCTTGCTGGTAGCATATTCCGCACGCACCTTGATCTTCTTGGTTCGCAGGTTATGCTTAATTACTACGGTAGTATCGGGCTGCAACTGGAAGGTGCGCTCAAACTTCTTCGGCTTGCGCACGGTTTTCTTCTTACCTACATCGTTGAATCGTTTGTTGATCTCCTTCAGGTAAGGCACCTTATTGAAGAGGCCCTCAAAGTTGACACGGCCATCAACATTCATCGAAGATTGGCTGGAGACCTTGTTGCCGGTTGAAACACCGTCAACCTCCGTACCGCGGTCCCAACGATAAGTTGAATTGTAGGTAAAGTTACCGGTCAGGAAGTCCAGGATAGGAATCTTATTAAACGGAGCTCGGTAGCTGGCCGTAACGCTCTGGTTATAGGCCCAAGGCGTACCCATCGACAGGATTGAATTCCAAACCGTATCCTTCCATTGCTTATATTCATCCGGGAACAACTTCTTATTGACCGCTCCGGTAGGCTCCTCAATGTGGGCCGTAGTATTGGAGTTGAACGTAAACGAAATCGACTTAGTCAAATTCCATGACAACTGGAATTGACGGTCCCAAATAAAGTTCTTGCTGACGGAAACCGGCAGCTGGAACGTCTGGTCGAGTTCTGAGCGAGTCTGCATCTCATAGTAGTATCTCGACATATTCGTCATAAACGAGATTGTATTCGGCAGATAGTTCAGCTCCCATTCCTTAAAGAACTTCAGGTTCTTGCTCTTCGATTTTATCCAACCGAACGGGCGCAGGCCCTTAATCATCGGCGAATAGTTATAGGCCAGCGATCCACGATAATCGTTGGTATATTCATATTCGGTAGTCGGGTCGTTCTTCGACTGCTTATTAAACGAGAAGTTGAAAGTAAAGTTCGAGGGGTCCCACGGCATAGGCTTCTTGCTGGTAACGTCAAACTTCAGGCCGGATATAGAGAAGCTCTTCACCGTAGAGCGCTCTACAGCATAGGCCGAAATCGAGTCGCGCGCGTGCTGGTCGGCAGCGTCGTCTAAAGCATCCTTCAGCAGTACGTCCTGGTCGAGCGGGTTATACTTGGGGGTAGTCTTTTCGGTTGAATATGAATAATAGATTGGAGCCTTCAGCTTAACCTTTTCCGGCAGGAATCGGCCCAGGTCGGTCTGGACGGCTACGTTATACTGCTCATAGTCGTCCATACGACGCGAGTTAAGCCCTTGGTCAACCGAGCCGAAGCCGGCGGTTTCAACGTGCGCTCCGAAGTTAACCGTTGCCACGTCCGACACACCGAGGTTAACATTGGTCTTAGCTGCCCAACCGCCATCTTCATCGAAGTCGGTCACCTTCAGTTCGTTGACCCATACGGTTCCGTTCTTAACCGTATTGGAGTTATTGCGGATACCAATCAGGATTACGCGGACATCGCTCAGCGTAGGATTACCCTTCACGGAGATCGTGTTGCGTTCATTATCGGGGTCGCGTCCGGAATATACCGTTGCATAGCCAACGCCGCTACCGCCCTCATCCTTCACCCTATTGCGTTCCTTCTTCAGGTCAACAAGGTTCTGGAGGTTAAGGTCCATATAGTTCTGCGTAGGCCAAACCTTTTCGCGGTCGCTCTCCAGCCAGTTGTTATAATTGCCGTGAGGCGTCAGCGTAAGGGGTATTTCATATTCGTAATAGTTCGACTTAACGTCGGTACCTAAGCGCATAAACATCGAGAGCTCGCCATTGCTCAGGTTTGTAACGTCGTCAATCAGCTGTTCGGCGTGGATCCACATCTGCATACGCTTATAGTTGCGCAGGTCCTGCTGAGTATCGCGATATACACCACGGCCATCGCCCGCCTTCAACCCGGTAACCTTCAGCGACATTGACTGCTCGTTGAGCTGGGTAACCTGCGATTGACCGGGGTCAACGATACGGGTTACACCCGGAGGCAACACGTAGTTGACCGGTTCGCGATCGGCATTCTCTTCGATATTTACAACAGAAACATCGAGCTGACCCTCGGCCGGAGATTCGCCGCGAGTATTGAGATTATAGTCGTAGGTACGCCATTCGCCACGCACCAACTCCAAGGTTGCAAAACGCAAGTGGGTAACCTCCTTGAAGCCGGTCATGAACATTCGGGCAAAGCGGATTGTTGTAAAGTCGTTGATAGAACCAACCTTGCTGTCATACTGGTTCAAAGGTATCTTGAACTGATACCATTCAACCGTCTGGCTCTTGCCATCGCGAGTATAGACGGTTGAAGTCTGCTTATCAGCGATATAGTTCTTACCAACCACGAGGTCTTCCGGACGGATAGAGACCTTGTATTGGAAGTAACGTTCATATTCGTTAAGCGTGTTATCCTGGTTGATATCCTCAACATCGGGCACAGAGCGCGAACTCTGATAGAGCTGGTCGGAAGCATCTTCCGGAGGCAGCGAGTTACCCTCCACACCATTGTAGCGTTTGTAGCGTTCGAGGATTGAGAGGCGCTGCTCATCGTAGTCGTAGCCGCGGAAGAAATGGTAATTATCGCCGGCAGGGTCGTTCAGCGGCGAGAACTGGTCGTTCTCCATGCGCTCCA
>CAZEST010000130.1:0-4155 GCA_964514745.1 uncultured Alistipes sp.
GTGGATTTTCAGCGACATGAAGCAGACGTTGCTCTACGGCGAGGTGCGCAAACCGTTAACGTTGGCGGAGAAGTTCAACATTCTTCGTCGGCAGATAGACGAAAGCATCGACCGAATTGATGAATATCGTGGTATTCTTCATATTCGTCGCCATTTGGCGGTCAGTTCGTTGTTTAAAGGTATTCCGTTCTTCCGCGAAACTCGCATTGCGATGTTGCGGGCTAATACCAAGCAGGAGCTGTTTGATATAATTGCTATGGTTGAAGAGAAATTACAACAACCAATCTAAAATATCGTCGTGAAAAAGTTCTGGATTCTATTAGTTGGTCTGATGGCCGGTTTGTCGTTCTCTGAAGCTTTCGCTGCAGAGGTCAACAGATATGAATTGAGTGTTGGCGACTTTAGTTCGCTCGCTGTTGAGGATAACGTTAACGTTATATATAAGTGTAGCGAGGATTCTGCCGGTATAGCCGTGTATGAAGCTACTAAGGACGCTGCTGATAAGCTTATTTTTGACTTTTCAAAGAAGGGCCGTTTGATGGTCCAGACTAATTTCTTAACCGAGGAGGAAAAATCGGTGAAGTTGCCGGTTGTTACGGTGTATTCTAAGTTCCTCACAAAGGTACAGAATAGTGGCGACTCAACGGTAAAGGTGCTTTCCGTAGCTGCGTGCCCGGAGTTTAAGGCTACGGTTATCGGTAATGGTAGCCTGATTGTAAAGGATATTCACTGCTCGCAGTTTAACGGGTCTATTAAGACGGGCAACGGCCAGCTGATTGTCAGTGGGAAGTGTGATTCCGCCGTGTTTAACAATACCGGAGTTGGGTCTATTCAGGCCGATGGCTTGGAGGCTACGGATGCGTCGTGTCGCTTCTTTGGGACCGGTACAACCGGAGTGTGGGTTACCGGTACGCTGAGCGTTAAGGGTATGTTCCCCGGAAAGTTGTATTATAAAGTTGAACCGCAGAAGATTCGTAACTATAGTATGGGTGTGAAACTCTATTCGATGGACGGCACGGAAACATCTGTACCGACGGAGACGGATAATTCCGTGGAGACAGCTCCAGATACGAACGATTCTGAACAATAAAGATAACAATATTGGGCGCAGGACTGAAAACACTGACAGCACGGTCGGTAAAATGGAACGTTATCGACAAGGTCTCGCAGCAGATTTTATATGCTGTTACGGGAATAGTGCTGGCGCGCTTGCTTAGTCAGGAGGATTTTGGCCTGATTGGGGCTGTGTTGGTGTTTCAAGCCTTTGCGTCGCTGTTTGTTGATAGCGGATTCTCTTATGCGCTGATTCAGCGTAAGGCGCCGACGCGGTTGGACTATTCAACCGTCCTATGGTTTAACCTGGCGGTTGCATGCACGATTTATGTAGTCCTGTTCTTTTGTGCACCGTTTATAGCCGACTGTTTCCAGGGCGACCAGCGGTTGATTCCGATCAGTCGCGTAATGTTCCTGAGCTTTATCTTGAATGCAACGGCAATAGTCCAGACTAATCGCTTGATGAAGAAGATGGATGTCAAGATGGTTGCCGTCTCTAATTCGATAGGGCTTATCGCTGGCGCGGTTGTTGGCATCTGGTTAGCGGTGGCCGGTTATGGTGCATGGGCTATTGTCTGGCAGACCTTGGCGTTGAACTTTACTAAGAGCTTAGTATTGTGGCTGACATCCGGATGGTATCCGTTGATGCGCTTTTCGCTATCATCGTTGCGTTCGTTTTTTGCGGTAGGCAGTGGGATGATGGCTTCGTCGTTTTTGAACGTATTGTTCCAGAATATCTACTCGTTTTTTATTGGCAATAGGGTAGGCCTGGCTCCGCTGGGCTATTATACCCAGGCTGATAAATGGAGCAAGATGGGCATTAGTTCGCTATCGCAGGTGCTGACTTCGTCGTTCTTGCCGGCTCTGTCGGAGGTACAGGACGATGCGGAGCGATTTGCCAGGGTTACGTCGAAGATGAATCGCTTTACATCCTATTTGCTTATGCCGGCGATGGGATTTCTGATAGTGATGGCAACTCCGATATTCCACTGCTTGTTTGGCGAGAAATGGGATGCCTCGATTGTGCTGTTCCAGTTGCTGTTGCTGAGAGGCGTGTTTACGGTTCTGACCTCGCTGTATAACAATTATGTGATAGCTTTAGCTAAGACGAAGTTGGTAGTAGCGATGGAGGTGTTGCGCGACGGTGCGGCTATGATATTCTTGGTGGCAACGTTGCCGGTCATCGCTATGACTCGTGGTGGTGACGTAGTATATGGCATCAAATTATTGCTGATCGGCCAGATTATAGCGTCGTTTATTAGCTGGTTGGTAATGGTTATAAAAACGGCGCCGATTAGCGGGCGCAGCGTAGGTTCGTTCTTGGGTGATAGCTTGCCCTATTTGGTGCAGACCTTGGTAATCATGATTGCTCTATGGGCCGAATCGTTGCTGATTGCTAACTGTTGGTTGCTGCTGCTTGTGCAAGCATCGACTTGCTTGGCCTTATATCTTGGCATTAATATGGTGCTGAATTCAAAGATTCAGAAGGAAGTTCTACTATTCCTTCGTGGTAAAAAATTGGAATAATCCTTAAACCTTTATGGATATGAAAAAGTTGATTTTAACGCTGTTTGGAGTTATTGGCTCTATCTTAGTTGTTGTTGCGAGCGACTACCTAAAGTATATCGAATTAGCTGATGAGGCGGTTGCAAAGCAGGATTGGAATCGTGCGGAAGAGTTGCTGAAAGCAGCTATGCAGGCCGAACCGTCAAATCCGCAGAATGTAATGTTGCTGTCGAATGTCGGCATGTTTCAGTTTTATCGAGGCGAGGATTCGCTGGCGTTGCATACGCTCTCGGAGGCCCGTGCGATTGCTCCGGCTTCAACGGTGATTCTGAGGAATAGGGCTACGGTGCTGACCCATATCGGTCGGGCTGAGGATGCCTTGAAAGACTACGATAAGGTTATCGAGATGGATTCGCTTAATTATGAGGCATATTTCAATCGTGGCTATCTGCGCTTTACTATGGGCGATTCTGTAGGAGCAAAGGGCGATTTCGCTATGTTGGAGCAACTGCGCCCTGATGATCCCAATACGCTGTTGGTTTTAGCTGTTACCAGCTCTAATCGAGGGCTGTACGACGAATCCATTTCGTATTATAATCGCTTGATTGAGAAGGTTCAGAAAGCAGAATATTATACCGGACGTGCAATGAGCCGTCTGGCTAAGGGCGATTTAGCCGAGGCGTCAGATGATATCGGACGCGGATTGGAGCTGAACCCGGAGGATGGCGAATTGTATTATTGCCGTGCATACCTTCATCTGCAGCAATACCGCGAAGAGGATGCAAGGGCTGATGCAAAACTGGCGATGAAATATGGCGTATCCAAGGCGCGTATTGATGAATTATTTGCCAAATAATTGACATCGATGCTTCCTTGACGGCAAATAATCTGAAGAATTGACTATACCCAAAAACTTATAATCATGAAAACGAAAATTTATGTAGATGACTACGACAAGTCGCCTGAGGGGTACGACTCTCTTAGCGAAGCTATCGCAGCGATGGAGGGCAGATTCTTTGGAATGCCGGACTTAATCAGGTATAATCTGCCGTTAAGAGATAAAGTACGCGAACTTGGCGTTGACGAATTTATCAACTGGTTTGTTGATGAAGTACCTGAATTGCGTAATGATGCAAGAACCATAAACATGGTTCGTGAGTCGTTGGAAAAACATCCGATCGGCGAATTGGATTGTCGCTACATGCCTAAGAATGAGCCGTTTGATGTTTGTGGGGTGAAAGTTGCGTCGTTGCAGGCTTTAAGGGATGCAACTTGCTGCTATGTAGATATGTATGTCCATTCAAACCACGATAAGCTTTATTATGCAACCACTCCGAAACAGGAGATTCCGGGTTTGACGGTAGTGCAGTCGGCTGAACTTTACCCATGTTTCGATGCAGAAGATCGCCTCTACGAAAATCGCTATTATCGCGACTTCCTGGTATCCACTGAACCGATTGAGGAGGACCGCTTGACGGAGTTTTGCAAATTACGATCGGACTGGAACTACAACAAGGTATCGGAAACCCTTCCGCCATCTATGCTCCCTCTGATTTTTTACAATGGAGATGATCGCAGAAATAACTTCTTCATCCT
>CAZEST010000131.1:0-3757 GCA_964514745.1 uncultured Alistipes sp.
GGACCTTGTTCCTATATGAAAAGGGCCTGTTTAAAATCCCGGAAGGTCTGGATAAGGATACGATTTATGATGGCTGTAACTGCGCAAATTGTCATATAACTATTCTGCCAACAGGCCAGGTAATGGCGTGCCGCAGGTTTGATTCGCCGGTAGGCCGACTGTTTAATACGGGCGATACGTCTGTTGCAACCTCGATCTACGATATTTTTACCGGTGAACGTGAGAATCAGTATCGTAAACATGAGAATATGGAGAAGTGTTCGAAATGTGAGTTGCTCAGATTCTGTCGAGGCTGCCCGGCTGTAGCTTATGGTTATCACCATTCTTTCTTTGCTCCGGATCCGCAGTGCTGGAAAGTTGTTGAATAATGTCGTTTTGAGGAGTTGTTTATTATGGAATCCGAACTATTGAACGTTATCAAGCACCGTCGTTCTATACGTAAATATCGCCGAGAGCAAATCTCGCGCGAACAGTTGGATGCAATTATTGAAGCCGGCCTGTTTGCTCCTAATGCGGGAGGTGGCCAGCGCTCGATGGTCGTCGGTGTGCATAATCCCGAGCTTGTTGAGAAGATCGGTAAGCTAAACATTGGATGCATGGATCGCACGCGTCTCGCCGGTAGCTATGTGTCGAAAGAACAACCTTCAATTATTGATGACCCAAAGATAAAAAGTGGCTTCTACGGGGCCCCATCCGTTGCGATAGTGTTTGCTCAGCGCAATTTTCTGTACAGTATTCCGGATGCTTTTTGTATTGCGGAAAATATGGTGTTGATGGCTACTACGATGGGCATAAGTAGCTGTATTATCGCTCGAGGCGAAGATACTTTTAATAATCCGGAGGGGGCCGAATTGTTAAAGCAGTGGGGCGTGCCGGAAGGAATGGTTGCGCGCTGCTTTGTTATTTTGGGCTATTGCGATGGGGATTACCCCCTGGAAAAGCCCCGTAAGGCCGGACGAAGTATCGTGATTGAATAGTTGGAGACAAAGGTATTGTCCGTAACTGAGGCCTATTTGCATGGTGAGGGGATAAAATGGTGCTGGGCTGTACATTCATGAATTGTATGGTCAACAATCAGATGTCGGTTAGCCATCCCGGAAATTACGCTCATTTCGTGGGAAACCAGTAAGATGGTAGTGGTGTGAGCTAATGAGGCGATTAAGCTGTATAATTTCTGTTCGAAATTCTTGTCAATATAGTTAAGGGGCTCATCCAGAATCAGAATTGATGGACGAGAAATTAGCGCACGGCCCAGGAGCGCACGTTGTAGCTGTCCGCCTGATAAATTGCCGATGGTTTGTTCGCTATGTTTCTTAAGGTCGATTGTGTCGAGGATTTCTGCGATTCGTTCGTTGCGTTGCTCTTTAGATAAATCTTTTGAGGCTAATAATCCCGACGCAAGAACCTCCTTGACGGTTATGGGAAACTTTGCATCGATCATGTTCTTTTGCGGGAGGTAGCCGATTGGCAGCCGATCAGTGGTCAAACCGTCGGGGCCAAAATATTCTACGTAGCCTTTGCCTGGCTTTAGTAGTTTTAATATAATACGTAGCATGGTGGTCTTGCCCCCACCGTTCGGCCCTGTAATGGCAATAAAATCACCTTTTGATATGGTTAAATTAATGTCGTTGAGTATCTCCCGTCGATCCCATTCCATGCAGACATTAGTAAGCCGGATCAATGGCTCTTTTGATTGAATCGGGTGAATAGAGAGGCCGGGGCGTAGTTCTGTATAGTTCATCGTTGAATTGCTTAGTATGTTGAAGATTCGGTCATCTGAGCTTGAGAAGTAGCGTTGGATAGCGCAGTAGCTGCGGATATGATGGTCGATTCGATATCGGGGTTGAGCGGAGTAATGGTCACCGGCTTCAAACCGGTAGCTTCGGTTATGGCTTGGCTTTGTCGGCTATCCAGCTCTTTTTGGTAGAAAAACAGAATAGGCGATTCTTCCTTGATTTGTTTGAGGCGTTGATTTAATCCCGTAAGCGATGATTCTTTATTCTCGTGTCCGATGGAAAGTTGGTGCAATTCGTAGTCGCGGGCGAAATAGCTCAGCGACGGGTGCCAAACGATGAAAGAACGTTCTTTAGCAGGAGCTAATTGGTGAGAAATCGCAGAGTCGAGAGAGTCGAGATGTTGTTCCAATGTATTCAATCGTTCTTCAAAATAGGCTCGCCTATCCGGTAATTTCGCGGATAAAGCCCGGCATGTTTGTCGTGCCATTATTTTAGCATTTCTCAAGGATGTCCAGATGTGTGGGTCTAATTCGTCATCGCCGTGAGTGCCTTTGATGAGAGGTATTGAGTCGGATAAGGCGATGATGCTAATTGCCGAATTATAATCTTCTAAGGATTTGGCAATTTTTGTTTCAAAGGGGAGCAATCCTGTAGTGAATAGGAGGCCGGCATCAGAGGCCTGACGTAGTTGCGCAATGGATGGCTCAAACGTCTCAGGGTCGGCCGATGCCGGAGCTAAACATTCAATCTCAATTTGATTGCCTCCAATTTTGTCAACGAAATATTGTAACGGCGGAATCGTAACTACAACCGTAGGCTGTTGCTTGCTGTTGGCTGCATGAGAGTCTGTTCGTGAGCAAGATGTCAAGCCCACGCACGCAATTAGGCAAGAGAGGCCGATGAGTTGTGTGTGTAGATTATGAATGTTTATGTTGAGCATTCCCATATTTAAAGTGGAAAAATTCGGTTTAGAAGTTTCTAAAGAGTTACAAATTCCAAAATTTTTGTTTTATGTTGTAAAACATAAAAACTAAAAATCAGGACTTTAATAGCAATTTATTCGTTGGGCCTTTTTTCTCAATTATTGGTAATATCTTTCAAAATAAATCAAAATATAACTTTTTGATTTACAGTTGAATGTTTGTATTTCTATAGACCGCAGTAAAAGAAAAGTAGGCCCCATTGCTTTCTTAATAGTTCTACAAATTTACTTATTTTTTTTGAATTGAATTTCAAAAATTTTCAGAGTGTAAAAAATATTGCAATTTATTTTTTGGATTTCAAATTGTTTATTGCTAAATTTGTATCGGAAAGCGGTTGAAAGATATAACCGGGATGAAAAATATTCCTAAAAATTCAGCTGTCTTACCAATTTTGGGATAATAAACACTAAACCTATATTTACCATGGCTCGATTACAAATTGACAAGTTGGACACCAAGATTCTGCAGATGTTGGTTGACAACGGCAGGAAGCCTTTCCTTGAAATCGCACGCGAATGTGGCGTTAGTGGTGCTGCAATTCATCAACGCATCGCAAAGTTGCAAGCAACAAACATTTTGGAGGGTTCCCGGGCATTGATTAAACCCACCACACTTGGCTATGACACATGTGCTTTTGTTGGCATCTATCTGAGAGAAGCAACCTCATTCGATGAAATTATCGAAAAGTTGCGTACCGTTCCTGAAGTGACAGAAGTGCATTTTACTACAGGTCAGTATGATATGTTGGTTAAGATTTATGCTCACGATAATGAACATCTGCTTCACCTGATTCATGACAAGCTCCAGCCGATGGGGTTGCTTCGTACGGAAACCATCGTTTCGTTCCGCGAAGTATTTTCTCGTGCTCTCCCTGTTGAAAATAAAGATTAACGCATCCGCTCAATTCATCCTTAACTTATTCCGCCCTGCATCGGTTCTGTCCCCTGCAGGGCGATTTGTGTTGTAATCCGGCTATCCCTCCACCGCGGATTCCGCAGAAAACCATCCGGATGAAAGCGCCTCACACAGATTACACAG
>CAZEST010000132.1:0-3756 GCA_964514745.1 uncultured Alistipes sp.
CGCCCCAGTCGAATCCAAGCCAATGGATATCTTCGCGGATAGCGTCTACATATTCTGTATCCTCTTTAATAGGATTGGTATCGTCAAATCGTAAGAAACATTTACCGCCAAATTTTTCGGCAGCGCCAAAGTCCATACAAATTGCTTTTGCATGACCGATATGGAGGTAGCCGTTAGGCTCCGGTGGGAAACGAGTTTGAAGGCGTCCGCCATTTTTCCCCTCCTTGAGGTCATCGACAATCATTTGTTCTACAAAACTAAGCCCTTTTCCTTCTTCGGGTAGTTCAGCTTCAATTTTTTCTGCCATAATGGATTTTTTGGTTTTTAGGTGCAAATATACGTAGTTTTTTTGATTCCGCTTGCAGATTTGAGGATTTATTTCGAAATTTGCGCCCGTATAAGAGTAGCGCTACACCAAGTCTTATACTCAACAAAGCCCTACTACATATGTATCAGTTTTCAACTTCAGAATATTCCGAGCGGTCAGCCGTTAGCCAAGCCACATCTGCGATAGAGGGTGGATGTAAATGGATTAGACTGTCAGGCCGTCAACCGTCCGCGACTATTGAACAAATAATTCCGTTATGCCAGCAAGCCGATGCCATTCTCATCCTTGACGATGACATTGAGCTGGTCGACAAGCTTCGCGTGCATGGTGTGCATCTATCGCAGTGGAATCGAGGAATGTTAATAGCAACTCGCGAGAAGCTTGGGCCTCACGCTATTATCGGCATTACTTGTCAGACCCCGGAAGCTATTGAACAGTTGCAAGGTTTGGATATCGATTATATGGTAATCCCGGCAACTGACGTTTCCGACATTACGGCTTATTTTACACCCTTTATTGAAAAGCTAAATGCTATTAACTCTGATATTCACCCTGTTGCTGCCGGAGATATCCCTGTATCGCTCCGTCACGCTGTCCTGGCAACCGGCATCGAGGGTATAGAAATCAATGAATCATGGAATTTATAGGTATTATTCCCGCACGATACGCATCTACCAGATTTGAAGGGAAACCCTTGGCCGATCTCGGCGGCAAAACCGTAATCGAGCATGTATATCGCAGGGTTGAATCTGTACTTACCCAAGTTGCTGTCGCCACCGATGATCAACGCATCTTCGATGCTGTTGAAGGCTTTGGAGGCAGGGCAGTTATGACATCAACAAGCCACCGCAGTGGCACGGACCGTTGCCTGGAAGCATACAACAACCTCAACAGCCGAGCCGACGTAGTCATTAACATTCAAGGAGATGAGCCTTTTATTGACCCGAACCAAATCAGGCAATTAATGGACTGCTTCAACGATGCAACTACCGACATTGCTACGTTAGCACTCCCCTATCCTAAGGATGGCTCTTTCGAAGGGCTGGAAAACCCCAACAAGCCGAAAGTAGTAATGGACAGCCGGCATAATGCACTGTTATTCAGCCGTTCGGTTATTCCGTTTATGAGAGGTAGCGATAAATCGGAATGGCCTCGAAAAGGGGATTATTTTACCCATATAGGGATGTACGCCTTCCGCAGTAATGTCCTGAAAGAGATAACCCAACTACCCCAATCCTCTTTGGAAATCACCGAATCTCTTGAACAGCTCCGTTGGCTCCAGAATGGCTACAAAATCAAAGTAGGCATTACCAACCATCAAACTATCGGCATTGATACGCCGGCCGACTTGGAAGCCGCGCGTCTGCTGTTAGCATCAGGCAAAATCTAATAGGCTTTACATATAATATATGGTAAATCATCGAGCACGAAAGATGCTGCCATAATAATCTAAGGATACTGCTATCAAAAACAAATGCTAAACCGAACTATATCTCCGGAAATTTCTGATTTCCCTTCTTTACGTTTACCCGCGTTTGAGGAATCAATCTTGCCTAATGGTGCAAGGCTGCTTATTCTCAATTCGGGAGATGAAGCGGTAACTCGCACTGCCATTCTATGGCGCGCCGGACTCGTTGACATTCCCGTTCCTGCACCGCTAACCTTGATGGCTGCTATGCTATCGGAAGGCTGTGGGGAGCTCTCAGGCAAGGAGGTTACCGATATTTTGGAATCCAACGGAGCCTGGCTGAAATGCAATACTACTCACCACTCGCTCCTGCTAACGTTGCACTGCTTAAATCATACCGCTCAAGATATATTCCCTCTCTTAGGACAGATTATTGCCGCACCGACCTTTCCGGCCGACACATTGGAAAGCTTGAAGAATAAATGTGCAGCTGAAAAAGAGATTGCATCGCGCAAGCCTTCCTATCAAGCTAGCATCTTGTCGCGTCAGACTCGTTACGGTGAATCGCATCCGCTAGCATCTTACATTTCGCCTCAAGATATCCTTAACGTTGAGCGCAATAGCCTCGTTGCATACCATCAAGGGATTATGCTGTCGAACACGCCGACCATTTTCATATCCGGCAAGGTCACTCCCGATATAAAGGAGTTAATCAGCACAATTCTTGGCAGTATCCCGTTTAACATTTCTTCAGAAAATCGCATTAAGCAGATCCTACATCAGATTCCGCCGTTTACGTCAAGCAAAACAGTCTACAAGGAACTTCCCGACTCGCTACAATCTGCCGTAAGGATACAGATTCCAACTATTAACCGTAACAATCCGGAGTACGATTCATTGCGATTCGTTACGGTTGCATTAGGCGGATACTTCGGCAGCCGACTCATGAGCAACATACGCGAGGATAAAGGCTACACCTATGGTATCAGTGCCAATCTGACATCAACATTAGAGGATGGAAATGTTATCATAAGTTGCGAATGCGACAACAAATACGCCAATGCCGTCGTTGACGAAATCAATAAGGAAATCAAGCGGATAGCTACCGAAGAGATGCCTGAAGAGGAGTTGCTAACAGTGCGCAATGTTCTTGTTTCCGCCTTGGCCGGCGTGCTTGATTCGCCATTTAATATATCCGGCTATCGCGAACTAATCGAATCATACAACATTCCGCCGGAAACATTTGCCAATCATTTCCATACGGTTATGACAATGACATCAGCTAAAGTAATGGAAATGACCAATAAATATTTGCTTAATCAACCTGCTGTTATTGCAATAGCAGGAGGCCAGCCCGGTTAGCATCTTTTAACAGCGTCATTTGACGATTTTTTAGTAATTTTGTAACATAGAATACAATAAACCCAACAGATATCTAAAGTAATGAAGAAAAGCGCTTTGCAGAAGGCTCGTGCCGCTTACCAGCCGAAGCTCCCCATCGTGCTCACAGGCTCTGTTAAGGCCATTGAAGGCCAACCCACGCAGTCTGTTGCCGATCAGGAAGACATTAAAAACCTTTTTCCCAACACCTACGGCCTTCCCGAGCTGAAATTTGAAAAAAGCTCTGCGACAGCTCCCGCCAAACCTATTAACGTTGGCGTTATCCTCTCCGGTGGTCAGGCCCCCGGCGGACATAACGTTATCAGCGGTTTATTTGATGGCATTAAGAAAATCAACAAAGACTCTAAGCTCTACGGTTTCCTCATGGGTCCCGGCGGTTTCGTTGACCACAAATACGTTGAACTGACTGCCGCCTTCATTGATGACTATCGCAACACCGGCGGTTTCGACATCATCGGTTCCGGTCGTACAAAACTCGAAACCAAGGAGCAGTTCGACAAGGGTCTGGAAATTCTGAAAGAGCTCAACATCTCCGCCCTGGTTATCATCGGTGGTGACGATTCTAACACTAACGCTGCTGTTCTCGCTGAATACTACAAGGCTATCAACGCCGGTGTTC
>CAZEST010000133.1:0-3731 GCA_964514745.1 uncultured Alistipes sp.
CAGTCAACCATCAGCACCGGTTTCGACAACCAGCAGCTCTACTCCGACTACTGGCTTGAAAACGGCTCATTCTTCCGCATCGACAACATTACCCTGGGCTACACCTTCAACCACCTCTGGAATAAGTCGAGCAGCCTGCGTCTGAGCTTCAACGTTTCAAACCTCTGCACGTTCACCGGATACTCCGGTATCGACCCCGAAATTTACTCCGGTATCGACCGCGAAGTCTACCCGCGTCCGCGCACCTATACTTTCGGCTTAAATCTTAATTTCTAAACCTTAAATTAGACTCAAAGATGAAAAAATATATATTCGGAGTGATTTTAGCCCTGCTTTGCAGCGTCTCACTCACATCCTGCTTCAGCGACCTGGACACGATGCCTCTCGATGAGAATCAGGTTGTTAGCGACCAGGTTTACAGCACCGCTGACGGTTACATGGGCGTGCTGGCCAAGTGCTACAGCTCGCTGATTCTTACCGGCCAGCAAGGTGGCGACGGCGGCGACGGCGACCTCCAAGGCGCCAACGAAGGCTACTCGGGCTATGTCCGCCTGCTCTTCTACCTGGAGGAACTCGATACCGACAACTTCCTGATGCCCTCTTCGTCCAACGGTCTGCGTCGTTGCCTCAACCTGTCGTGGGACGCATCCAACTGCTCCGTTGCAACCTGGACCTACCAGCGCCTCTACATGGCTATCGCTTATTGCAACGAATTCCTGCGCGAATGTACGGAAGATAACATGAAGGATCGCGGCGTTTACGACGAGATGGCCAACGACTACCGCGCCTATCGCGCCGAAGCTCGCTTTATCCGCGCCTACTGCTACGCTATGCTTTGCGACCTCTTTGGCAACGTGCCTATCATCGACGAGAATGTTGGCCCGAAGGACCTCCCCGTTCAGGTTTCTCGCAAGGAAATCTTTGAATATGCCGAATCCGAGCTGCTCGAAATCCTCGGAACCACCAACTCCGGCAACCAGGACCTGCTTTCAGCTCCGAAGACCGCACTCTACGCCCATGTTGACCAGGTTGCTGCTTGGTTCCTCCTCTCTCGCATGTATCTCAACGCAGAAACATGGATTGGCGAGAACCGCTACAACGATTGCTACACCTACGCTAAGCGCGTAATTGACTCGCGCGCTTATCCCCTGGCTTCCGACTACCGCCAGATCTTCCTCGCTGACAACAATACATGCTCCGAAATCATCTGGCCACTGGCTCAGGACGGCAAACGTGCTCAGAGCTCTGCCGGCACCAACTTCTACGTAAAAGCCTTTGTAAACGGCCCGATGGACGGCCTCTACAATACCGGTGTTGGTTCAAAGGGATGGGGTAACGTCCGCGCTAAGACTACCTTGGTTGACGCTTTCGACGCTGACGACGTTGCTTTCGACACCAACGACACCTGGGGCAACAACAAGAACGACAAACGTGCTCAATTCATGACCGCCCTGCCCAATCAGGTTAAAGATACTTGGGACGAAAACGGCGCTATGACCTCAACCTTTACCCGCGGCTTCGGCTACATCAAATGGCGCAACGTTACCAAGGACGACCAGATTTCGGCCGGAGGCGACACCTACAGCTCAATCGACTTCCCGATGTTCCGTACGGCTGATGCCTACCTGATGGCTGCTGAAGCTATCCTGCGCGGTGCATCCGGTTCTCGCAGCGAAGCTCTCGGCTACGTCAACGAAATTCGAATGCGTGCCTACATGAGCGACTCCTACGCCGTGGCCGGTGTGAAGTCAACCGTTTCCGGCAAGATTTCCGATTCAGAGCTTACGCTCGATTTCATCCTGGCTGAACGCCAGAGAGAATTAGCTTCGGAATGTGTACGCCGTACAGACCTCATCCGTTTCAAGAAGTTTACCAGCGGCTACAACTGGGATTGGAAGGGCGGCGAACGCCTCGGCAAGGATGTCGACAGCTACCTCCAGCTCTTTGCTATCCCCGAAGCTGAAATGGTCAACAACCCAACCCTTCAGCAGAATCCCGGTTACCCAACCACTATTTAATCGCTCACCCCCCCTTCGTAAATTTGCAACATGAAGATAATGCGGAAATTCACACTGCTATTTGGCACTGCCCTGTTGACGCAACTCTCGGCTGTCGCACAGACAACTCCCGAGGAGATTGCCGCCAACCCGGGCATGGCCGGAGGGGTGTATTATGCCTATCCCGTCACTGAAAGCCAAAACACTCCGGCCCCTAAGGGCTACAAGCCTTTCTACATCAGCCACTACGGTCGCCACGGCTCTCGCTATCTCATCTCTGATAACGACTATAAAACAGTCATTGACCGCATGCAGGATGCCCACGACAAAGGCGCCCTAACGCCGCTGGGCGAGGACGTACTGATTCGCCTGGATTCCATCTGGCTAGAGGCTAAGGGCAGAGGCGGCGAACTGTCGCCACTCGGTGCCCGACAGCACCACGACATCGCCCAGCGCATGTATCGTGCCTACCCCGAAGCCTTTGCCGGCAAGCCCGAAATTACAGCAGCATCAACCGTAGTAATGCGATGCGCCCACTCGATGTTTGCCTTCGTTGAGGGGCTCAAAGAGCTGAATCCGTCGCTCGTAATCCCACGCGAATCCGGCACTCGCAACATGGACTACCTCAACTACCACTCCGCCGAGTCGGGTAAATACAACGGCAAGGACGGCGATTGGTATCAGGATTGCTGTAAATTCCGCGCCGAAAAGACCAAGCCAGACCGCATGATGAAAGCGCTCTTCAGCGATTCGCTCTACGTACGCCGCCATGTTGACCCATCCGAGTTGATGTGGAGCTTCTACTGGATTACGGTAGACATGCAGAACATGGAGACGAAGCTGTCATTCAACGACCTCTGGCAAGGCACGGAGCTTTTCAACCTCTGGGAAGTTTTCAACTTCAACTTCTACGCCTGCAACTCCAGCTATCCCCTGGCCGATGGTCAACATGTTGACAACGCCAAGAACCTGCTGCGCAACATCGTTGAGACAGCCGACGAATATATTGCAAAAGGCGAAAACGGTGCGACGCTTCGTTTCGGTCACGACGGCAACGTAATTCCCCTGGCCGCTCTGCTGCAATTTCCAAATTGCACAGCCTACGAAAGCAATCCCTACCGGCTCTATCAAGTCTACACCGACTTTAAGATTTCGCCGATGGCCTCGAATATTCAGTTGGTATTCTTCAAGAATAAGCAAGGCGACGTAATCGTTAAGTTCATGCTCAACGAACGCGAAGTTTCAATCCCATGCGCTACCGACAACTTCCCCTTCTATCGCTGGGAAGATGCACGCGCCGCCCTCCAACGCCTACTCGACACCCCCTGCCGCACCTATATCCCGGCAGAAGCCATGTCACGCTAAAGTAGCCGGCTAACCCCCTTTAAAGCCCGGATGAATCAACCATCCGGGCTTTTTTGTTAATATAGGTTAACCATCATAAATCACTCACGAATCTCTTTGCAATCCCTCGCTACGACCAATTTTCGTCAAAACAGCCGCGATAGCGCGAATTTATGCAACAAAAAGAATATATGCCGCCCGCTTCTTGCATTATTTCTGACTTTGCAAGAGCTAAAAACAGGGTATTTTCGGTCAATTCCCGACAATACATCATTCACACTTATTAACCATTATTACCTCAGAACGGGCCTCTTTTGCACAGCTTAACCAAACAAGGCTATATTTAACTATTCTTTGCGAAATTCTACAAATATTTTCGCAAAAATATTT
>CAZEST010000134.1:0-3604 GCA_964514745.1 uncultured Alistipes sp.
GCAGGGGATGGAGTTTGACGGAAATGGAGAAAATATTGGACGGGATGGCGTTTTTTTTGTTTGGAAGTGGGATATTTAGCTTGAATTTGTTAATTTTGTAGCAGATTTATCCCTTACGATGACACTTTCAGGAGTTAATAGGTTCATTATGCTTGCCGTGGTAGCACTAATCGCAGTGTTATTGCCGGCCAATGTCGTATCTAAGACTGTTGACTCTTCCGGAAAGGCGAAGTTTACGCTCTGTCTTGACCCCGGTCATGGAGGCAAGGATTATGGCTGTATCGGCGATAAAACTAATGAGAAAACCATCGTGTTGAATGTTGCAACCAAGGTAAAACAGCTGATAGATAAGCATCTGGCCGACTACGTAAAGGTTGTAATGACTCGTGATGCCGACTATTACGTAACCTTGCAGGGCCGTGCGGATATAGCTAACCAAAATCATAGCGACCTGTTTATCTCCGTACACGTTAACTCCGTAGCAAAGACCAACGCCCACCGCACAACCATTGCCGGTTGCCAGGTTTATACCTTGGGCTTGCATAAAAGTGCGGAGAACTTGGCGGTTGCCAAGCGCGAGAATGCAGCTATGGAAATGGAGCCAGACCATAAGGAACGCTATGGCGACTTCGATCCAAATTCATTGGAGGGAGATATCCTATTTGAACTCACCCAGAGCAAACGAATGGACCAGAGCATTGAGCTCGCTGACGCTATTCATACGAATCTGTCGACAACAGCAGCGCGCAAGCAGATGGGTGTGCGTCAAGCCGGTTTCTGGGTGCTGTGGGCAACTTCAATGCCTGCGGTCTTGGTAGAACTAGATTTTATCTGCAACCCGGAAAGCGAGGCCTATCTCGACTCCGAAAAAGGTTGCGACCAAATGGCTCAAGCCATATATAATGCTATTAGCAGCTACCTTAACACATACGGCCCGGCGTTGCTAGGCCGCGAGGTAAAGGCGAAGTTGCTATAATTGATAACAAAACAAAAAATGAATAAAGCAAGAAAAGAGGTTATAATCGGTAGTTGCGTTTTATTGGCAATAGCTATCCTGTTCTTAGGAATAGAGTATCTGAAAGGCGTTAACGTATTTAAGCCGTCAAATTTCTATAGCGCTTCTTACACCAACGTTGCCGGGCTACAAGTTTCGGCTCCCGTATCGCTCAACGGCTTTAAGGTAGGTCAGGTTAGCAATATTCGCTACGAATATGATAATCCCGGCCATGTCTTGGTAGAATTCAGCTTGGATAAAGAGCTCCGCCTTACGGTTGGCACGACAGCTGAGATTGAACAGGATATCCTCGGCACATCGACCGTTGTGCTCCATATGGCCGACAGCAAGGACTTCTACAAGGTTGGTGAAAAAATTGTTGGCACTACGGCTGCCGGCATGCTTGACGGTGTGTCGGGTGAATTGATGCCGAAGGTTAATGCAATTCTGCCAAAGGTTGACACGCTGCTGACCAACATCAATCTTCTCGTAGCAAATCCGGCGCTGCAAACGTCGGTAACCCGATTGGATAATATTACCCTGCAACTGGATAATACGATGCGCTCAATTAACGGAACGGTAGCTCAGCTTCCGCCCGTTGTGGCCAACGTTAAGGGCATCACCACAAACGTCAATACTATCACCGCTGATTTGGCAGAAGTTTCCGGTCAGCTGAAGACGCTTCCGATTGATTCGTTAGTCAACAATCTGATGGTAGTATCGGAAAATCTGAAGACTCTATCGGCTGAATTGGATAATCCCAATTCTACCCTTGGCGCTCTTACCCATGATCGTCAGCTATATGACAATCTCAATGCCGCTTCCGCTTCGCTCGACTCGTTGTTGATCGATGTTAAGCGTAATCCGAAGCGCTATATCTCGATAAAATTGCTATAACCACCTACCGCGGTTGCGGTGTCTTACATTCATCTTGAAAAATTAATAAAACACAAAATAAATCGACCAACAATCAATACCTATGATTCTTTCATTTAACGTCGACTACCGTACCAACTGGGGTGAAGCCCTCTACCTTACGGCTGACATTGAGCAGCTGGGGGGCGGCGACCACTCGAAGGCCGTTAAACTCGAACTATACGGCGAGCAGACATGGAAGGCAAAAATTGAACTTCCGGATGGTACCCCCGAATTTACCTATCGCTATTTCGTTAGGAATGATAACGGGTTTGAGAAACAAGAATGGGGCCATGGTCATCAATTCCGTCCCGGTCAGAATCTTAAATCATATGAGATTTTTGACCGCTGGCAGGATCAGCCTTGGGATAAACCGTTCTATTCTGTAGTGTTTACCGACTGCGTATGCCGTCGTGAAGGCCGTGCATTGGCCCCGGCTGTTGAGGCCGGTTCGCTGTTGCTGAGTTGCGATGCTCCGATGGTAGCCCCCGATGAGGTGCTGGCCGTATCGGGTGCGTGCGACGCGCTGGGCAACTGGGCTCCGGAGAAGGCCGTTGTTATGAGCGATGCCTCATTCCCTACCTGGAGTTGCGCTCTACCTTTGGATAAGCTTCCAGAAGACCTGGAATTCAAGTTCCTTATCCTCAAGAAGGCCGACGGCAAGGTTGTTTGCTGGGAAGGTACCGATAACCGCCACTTCGCAGTTGCTCCCGCAACTATGGGCGAAAACATGGCTGTTGCCGGTATGCGCTTCGTCAACCCGAAGGCTCCCTGGCGTGGTGCCGGTGTGGCTATCCCCGTCTTCGCCCTCCGTTCCGAAGAGGATTTCGGTGTCGGTGAGTTCTACGACCTGAAACTGATGGTTGACTGGGCTGCAAAGACCGGTCAGCGCTTCATCCAGGTGCTCCCCGTCAACGATACAACCATGACGCATACCTGGACCGACTCGTATCCCTACAATGCTAACTCAACCTTCGCGCTTCATCCCATGTATCTGCGCCTGAAGGAGCTGGGCAAGCTGAAGAGTGCTGAGCGTCAGGCCTACTATGACAATCTCGCCAACGAGCTGAACGCTCTGGAGGAGATTGACTACGAGAAGGTTAACGAGGCTAAGAATGCTTTCACCCGCGAACTCTTCGCCGAGGTTGGGGAGAAGGCTTGCAAGGCTCCGCAGCTGCGCCACTTCGTTAAGGAGAATGCCGCATGGCTTACCCCTTACGCTGCGTTCTGCGTTCTGCGCGACCGCAACGGCTCGGCCGACTTCTCTAAGTGGGGCGAGTTTGCCGTTTACGATGCTGCCGCTATCGACGCTTTCGTTAAGGAGAATCAGCAGGATATCAACTACGTTTATTGGCTGCAATATCACCTCGACAAGCAGATGCGCGAGGTGCGCGACTACGCTCATGCTCATGGCGTTGCCATCAAGGGCGATATCCCTATCGGTATCTCGCGCACGAGTGTTGATGCTTGGATTTCACCCCGCCTGTTCAACCTTGATTGCCAGGCCGGTGCACCGCCGGATGACTTCTCTGTCCTTGGTCAGAACTGGGGCTTCCCAACCTACAACTGGGAGGAGATGAACCGCGACGGCTTTGCTTGGTGGAAGGCTCGCTTCCGCAAGATGGCTGAATACTTCGATGTTTACCGTATCGACCACGTGCTCGGTTTCTTCCGTATCTGGCAGATTCCGATGGA
>CAZEST010000135.1:0-3521 GCA_964514745.1 uncultured Alistipes sp.
CGTTGGTCTTGTAGACCTCGTTTTTCCCGTTTGCGTTGCAAAGTTAGGCATTATTTTTGAACTGGCCAAACGATTTAGTAAAAATTTTAAACAAAGAAAAGCCGAAATCATCACGAAATGGAGTCATTTGTTTGACTGTCAAATGCTTGAACGGAGTAATTTTTTTTGATAAAAAAGTATGCTTTTGAACATCTGTAGAGGGTATGTGGCGGAAATTTTGTAATTTTGTGTTGAAAATAAAAAATGCATATCATGGGAAAGAACATATACGTTGCGCCGGTTGGCGAGAAAATCAATGGCGTTACATGGCTTTGCGCGGTTGACTCCGACTTGAAGTTGTTCGAACGTCAGTATCCGCTTACGGATGGCATGAGCTACGACTCTTATATTATAGAGGATGAAAAGCTCGTTGTAGTCGATACGGTTGACCATTCGGTTGAGGCGTTATGGCGTGAGGCTGTTGCAAACCTCTTGGCAGAAAAAGGTCGCAAGCCGGATTTCTTGATTGTTCAGCATCTGGAGCCGGACCATTCGGCTGCGATAGAGACTTTCATGAAGGATTATCCCGATTGTCGGTTGGTTTGCTCAGCGAAGGCCGTTGCGATGTTGCCGCAATTTGCCGATGGAATTGATGCGGAACGTGTCATTGGCGTCAAGGAGGGCGAAACTCTGTCGATAGGTTCCCGTCAGCTACGTTTCGTAATGGCGCCGATGGTCCATTGGCCCGAGGTAATGGTTACTTACGATGAAAAGTCGCAGGTGCTGTTTGCGGCGGATGCCTTCGGCATGTTTGGCTCATCGCTGGCGGCTGACGTTGCCCTTGGTAATAAGAATAGCTCTGACTTGCAGGGCGAATGGGTCGATGAGGCTCGTCGCTACTTTATAAATATATGTGGCAAGTATGGACCTTCTGTGCAAATGCTGCTCAAGAAGGCCGGTAGTTTGCCGATTAGTTATCTGTGTCCGCTTCATGGCCCGATTATCGCTCCGGCCGATTTCAATCCGATGCCGTTGTATGATTGCTGGAGCAAGTATGAACCTGAACTTCCCGCTGAGTGCATGATAGCCGTAGCATCGTTGCATGGGAATACCGTAGTAGCATCTCGTCGGCTGGACGCGATGCTTACGGAGATGGGGGTTAAGGTTCGCTTCTTCGATTTGTCAACGGCAGACCTATCGGAGGCCGTTGCTGCTGCATTTGCTTGTGGAGCCAGCGTATTCTGTTGCTCTACCTACGATGCCGGGTTGGTGCCGTCGATGCGCGAACTGTTGGCTCGTTTGAAGTCGAAGGGGTGGCAGAAGCGTATGGTTGGTATCGTAGAAAATGGCAGTTGGGCCCCGATAGCCGGCAAGCAGATTCTCAGCGAACTGGAATCGCTGAAATTCATTCAGCTGTTGGAGCCGATGGTGACCGTAAAAACTCGTCTAACATCAACGTCAGAGGCTCAGCTCCGTGAGCTTGCCGAGAACCTTTCTCGTGAATTAGTTAAGTAATAGCTGAAGGAATGAGAGTTGTTGTGCAGCGAGTTAGTCAGGCCGGGGTTTCGGTTGATGGCGAACTCCTTAGCAGCATCGGTCAAGGTCTGATGGTGCTGGTCTGTGTGGAGAACGGCGATGAGCAGGCCGATATGGAATGGCTTGCAAAGAAAGTTGTTGCCTTGCGAATTTTCGATGATGAAAACGGCGTAATGAATCGCGATGTGCGTGATGTCGACGGCGAGATTCTGGCAATCAGTCAGTTTACGCTTGTTGCATCAACGCGTAAGGGCAACAGGCCGAGTTATCTTCGTGCGGCCGGCCCCGACCTGGCGGTGCCGATGTATGAGCAATTTTGCTCAGAATTGGAAATTTTGCTTGGCAAGCGCGTAGGGCGCGGACGTTTTGGGGCGGATATGCAGGTTAGCCTCGTAAATAATGGTCCTGTGACCATTATTATAGATTCTCATCTGCGGGAATAATTTCGGCCGAGCGCATGGTTAGAATCTAGCGGTTAGCGAGAATCCGATGGATGGGGTAGTGCTGTTTGTGGTTGGCATTAGTAGGGGCTGCGATGTAAGGCAACCGGGGCCGAGGTTTCGACAGTCGTATTTCGAACTTAGCAGGCCGAGCAGTTCGTTGACCGGATCAAGAAAAAATGCGCATATATGGCCCAAAATCGGGGTCCCAAGCATATAGTAGTTACGGTCAACTATGAGGCGCTTTAGCCGATAGAATCCTTCGCCCATTATGCTGCCAACCAGCGGTGTGATAAACAGGTCTTGATATGACGGGCGCTCCATACAGGCTTCTATGCCAAATTCCCAGCCGATGGTTGAAATGCAGGCACTATAAAGCATTGATTGCCAGAAATTGAAGCCGCAGGTGCGCGCCGACATGAAGTAGGCAGCTCCGGCGTAGGGGTGCAAAACGTAGTTAAATATGAACTTGTCGTGATCCCATTCCGGCCCACGTTTGAAGATGTTGTTGAACCAGCGTTTGTAGAATGGATCTTGCTGCAACTCTGCGCGGTTCCAGGCTGTTGCATCTTCGGGCAGACATTCCAGTACGAATAGGGTGGCAATGAAGGCGCCGGAGTAAACGGCGGTGTTGATCCATAATCCGTGCCACCACGGATTGGAGTAGGTCCATGATGCGGGATTTGCATATATGGTCAGCGGTCGGTCGGTTTTTACTGCGGCCGAATCGGGTATGGTGTTAGCAATAGAGTCAGACATTGCTACGGATGCCATCGACTTAATTGGAATGAGTAGCAACGAGATGGAAAGGAATAATAGCTGCTTAAACGTCTGTTTAAAAGGCTTCATTGGTTACAGATGTTATTCAAATATCAAAGGAGTACACTGAAAACTATGCTGCGAAATAGTGCACATTTTTTTGTCGTGCTATACAAAATTGGAGAGTATATTATAACGCTTTTCGATCAGCATAGGTTCCATCAGATATAAATGAAATTTTTTTAGTAACTTTGTTGCGTGAGAACTGAAATGTTTATAGCGAATAGGCTGCGGTTGGCCCCTTCCGATGGAGGAAGAAGGTCGCCGGCAGTTGGTATAGCTATTGGCGGTGTGGCGTTGGCTTTAGTCGTTATGATGGCTTCCATCGCTATTGTAGTAGGTTTTCAGGACGCTATCCGTCAGAAGGTTGCCGGGTTTGAAGCATCTATTACGTTGCGACCATTGGGCAATTATTATCAAGATGAGGTCTCGATTGTAGAACTATCGGATGTAATGGCGGATGCTTTGAGAGAGGGTGTGCCTGACGGCCGGATATCGTTATTAGTAAAGCAGCCTGTTGTATTGAAGGCTCCGGAGAATTTTGCCGGCATCGTGCTTAACGGATATTCTGCAGACCATGATTTTTCATTTGAGCAGTCTAATCTTATCGAAGGCGAGTTGCCGAAGGAGGCTAACGAACTAATGATATCTTCTGCAACTGCCGCAAAGCTGGGCATCGGGCTTGGCGAGAGGGTAGATGGTTGTTTCTTCCTTGATGGAGCGATGAAATTGCGCCGCTTTACGGTT
>CAZEST010000136.1:0-3518 GCA_964514745.1 uncultured Alistipes sp.
TGTATGGAGGGGATGGTGGGCGGCGGTTAGAAGGAGGAGGAGAAGGATAGGTCGCTCATGCTAAGTTTTCCTCCGGCTGACATGAAAAAGATGACTAAAACGTAGGCAATTAGCAGAGTCAGCGCGATAACGAAGTTGAGAATAATCAGCGAAATACGAGTAAGCGGATTGGGCACTTTGAAGGCGCGAAGCAGCGAAATGACGATGACCGGAATCGGGGCAAGGGTATTGAAAAATGTGAATAATGCGTCGTTGATTAACTTGAAAGGGAGGGTTATAAAGTCGTAAACAATCAGAGAGCAAACCATATAGATTGCAGCTACCAGGAATTCGGCGCTGTTATACCGACGGCTACCAAACTTGATGTAGGTAAGATGTGTAGCCATGGCCATAGGTATACAGAGCAGGATGTTGGTAAATATGCGGTTGTTAAGCAGGCTTTCGGCCAATTTAGACATGTAGTAGCTGAATGTATGTGCATCGGTATCGTCTACCAAACTGATGTTTATGCTTAATGTGTTACCGATGTCGATGCCATCGCCGAAGAGCGAGTTGATAATTGCTACGTATAAAACGAGGATTATCAACATATTAATTGGGGTAGTATAGCGTACGCGATGGCCGTTGATATAGTTGCGAATAACCACCCATGGCTGGTAGGCCAATCTGCAAAATGTGTAGAAGAAGCCTGAATTGAGTTTGCAAATTTCTTGAACACTGCTAAACAGAAAATTGCGCAACTTTAGGCGTTGCTGACCGATATGCTGGCCGCAGTGGGGGCAGTATGTATCGGTGATGGGCGTGCCACAATTTGCGCAGATTTTGGCGTTCTCCTCGACGGGAGCCATCGAGGTTGCAGTTTCTTTATATATTGTTTCGGAATCCATAAAATGATGAATGTAGACGATTGACAGCGTGGTTATTGTCAGAAAAATATATAGCAGATTATATATAAACGACTGTAAAGTTATAAATATATTCTAATAAGTACAAATTAGATTGAAGAAAAAGTATTAACTTTGCAATATCCAATCTATAAATCCTGTTTAAGAACCCCATGAAACGTTTATTGTACGCATTTCTCGCTATTGCAATTTCACTGATATCAGTGAAAGTTGCCGCTCAAGGATTTATGCCCATAGATTCGGCCTACCGCATTGGGCATCTTGATAACGGTTTGACGTATTACATTCGTCACAACGAATACCCGAAGGGACACGCCGATTTCTATATTGCGCAGAAAGTTGGTTCAATCCTTGAGGAGGACAATCAGCGCGGTTTGGCCCACTTCCTTGAACATATGTGCTTCAACGGCACAAAACACTTCCCGGGCCAATCGGCCATTAATTGGATGCAGTCGCTGGGCGTTAAGTTCGGTGCCCACGTTAATGCCTATACAATGTATGATGAAACTGTCTATACGTTGAAAAAGGTGCCAACTGAACGTGTAGCGGTGCAAGACTCTTGCTTGCTGCTGTTGCGTGATTGGTCGACCGACTTGACCTTGGATGATGATGCGATTGACTCCGAACGTGGCGTTATCCATGAAGAATGGCGTATGCGTAATTCAGCAGAATTGCGACTTTACTATGAGCTTTTGCCCAAGGTGATGCCCAACAATAAATATACGGAGCGCTTGCCAATCGGCACGATGGAGGTTGTTGACAATTTTCCACACCAAGTGTTGCGCGACTTCTATGAGAAGTGGTATCGTCCGGATCAACAGGCTATCATCGTTGTTGGAGACATTGATGTAGACAGAGTTGAGGCTAAGGTAAAGGAGATGTTCTCAACAGTGGAGATGCCTGCCAACCCGTCTCCTCGCGAATACGTTAAAATAGAGGATCTGCCCGGCACAGTCTTTGCCATTGGCAGAGATCCGGAAGTACAGACTCCCTATTTTGACTTCTACTTTATGCACGATTGGTTTACACCGGAGTTTCTGCAAACAGATCAGTATGCCCTTTGGTTCTACGTAAAATGTGCGATAGAGAATATGTTGAACATACGATATCACAATATTATTCTCAATCAAGAAACTGCAATGATAAATAGCTCTACAACATATGGCCCATTTGAAGGATTGAGGACGAAAATGGCGCTTCATATGCAGGTGAACGCAGCCGGGAATGATATACGTAAAACTTTTGCCGATGCGTATCGCGAAATTCTGCGCACACAACGTTATGGCTTTACCGAAAGTGAGTATGCCCTTTTTAAGGAGGCTATTGATGCGTATGTAGAGCAGGAATATGCTAATCGAGCAACCAAATCGAATGGTTCCTATGCTAATGATTGTGTCCAGAATTTCCTCAGTGGATTCCCAATGTACAGCGAGGAAACGTACCTACAGATTGTAAAGCAATGTAATGCGAATGTACCTCTTGAGGTAATTAATAGCATGGTTCCGCAGTTTATGACGACCGAGAATCGTAAAGTGCTTGTCTATTTACCTGATGGCAGCGAATTTGTTGAGCCTACGGAGCAGGAGATGCAGGAGTGCATGGCCGGCGTTGAAGCTGAGGAAATTTTGCCGTATGAGGGGAATCAGAAATCCGAGCCACTAATTTCGTCGTTACTTCCTGCCGGAAAAATCGTCGGCGAGGCCCATAATGACGTAGTTGACGCAACGGAGTGGACGCTTTCCAACGGCGCAAAAGTTATCGTAAAACCAACCAAGCTGAAGGATGACGAGATAATTTTCAGTGCCTTTGCTCGTGGTGGCTCAAACGCGTTTGACGATTCATATACATCTGCAATTCAGATGGCCGGGGATGTGCTTCCCTATCATGGCTATGGCTCATATAGTAGAGCTGATCTGGATAACTATCTTCTGCCAAAGAATGTAGTATTACTACACAGCTTTGACTATAATCAAAGATCACTTACCGGGTATTCTCCAGTTAAGAATTTGCCCACTCTAATGGAATTGATCTATGCTTCGTTTACCGAATATACTATTAATGAGGCTGACTACAATTATATTATATCCGCCACACGTGATGAGCTTCAAACCCTTCTAAACACGCCGTATAATCGATATGTTGATGCAGTGAGAAAGTCGTTTTTCGAAAGTCAACGTTGTCAATTGAAGACGAATGAGTCAGTTGATGCAATAACTCGTGAGCAGATGGTTGATTATGCGCAGAAGATGATGGCTGATGCCTCCGACTATACTTTTGCGTTTGTTGGCAATTTCGACGTGGATAGCATTAAGCCGTTAGTTGAGCAGTATATCGCTAATTTGCCTACCGACAAATCATTCCCGATTACCGACAAGATTCTGGAAGGCACATCGGTAAAGCCGGGTGTTAGCAAGAATGAATTCAGCATGGCGATGCAAACGCCTCAAACATATTTGAAGTTTTTCAAGTATATGCAAAGGCCTTACAATTTGAGGAATGATATGATTATAGATATCGCCGGCTATATCCTTACCGATCGCCTTCGCAATCAAATACGCGAGACGATGGGCGCTACATATTCTGTTGAGGCCGCTTGGGCGCTGAGTGAATCAT
>CAZEST010000137.1:0-3340 GCA_964514745.1 uncultured Alistipes sp.
ACGACAATCTGCCTACCGAAGGCAACGAGTATGGCCACGCTTTCCGCGATGTTGAGCTCGAAAAGGAACTGCTCGAAGCCTCTCGCAAAATCGGCTTGGGTGCTCAGTTCGGCGGTAAATACTTCGCTCACGATATCCGTGTAATTCGTCTGCCGCGCCACGGTGCATCTTGCCCCATCGGTATGGGCGTTAGCTGTTCTGCCGACCGCAACGTTAAGGCTAAGATTAACCGCGAAGGTCTTTGGATTGAAAAACTCGATGCAAATCCCGGAGAACTGATTCCCGAAGAAATGCGCAACGCAGAGGAAACCAATGCTGTAAACATCGACCTGAACCGCCCGATGGCTGAAGTGCTGGCCGAACTCGATAAGTATCCGGTTGCCACACGTCTGAACCTGAACGGTACGATTATCGTTGGTCGCGACATCGCTCACGCTAAGATTAAGGAGCGCCTCGACAACGGCGAACCGATGCCCGAATACCTCAAAAACCACCCGATTTACTATGCAGGCCCGGCTAAGACTCCGGCAGGCATGGCTTCCGGTTCTTTCGGTCCGACAACAGCCGGCCGTATGGACCCCTACGTTGACCAGTTCCAGAAGGCCGGTGGCTCAATGGTAATGATTGCAAAGGGTAATCGTAGCCAGCAGGTAACCGACGCTTGCAAGAACAACGGTGGTTTCTACCTGGGTTCAATCGGTGGCCCGGCTGCTATCCTCGCCAAGAATTCTATCAAGAAAGTAGAACTCTTGGAATACCCCGAACTCGGCATGGAAGCTATCTGGAAAATCGAAGTGGAGAACTTTCCCGCTTTCATCTTGGTTGACAATAAGGGCAACGACTTCTTCAAGAAGATTCAGGAGAAGTGTGCAGGCTGCCCCCTGAAATAAATCAATCTTACAAAGTTCTCTGGATATGTGGGATGCGAACAGCTCTCCCACACTGTCCGGAGAACTTGTCTAATCTTTGCAAACAATAAAAACCTTTAGACAATAATGTCACACAAAGCTTTATTAATGATTCTTGACGGCTGGGGTATTGGCGATCATACCCACAGCGATGCCATCTATTCAACTCCTACTCCCTATTGGGATTCTCTCCTCAAAACCTATCCCCATTCTCAACTTCAGGCCTCAGGCGAAAACGTTGGTTTGCCCGACGGTCAGATGGGTAACTCCGAAGTTGGCCACTTGAACATTGGTGCCGGCCGCGTGCTTTACCAGGATTTGGTAAAAATCAACAAGGCAATCTCCAGTGGTTCAATCCTTGATAACCCCGAAATTAAATCGGCATTCTCTTACGCAAAGGATAACGACAAGGCTATCCACTTCATGGGCTTGACCTCAACCGGTGGTGTGCACTCTTCTTTTGAGCATATCTTCGCTCTTTGCGACATCGCTAAGAAATATGGTCTGACAAAGGTTTATATCCATTGCTTCATGGATGGCCGCGATACCGACCCCCATTCCGGTAAAGGCTTCATTGAACAGCTTACCGAACACTGCAAGCAATCAACCGGCGTTATCGCTTCAATCGTTGGTCGCTACTATGCTATGGACCGCGACAAGCGTTGGGACCGCGTAAAAGTAGGTTACGACCTGCTGGTTGAAGGTAAAGGCAAGCAGGCAACCGACATGGTTCAGGCCATGCAGGAGAGCTACGATGCCGACGTTACCGACGAATTCGTTCTGCCTATCAACAATTCAACCGTTGACGGAACCATTAAGGAGGGTGACGCGGTAATCTTCTTTAACTACCGCAACGACCGCGCGAAGGAAATCACCATTGCGCTGACCCAGCAGGATATGCCCGAACACGGCATGAAGACCATCCCCGGCTTGCAGTATTATTGCATGACCCCCTACGATGCTTCATTCCAGAATGTTCATATCCTCTTCCCGAAAGAGAACGTAGACAACACTCTCGGCGAATACCTCTCGTCGCTCAATAAGACTCAGCTTCATATCGCTGAAACCGAGAAGTATGCCCACGTAACATTCTTCTTCAACGGTGGTCGCGAAACTCCCTACGAGGGTGAAGAGCGTATCCTCGTTCCCTCGCCGAAGGTTGCTACCTACGACCTCCAGCCCGAAATGAGTGCTCCCGAAGTTGCTGACAAGCTGACCGCTGCCATCAACACCGCTAAGTTCGACTTCATCGTTGTTAACTTCGCTAACGGCGACATGGTTGGTCACACCGGTATCTATCCCGCAATCCAGAAGGCTGTTGAAACCGTTGACAACTGCGTTAAGCAGGTTGTTGAGGCTGCAAAGGCTAACGATTATGAGGTAATCATCATCGCTGACCACGGTAACGCCGACAATGCAGAGAACTCCGACGGCACCCCCAACACTGCCCACTCTCTGAACCCCGTACCCTGCGTTTACGTAACCAACGACAAGCAGGCCAAGATTGAAAACGGTATTCTGGCCGACGTAGCTCCCACGATTCTCCATATCATGGGTATCGCTCAGCCTGCCGAAATGACCGGTAAAAACCTTATCGAAGGCTAATTCAATCGGCATACAAGACAATGGCGGATCGCTCAAATAGAGTGGTCCGCCATTTTTTAATGTATGCTCGTAAAAGCTGGAATATCGTTGGGTAGCTGGTAAGTTAGTTCGCCATTATTGTCGCGAAGTTGCATCAGCAGGCGACCGAGTAGGTTGGGCCCGACATAGTTCTCGCCAACCAACTTAACGCCCCATGCATCAGCGCAGCGTTTCGGGAAAGTTGTTTGGTCTTCTACGATGTAGCGGCCACGGCTTTTGCTCAGCATCGCTGCAAATTCCGGACACTGCCGATATTTTTGCACCAGCACAAACTTCATCGCATCGATCAAGATGCCGGGCCAATCCTCGCGACGGTGCTCCGGCTCGTAGCTCTTGGCCGTTCGCTTGATTTCATGGCAGACCTTGCCATTATTCGTGATGCCCGCCCAAATTCGTTGGATGATGTCGGGGTTGGTGAACTTCATCATCTGATAGAGATGCTCGGCACTCTTGAACGTGATGCCCTCGATGGTTATTGGCGTATGAGCAAAGTTGCACAGCAATCCCCATTCATCCGCCACCTTGTGGAACGCCACGCACTCTTCGGCGGGATACGTTTGAATACCCCAATACTCAGGATAGTTCTCCTTGATGAAATCTGCGATGCTTAGTTTACTCATCTTTCAACCAACCTTTTGAACCATAGTATTGAGTGCATTTTGAAGCCATCTTGGAAGCCTCATTTAGTGCGTGTGTCACCTGTTCCTCTGTTAGTGATGACACCTTGGGTAGTCTTAATCTCCTTGCGACTTACCAACTTCCATTTCTTGCATTTGAGCTCAATCTCA
>CAZEST010000138.1:0-3307 GCA_964514745.1 uncultured Alistipes sp.
AAAAAATCGCCCACAACTACCTCTTCTATTCCAAGTGGTATACCGATCCCTCAAAATAACGTACAACAATTAAACCAAATGAGGCCATGTCACTTAATCACTGTAACATGGCCTCATGTCTATTTTATCTCGAATCAGCTATTCCATTGAAGCTAAGTCATAATACAACAACTTTGTTCGTTTGGTCTTATAATTTTCAATTGCCAAAGAAAGCTATTTCTTGCTTAGGCATTATTGCCATACCAGCCCTATAGACCTCTCGGATACAATAGTCATTTAATTTGATATTTCGCTCTATTCAGGCAGGAAATCAAGGAGTTGGGGATTGAAGGCGACGTTGCGGCCCGGGAAAAGGCGCAGCAGGGCCCCTTGCCGAATCAATTCGGAAGGAGTACCGTCAACAAGCTGACGCGGTGCGCAACAAGGTTCTCCATTCCCACAGCTGTCAATAATGAGCCATAGCCGAGAGGCCAAGCGCAACGAGGCCGAAACATCGTGGGACGAAAGAATAACAGCCTTCCCGCGTTCGCGAGCCAACGAAGAAAGCAACTGAAGGGTTTCCAATCGTGAGGCCACATCCAAGAACGCAGTTGGCTCATCAAGCACCATTAGTGGGGTTTCCTGAGCTACGGCTCGCGCAATCATAACCTTCTGGCGCTCGCCATCCGACAGCGAAGCTACCTGGCGCTCGGCAAAATCCGTCATGCCAACAGCCTTCAATGCTTCCGCTACGGCATCTCGGTCGCGATGTGAAAGGCGGCCAAAGAAACCGGTATGAGGCTGACGTCCCAAGCCAACCAATTCTGCAACTGTCAGTCCACCGACTAAGGTCTGATCGGTCCTAACTATACTAACAAGTCGCGCAAGTTCCATTTTTCTAACAGTGGCCAACGACCGGTCATTAATAAGGATAGATCCGGAGAGCGGAGCAAGTTGCCCGGTAACGCAGCGCAATAGAGTTGACTTGCCGGCCCCGTTTGCGCCGAGCAACACAACCATCTCCCCCTCTCTGACCGCAAGCGAAACATCAGCATAGAGGGGCTTGTGCCCATAGCCAACGGCAAGGTTCTCTAATCGTAAAAGTTCATTGCTCATTTGAAATAGCTGAGTTTATTGCGGTTAATAATTACATATATTATAATAGGCACTGAAATCAATGGCGTAATTGCATTCACCGGCAAGATGCCACCATTACCCGCAAACAACGAAATGCAACAGCACAGTAGCCCGGCAAAACCGCCCCATACTGCAGTTGCCGGCAACAGCAGATTATGATTGGAACTATTTAGCGTCAGACGAGCCACATGCGGCATCACCAAGCCCAAGAAGCATATCGGCCCACAAAAAGCTGTTACAGCAGCCGTAAGCAGACCGGAAAGTAGCAGCAGCCAGTTGCGAGTGGCGCGCAGATTTACGCCCATCGACTCTGCATAATCGCTACCGAGGAGCAACGCATTCAGGGGCTTTACCATCAACATCGACCCGAGTGTTGCCAATAGAATCAGAGGGCCATATATCATCAAGTCGTCCGGTGTGACTCCGGCAAAACTACCCAGCCCCCAAATAACAAACGAGTGAACCCCCTCGGTTGTAGCGTAAAAGTTTAAAATTGAGATTACCGATGAGGCCAAATAACTCAGTAAGATACCTACTATCAGCAACATCGCCGTTCCCTTAACTATGCGAGAGAACAACAGCAGCAATAGCAACAGCAATCCTGCCCCAACTATTGCACCTATTAGCGACCCCGTATAGCGGTCAATACCTATCGCCGTACCTCCGCCCAACAACAAGGTCATTACGGCAACTCCCAACGAAGCTCCGGTTGACACGCCCAGCACCGACGGCCCGGCCAAGGGGTTATTAAAGGTTGTTTGCAACAGCAGGCCGGCAACCGATAAGGCCATTCCGGAGAGGAATGCACAGCACGCCATCGGCAGGCGCAAATCAGTGAGAATCATACCGGCAACCTCGCTATGCGGAGCACCGGTTATCACCGCCCACATTTCCGACGTAGGCAGATCAACCGTACCGTATACCAGCAGCAACAGAAACATTACAACAGAACCTATGCCTGTTACCGTCATTATCCGGCAAAATCTTTTATTTTCTATTTTATTCATCAATCCCAAAACAACAAAATTTTACCAACCTTAGCCGGCACCACCTGCGCAGTAGCTACCCTTGGCAACGGCGTAACGTCATCATAGCAGATGGCGCCCAATAGCGAAGTTTCCAGGACCACACCATCACGAGCGTAGATCGCATAATACAAACCGCCGGTTCCACCCGGCTCATCGCGTCGGAGTTCTACCGATAATTTGAAGTTAGAATCACCAACGAAGCAGCATGCCGGATTTATTGCCTTCACCCCCAAGCGCCGCTCATTGTCGCGGTTTATCTGAATCAGACTGGCAAGGAAGCGAGTTTTTTCGTCAGAGCTCCAATGGTTATTCCACTGCGCCACTTTCGGCTGCTGTTCCTCATCGGCCCGAGCATCGGCCTTGCTCGCAGCGTCGCCATACTCGCCCTCGGCTTCCGCTACGATATCCGAAGCCATCGCCGTAGGTTCATCATCCATAGGCGGAATCGCAGGCTCAACACCGAGCAAGCCCAAGGCAAAAGCAAAACTATCCATAAGATAGCTGACATATACGCGGCGGAAGCCGGTCATGCGCGTAAACTCTTCAGCGATACCTCCGACATCAGCCAGCGAAGTTGCCATCATCAACGGGCGCAAACAGCCCGATGGAGGCAACGCCTGCATCATATACTGCAACGGGGGGAATTCTCTAAAACATCCCCCACGCGTAACGCCCATCAGCAGTTCGGGGAAACTAACGTATCCCCCACCGCCGAGCATCTGCTTCAGCAATCGCGGAAAACTTCTTTCGCTATACTTCATAATTCAAATTGTAAGCCAACGCAAATTTAGTAATTTTTTTACGAAAGGATTAAAAATAATGGTCTCTTTACTGAAAAACGCCCGAAATCGCGTTGAGCGATAACGGGCGTTAATGTGGGTTGACGGTAAGAATCCGTAGTTGAGGACCATAGATCCTCGCCTATTGGCGGAATTACTTACGGATACCGAGCTCTTTCTGAGCGATGATAGCGCGGTAGCGAGTGATGTCCTTCTTGATCAGGTAATCAAGCAAGCGACGACGCTTACCTACGAGTGCCTTAAGAGCGCGAGCAGTTGTATGATCTTTGTGATTTGACTTCAAGTGTTCAGTCAAATGAGCAATACGAACCGAGAACAATGCAATCTGGGCTTCAGGAGAGCCAGTGTCAGTCTTACCCTTAC
>CAZEST010000139.1:0-3248 GCA_964514745.1 uncultured Alistipes sp.
CATCCATCTAATTGTCAAAGCAAGCACAACAACCGAAATCAGTAGGTCAACCACTTGAATAACATTAAATACGATGTTGTAGAAATCTATCCACATTTCGTAGGCGTCATAATCAACCACCACATTGTCATAATGCAACTGTCGGCCGAGCCACATTAAATCAGGTATAAGCCCTATTACGAATGGCACAGAGGCCAATATCTTAATAACGGCTTCGGTTCTCATCCCAAAGAAGACCACGACAATACATACAACGAGAATAAAATGCACAACATACCAAAAGTAACCGCTGATCAACACCGAATCGGTTACCCTTACATACATATTATTAAAGAAATACAGGAGTTCAATAAACGCCGGGACTAAGGCAATGTAGCCGAATACCGGCGATGTAAAGAAGTTGCGGTGCCTTGCCAGATAAATCATGAGTCCACATAAAGCCAGGTTATACACTCTCCAAAACAGAAAGACCGGGCTCACATACAAAACAGATCCAACATGATACATTACGTCATTAAAAAAGCCGACATACTCACCGGCAAAATTAATTAAATCGCCCAGTATGCCGAGGACAAATATTATGCACAGAACCGCACCTAATTTTTTCTTTAATTCCATCGTGGTATTGACTTAATTTTGTTTGCATTGCAAAAGTAATCAAATTTTCTATACCTTGCAATCTGCATAATTTAATTTTTCCTGTTCTACGTTTGTTTTTGAAGAAAAACATTTGTAATTTTACTTGCGAATTTCAAATCGCCCACCACCCCACACAGTGTTAATCAGCAATCTAGTCCCGTAAAATGATGGAAGTAACGATAAGAGATGCGGTCATTGAAGACGCCCCGTTTATAGCCTGGACCGTTCTGACAGCATTAGACCTGGATGAAGACGGCATTGCGGACGTTGTTCGCTCATGCTCCACCGACCGTTCGCTCTACTCGTGGCGCCACGCGCGCATAGCCTCGGTTGACGGTCATGCCGTTGGTTGTCTGATCTCGTATGAAGGGGCCAAATACATGGATTTGCGCAACCATACCTGGCAAAGTATCTGGGGCGGAATTGACGAACAGTATCTCCAAACAATCGAGGCCGAAGCGGGCCCCGGCGACTTCTATCTCGATTCGATGGCAATACTGCCCGAATATCGTGGCAACGGTATCGGGCGATTACTGCTTCAGGACGGCATTGAACGAGGCAAGCGCCTTCATTGCAACGCCATCACACTGATTGTCAGCACTGACAAGCCCCATCTTTACAACTATTATGCCGGTATCGGCTTCCGCGAATTCGGTCTCTTGGACTTTTTCGGCCATAAATACCACCGCATGCAATACAAATGAAATCGTAAACAAACTACCTTAACAACAATACTAATTAAGACTAAGACATGAAAGCAATTAAGTGTATCATGCTATGTTGCTTATTGGGACTAATCTGCAACAGCTGTTCCTTGTTCGGAAACGGATCCGACGAGCTGCAATACCTTGCAGCCCAGGTAGACAATAAAGGCAACTGGGCCTTTGTCGATCCCGATGGCAACATCAAGTATCCAGATGAGTTTAAATCTCAACCCTCCGCAATCTTCAATGGTTACTTCTCCGTAAAGGAAAACGATGGCATAACGCTCTATCGTGCCGACGACAAACCAACTGTTGTTGGCGACCTGGAAGGGCTATCTTCCGTAGGAGCAATGTCCGAGGGACTAATTCCAGTAGTTAAGCAAGGCCAACGCATCGCGATTGTCGACAAAAATGGCAAGCAAGTATTCACGCTGGACCCGGTTGGCGGTAAGGAGGTTGTTGAATGCGACCTCTGTTTTAGAGAGGGGATGCTCGGTTTCAAAACCGAAGATGATAAATATGGCTTCTACAATACGAAGGGCAACGTTGTAATCAAACCCCAATACTCCTTCATCGGAACATTCGTTGACGGCAAAGCACTGGTACAGAAACCCGGCGACTCCGATGAAGGGAAATATCAAGTTATCGACAAGAAGGGGAACGTACTGTTCACGTATCGCGATAGCTACCAGCCCGGCAGTAGGCGCTTCAAAGAGGATATGATTATTGTTCGCGACAAGAACAACGACCGCTATCTGTTTCTTGACGAAAAAGGGGAAGTTAAATATAAATGTCCGTCAAAAGTTGACGACGTTAACGACTACACTTCCTCTTACTTCGTATTCGAATCGAAGGATGGAAATGACGGACTAATGGACTTCAACGGTGAAGTGCTTATCCGCGCAAAATATAACCACATTGAAATCCTCAACGATGACAAGTTTGCCTGCTACAGTGATGGCAAAGTTACCATCCGCAATAAGGCAGACGAGGAACTGGCTAATCTCGAAGATTACAAGTTCGTGATTACTTCGGGCGACTTCCGTGGCGGATACGATGGTAGCTCCTACTGCTTGTTTGACAAGAACTGGAAAGAAATCAAGAACGCTGAATTTAGCAACATAAGCAACTCTCTCAGTGTGTCTTACTCGGTTGAATCCGATTATTTCAATCGCGAAACAGTGATTAACGCCATCCTGGAAATGATTAACCAGCAAGGCGTTGGCAAATACGCTTTAGGCGAAAGTCCGTCGGCCCATTTCTCGAATCCTGAAGATTATCGTTATCAGTCGGAAGTTGAGCTCGACGACCTTACCCAAAACGGCTTCCGCTACACAATCACCCCCAAGGCATCATTCTCTGCTAACATGGCCGACTACGATTGGGACTACAACTACAACTTGATCTTCCATTGGAATCCGCGAGCTTCCTTGATGTCCTTCTTAATTCAAGTAAATTCCGGTTGCAAATGGACGCCCGACATTTCGAAAGCCCTGGCTAAAGCCTTAAACAAAAAGGGCTTCACAACTGTCGTTGAAAAGAGTTCCAAATCGCGATACGCAGCTCTGTTAAAGAGCGGTACGCTGCTGCTCCCCATCTTCAGCGATGCAAACTCTTATACATGTCAAATTATCGTGACAAAATACACCGATGCGCTGGAAGAAAACCTCAAGAAAGCGCTCGACAACTTTAACGAAAATGATGACGATGACTCCTCTAACAGTGCTACAGATTTCAATGACACCATAGTTGTAGAGGAGGCTACGGATTCCGTTGAGACTGTGGCAGATGTGGTTTTGGCAGATACGACTGCCGTTGCATGGTAACAAATTCGGCATCTGCTATCAGCCGGCTCCACTCGCCGACCTAAGTGAGATACGACAAAAAAAGTACGTTGGCCAATAA
>CAZEST010000140.1:0-3172 GCA_964514745.1 uncultured Alistipes sp.
TATCTGCCATAATGCAATGAATTTTGCAAAGTTTTTAGTATATAGTGTCGCAAAGTTAAACAAAAATTCGCATTTTACCCCCCCCCGAATGTTAATCTTTGTTAACATTCTCGATATTTTTTTCGGGTTGGCCGATTGGAAGCCTCATTTCATCGATTCGCCTTCCCCCGCAGATCCCAAGCAAGCCATGAGAAACAATCTCTCACAGATTCCACAGATTACGCAGATTTTTGCTGCCGTTGTTGGTCATCGACAGCCTTACCCATTCCTCAGATTACGGCCGGTCTTAGACCGTCCGATTCCACAGATTCCATCCGGTTTCTGCGTAATCAAATGGCCCTTGGCCGTTTTATAATAGATTCCCAAAATCGGCTACAAAATAACCCGGGGTGGGGCTAGCCGGACTATGCTCAAAAAAAAGAAACCCACTGATTATCAGTGGGTTTCCAAAGTCGAAGCGGAGAGAAAGGGATTCGAACCCCTGGAGGTGTTACCCTCAACGGTTTTCAAGACCGCCGCAATCGACCACTCTGCCATCTCTCCAATGCTAAACTGACTGACTTGTCTCGCTTGACGCGTCGTTGTTGTCGTTTAACGAGTGCAAAGGTAGGAAGTTTTTTTGAATTGTGCAAGTGTTGCGCAACATTTTCTTTGATTTTTACGTCCCGCAGTCCCTATTTCGCCAACAGTTAGCTCATCACCTGCGCCTCTTAACTTACTCATTTTCTTTGTCCTGACCTATCAGCCAACGTAGCTAACTAAAATCGTCAAGGCAGCGAAACTTTTTTTCAACGAAGAGGCTCATAGACACGCTCGCCGATGCGCGTTGCGATGTCGGAGCTGAATTGCTGCCAACGGCGTTGCTGCGACATCAGCTCAAGGATGGCATCCAGGTCGTAGTCGGGCTGCTGTTGCATTTGCTGTATCTGCAACGAGAGATCGTTGAAATAGCACCGCGCAATGTCGTATTTCAGTTCCAACAAGGCACGGGGCACGAGTTCGTCGAGGCGGTCTTCTTCCGACTCTACCTTAGTATTATTCTTAAAATAGATTTTGCTCAGCTGGTAACGGTCGACAATCAGGTCGGTAGTTACGCGGCGGATAGTGTCGTCGGGATGCGACAGCAGGCGACTACGGAAGAATTGCTTTGCATAGTCAATCTGCCCACGCTTAAACTCCTCTTCAACGCGCTCCTTCAACATCAGTTCGCGCTGACGGATATCCTCGAGATTGGTAGCCTCACGAGCAATCTGCTCGATACCATCCTTCAGTTTCTGCTGTTTTTCGGCCTCGGCACGTTGCAGGAAGGCGGCATAGTCGGCGTCCCACTGACTACGTCGCATTTCAACAACGGTATTGTAGACCAACATCAGTTCGGGATTCTCCAACGAAAGTCCGTCTTGATCCAGGTCTTCAACTACGTAGTCAATAACCTTGATTAAATTGCCCTGTTCATCAATGCCGTAATCCTCGCCGAGGTCCAACATACCGTATTTCACCACCAGGCGCAACAGTGAGCGCTCCTGCGGAGCCAGGATTGCAGCCTTATGGGTGCGGCCGGTCTTGCCGATGAATGCCCCATAGTCGGCCTCCGTGATGCCATCGGTCGGGGTTGCCGGCTGCTGAGCTGCGCCAGGCTGCCCACCGGCTGCCGGCTGAGCAGCCTCATCATTATGGGGATCGATCGGCGGTTCATCATCCGGGATACCTCCACCCCGGGAGGCATCGGCACCTGACGCCGCTTGAGGGCCACCGGGCTGCGCCTCGGCTTGCTGATGCAAGCTATCGCGAGCCGCCTGACGGCGCGCCTCCTCAGCCTGCTGCTCGATACGCTTAGTGCGCGCAACCGCAACCTGGCGCGTCAACAGAGCCTCGTCCATAGCAAAGCTCTGCGAGCACTCGCGGATATAGACATTGCGCGTAATTTCGTCGGGGATTACCGAAATAGACCTAACAATATCGGCTACAGCCTTAGCCCTTGCAATAGGATCGTTCTGACTGTCCTTCAGCAAGATATCCGTCTTAAAGCGGATGAAGTCCACCTCATGTTCGGCAAGATATTGCTCAACCTCCTCGGTTGTATGGTTCTGAGCAAACGAGTCGGGGTCGTCGCCCTCCGGCAGCAGCAACACCTTGATATTCAAGCCTTCGGCCAACAGAAGGTCAATACCGCGCAGCGAAGCCTTGATGCCGGCTGCATCCGAGTCGTAAATAACCGTTACGTTCTCCGTAAAGCGATGGATAAGGCGCACCTGCCCCGTGGTCAGCGACGTTCCCGACGAAGCAACGACGTTCTCTATTCCGCTCTGGCTCATGGAGATAACATCCATATAGCCCTCAACCAGTATACACTTATTTTTCTTTACGATCGACTGCTTGGCCTGATACAAGCCGTAAAGCTCACGGCTCTTGGAATAGACCGTACTTTCCGGCGAATTGACATACTTGGCCAACTTCTTATCATTGGTCAGGATACGTCCGCCGAACGCTACCACCTTTCCGGCAATAGTAAATACGGGATAGATTACGCGCCCACGGAAACGGTCGCGCAACTCGCCATGCTCCGTTGCGAAACAGAGGCCGGTTTTCTCAAGAGCCTCCTTAGTGTAGCCGGCCTTCAAAGCCGTCTGCGCGAAATCATCGCGCTTTTCGAGGGCAAAACCGAGATGGAAGCGTGCTACGGCGGCATCGTTGATACCGCGGTGGCGGAAATAGCTCAAGCCTACATCGCGCCCCTCATCGGTCTGGGCCATGCGCTGCTCGAAATGCTTCATCGCAAACTCATTCAGGCCAAGAAGCGTCTGGCGTTCGGTCTGCTGACGGCGCTCCTCGTCAGACATTTCGTGCTCCTTAACCTCAATATGGTATTTCTTAGCGAGATAGCGCAACGCCTCCCAATAGGTCATCTGCTCATGCTCCATCACGAAGTTGACCGAACTACCGCCCTTACCGCAACTGAAACACTTACAGATACCCTTCGCCGGAGAAACCGAGAACGACGGAGTGCGCTCATTATGGAACGGGCAGAGACCAATATAGTTAGCTCCGCGACGCTTCAGGCTCACGAAGTCCGACACCACTTCAACAATGTTGGCGGTGTCAATAATTCTCTGAACGGTTTCCCTATCGATGACGGATTTCTTCAACATAGCAACTGCAGGCCAACCGGCCC
>CAZEST010000141.1:0-3116 GCA_964514745.1 uncultured Alistipes sp.
ATCGGAAGCCCCAGGGCAAATCGGTTGCATGGCCATAAATCTCATGGTTCATGAGATTTCCAATTCTAATCAAAGCTCCAACAAACGCAATAGCGATTACGAATCGGTCGAACGTCCAGTAAGGCGTGCGCTTGGTTGTGAACTTTGAATAGAGCAATACGGCAATCATCAAGCCGATTGTACCCCCATGGCTGGCAAGTCCGCCCTCCCAAGTGTAGAGTATCTCTATCGGATGTTGGGAATAGTAATCCCACGCATAGAAAAAGACATGCCCTAAACGCGCTCCAATAATTGTTGCCACTACTGCATAAATCAGCAATACCGACACCCAACTTTCAGGCGCACCTTCTCGCTTATACATTTTTTCGACGATTTTGTAACCGACGAAGAAACCTATAACGAACATCATTCCGTACCACCGTACATGGAATGGGCCCAACGAGAACAACTCGGGATTAACGCTCCATGTTATAAAATCAAGCATTATAAGGAACTGTAGAACTTGATAGGATTATTTCAGGGCGGTTACGATGGCCTCGGTGTCGCGAGCAATCATCAACTCTTCGTCGGTAGGAACAACAACGACCTTAACCTTGGAATCAGCTGAAGAGATAACTGTTTCGGTGCCACGAGTAGTTGCATTGAGTTCCTCATTGAGCTTAATGCCCATGAAGCCCAACGGACGGATTACATTAGCACGCAAGCCGGTCTGGTTCTCACCCACACCGCCGGTGAATACGATTACGTCAACGCCTCCCATTTCGGCTGCATACGCACCGATATACTTTGTTATGCGCTGTTCGTACATATCAAGGGCGAGGTGTGCACGCTGATCGCCTGCTTTATCAGCAGATTCGATTTCGCGCATATCGGATGACAAGTTGGTTACGCCCATCACACCGCTCTCCTTGTTGATAACCTTCTGGAGATCATCGGCTGAGAGATTGTGCTTCTTCATCAGGTAAACCAATGCTCCGGGATCAACGTCGCCGACACGGGTACCCATCATGAGGCCTTCCGTCGGGGTAAGACCCATAGAGGTATCAACGCTCTTGCCGTTAAGTACAGCCGTGATTGAACCACCATTACCAACGTGGCAAGTGATGATTTTCTGCGTGTTGATGTCAACGCCGAGAATTTCGCAAACGCGCTGCGAAACGTAGCGATGGCTGGTTCCGTGGAAGCCATAACGACGTACACCGTCCTCCTCGTAATACTTGTAAGGCAGGGCATACATGAACGATTTGGCAGGCATGGTCTGATGGAAAGCGGTGTCGAATACGCCAACCTGCTTAATGCCGGGGAGAATTTCGTCAACGGCCTCGATACCGGTTACGTTTGCCGGGTTATGGAGCGGAGCGAGGTCATAGCAATCCTTAACCTGCTTGAGAACTTCGTCGGTAAGCAGCACACTCTTGGCAAACTTCTCTGCACCGTGAACAACGCGGTGGCCTACAGCATCGATTTCCGAGTAGCTCTTGATGCAACCAAGTTCTGCATCTGTCAGGATATCCAGAACTGCTTTTACAGCACCCTTATGGTCGACCAACCCGAGTTCGCGAATCTGCTTTGAACCGTCTGAAAGTTTGAACTTCAGGAAGCCGTCATGCAATCCGATTTTCTCTACACCACCTTCGGCCAGCACCTGGTTCTCGGTAGTGTTAATCAGTTTGTATTTTACGGAGCTACTGCCGCAGTTTAATACAAGAATATTCATGGATAATGAAAGTTTTAAGGTTTATTATTTGATTGACTGATTGGCAGTCATTACGATTGTCTTATAGATATCGCTTGCGGAGCAACCGCGAGAAAGGTCGCTAACAGGTGCAGCCAAGCCTTGCAACAATGGGCCTACGGCTTCTACTCCAGCAAGACGCTGAACGAGCTTATAGGCGATATTGCCAACCTCCAGTGAGGGGAATACCAACACGTTTGCTTTGCCTGCGATTTCGCTTTGCGGAGCTTTCAGCGAACCTACAGAAGCAACCATAGCAGCATCGGCCTGCAATTCACCATCCAACTTGAGGTCAGGAGCCATTTCGTGAGCAATCTTGGCAGCCTCGATAACTTTGTCTACTCGCTCATGTTTTGCACTACCCTTTGTTGAGAATGTAAGCATTGCAACGCGCGGTTCTATACCGGCTACGATGCGAGCTGTCTCGGCCGAGCAAACAGCGATTTGAGCTAACTGACTTGCATCCGGATCGGGAACTACGGCACAGTCGGCAAACACTAGGATACCATTTTCTCCGTAGGGTGAATCCTGCGGTAACAACATCAAGAATGCGCCCGAAACGGTTTGAATCCCGGGGGCGGTCTTGATTACTTGGAATGCGGCGCGCAGTACGTCGCCGGTTGAATGGATTGCTCCGGAAACCATACCATCGGCATCACCGGCTTTTACCATCAACGCACCCAGATAAAGGATGTCGGCCGTCTTTTTGCGCGCTTCCTCTTCTGTCATACCCTTCTTCTTACGAAGTTCATAAAGCAGAGGAGCGTATCGATCCAGAACGTCTGGAGATGTAGGGTCTACGATAGTAGCCTTGTCGATATTGTTCAATCCGAGCTCTTGGGCTTTGGCCTTGATTTCAACAGGGTTACCAATAAGAATGATTTCTGCCACTCCGTCGGCAAGGATATTGTCGGCTGCTGTTAGGTTTCTCGTTTCATCCCCTTCAGGGAGAACAATCTTGCGAGGATTATCTTTTGCCCTCGCTGTCAATCTTGCAAATAGACTCATGGTCAGTGTGTGAATTAGTTTTGCTTTTTATATCTATTCTGCAAAATTAAGAAAAAATGTTGGGTTATACAATACGCAAAGGCTGCGCCAAACTAAGTTGACACAGCCTTTTTTTCTATTCGGTTGCGCTAAGGCAACGAGAATTAAGCGTTCTTTACCTTATCAACAACAGCCTTGAATGCTGCAGGGTTGTTGAGAGCGAGGTCAGCGAGAACCTTGCGGTTAATCTCGATGCCGGCCTTATGGATAAGGCCCATAAGCTTAGAGTAAGAAAGATCCTCCAGGCGAGCTGCAGCGTTAATACGCTGAATCCAGAGGGCGCGGAAGTTGCGCTTCTTGTTCTTACGGTCGCGGTAAGCGTAGGTAAGACCTT
>CAZEST010000142.1:0-3048 GCA_964514745.1 uncultured Alistipes sp.
AGCGACTTCCTGCGAAACTACCAAATTTTTCAAGCACTATTTTGCAAGAAAAATTTGGCAGAGTCTGAATTAGGGGACTGTTTGCAGGGATGAATTTGCTATCATACAACGGTTTATCGCCATTGCAAGAGAGCGTAAAAAAAACTTCACGCATAATGCGCTTAAGGATAACATAGATGCAGAACTGAGTGCTTTCAGATTCTTTTTGACGCCGATAACGGTTTTAGAAATAACCGAGAATTATAAAACCAAAATCAGGAAGGAGCCAGCAAGGAGAGAGGAATAAAAGGGATGATTTTGGCATCAAATTAGGAGAAAAAAAGTTCTGCGTAAGGAAGGACACCTTTTTAGCGAGGGGCGGAAACTATCAGCTTGCGCACCTCAAAAAGGCGAGGAACATAGCATAGTAGAATTTTCCATACATAAACGAAAATTCATAGATGAGCCCTAAGGAATAAGGCGGGGGCGCAAAGTAATGTAGCCAAGGATAGGAATCCCCACAGTCAGGGGGATAGGAACACAGACGATATTAAATCGTCATTTCACCACAGAGCGGGTAGAGGAGTCGGCGAGCGACCTGGCTCGGAGTTAACCCCGAACCGAACAAGAACATCATTTTCGTCAGAGCGGCTTCCGTAGTAATATCGTGACCGGAGATAACACCGGCACGAGCAAGGAGGTCGCCCGTATAATAGCGTTTCTGATGCACGGCGCCATTGACACATTGCGTTACATTAATGATAATAACGCCACGTTCGACGGCTGCACGGATTGCATCATTAAACCAAGAATCGGTTGGGGCATTGCCCGCACCGTAAGTTTTCAGGACTACACCCTTCACGCCCGGAGTATTCAGCTGCTGAAGCAACGAAGCCTCCGACATACCCGGATTGACATAAATAACAATAATATCCGTATTCAGCCCGGTATGAACATGGAGCGGATGGGGGTCATGAACCCTCCAAAGGGAATCGGGATTGAACGAAATCGACAATCCAATCTTAGCCAACGGAGGATAATTATTACTTTTGAAGGCGTTGAAGTTATCCGCGCTCATTTTAGTGGAGCGGTTGCCACGCCAAAGATAATTTTCGAATAGAATAGCTACTTCCTGAACCATCGGTTCACCATTGACCGGGTCGGTAGCAGCCGCAATTTGCAAAGCGGTGATCAAGTTTTCCTCACCATCGGTACGGACCTCGCCAATCGGCAGCTGCGATCCGGTAATAATCACCGGCTTGCGCAGATGTTCGAGCATAAAAGAGAGGGCCGACGCCGTATATGCCATAGTATCCGTGCCATGCAACACTACGAAACCGTCTACATCATTATAGTTTTTACCGATAGCATCAGCAATCTGTTGCCAATGGGCAGGGTTCATATTGCTGGAATCGATCGGAGGATTGAACTGAATGTGCCGGATATCGTAATCAAGTTTCTTGATTTTAGGCACATTATCGATCAAATGAGAGAAATCGAACGGGCGCAACGTATTGCTCGCCGGATCTTCAATCATTCCGATAGTTCCGCCGGTATAGATTATCAGTATTTTCGGTTTTCTAGCCTGAGGTTGTTGCATGGGGCTAATGCTCTATAGCATAATGCAGTTTTTAGCAAAATATTATTTTACCGAAGCGCCGGGAGCAACCGGTGCGGAGGGCGAAATCACAACGAGAGAGCCATCGGGGTTCTGGGCTGAGAGAATCATGCCTTGCGACATTACCCCCTTCAGTTTGCGCGGAGCGAAGTTAGCAATGAAGCAAACCTGCTTGCCTACCAGATCTTCTGGCTTATAGTGTTGAGCGATACCGCTAACGATGGTGCGCTTCTCCATTCCGTCGTCAATCAGGAACTTAAGGAGCTTGTCGGCCTTCGGCACGCGCTCACATTCCAGCACCGTACCAACGCGGATATCCATCTTCAGGAAATCGTCGAACGGCACGTCGGGCTGCTGAGGTTCGGGCTTCCAAGCGGCAACCTTGTTCTCCTCCTTGATGCGAGCCAAACGGTCGAGCTGAGCCTGGATAGCGTCATCCTCAATCTTCTCGAAGAGTAGCACAGCCTCACCGAGCTTAGTGCCGGCAGCCAAGATAGCGTCGCTGCCGAGCTGATCCCATGTAAGGTTCTCAAGCTTCAGCATACCGCGAAGTTTGGCAGCCGAGAACGGCAAGAACGGCTCAAACGCAACTGCGAGGTTAGCGCAGATCTGCAGAGCAACGTTCAGGATGGTAGCCGTACGCGCCATATCGGTCTTGGCAACCTTCCACGGTTCGGTTTCCTGCAGGTAGCGGTTACCAACGCGGGCAATCTCCATAGCCTGACGCAGCGCTTCGCGGAAGTGGAACGTCTCGAGCGCCTCGGTCAGAGCGGCAACTGCCGTCTGGATTTCAGCGAATGCAGCCTTATCAACATCCTGCAGTTCGCCGGCGGCGGGCACTACCCCGTCGAAATATTTGTTGGTCAGAACGACCGCACGGTTTACAAAGTTACCCAAGATAGCAACCAACTCCGAGTTGTTGCGGCTTTGGAAGTCGCTCCAAGTGAAGTCGTTATCCTTGGTTTCCGGAGCATTGGCGGTCAGCACGTAGCGCAGCACGTCCTGCTTGCCGGGGAAGTCGCGCAGATACTCGTGGAGCCAAACAGCCCAGTTGCGCGAGGTTGAAATCTTGTCGCCCTCAAGGTTCAGGAACTCATTGGAGGGCACATTGTCGGGCAACTGATAGCCATCACCGTAAGCCATCAACATTGCCGGGAAGATAATGCAGTGGAATACGATGTTATCCTTACCGATAAAGTTGATAATGCGGCTTTCGGGGTCCTTCCAATAGCGTTCCCAGCTATCGGGCAGAATTTCCTTAGTATTTGAGATGTAGCCGATAGGTGCATCAAACCAAACGTAGAGCACCTTGCCCTCAGCGCCTTCAACCGGGACAGGAATACCCCAATCCAGGTCGCGAGTAACGGCGCGAGGCTGCAAACCCAGGTCGAGCCAAGATTTGCACTGGCCGTAAACGTTGGTTTTCCATTCCTTATGGCCTTCGAGAATCC
>CAZEST010000143.1:0-3024 GCA_964514745.1 uncultured Alistipes sp.
ATTGGCAGATTCCGTTTGAACCGAAGCAACCGGCGTTGAAGATGAATCCGCAGCCCGGCCAGCTGCTGTATATCGGTACGATAGAGCCGCGCAAGGGGCTGACTTACCTGCTGGATGCGATGACATTGCTGAAGCACCGCGGCGTTGAGTGCTCACTGAAGATTGTTGGAAAGACGGTTCGCCAGTGGTATCGCGATGAATTGGAGCAGACGATTGCACGCGAGCAACTGAAGGTTGAATTTACGGGCTTCTTGACAAATGAGGCTCTCGATAAGATAACCTCTGAGGCCGACATCTTCGCGTTCCCGTCGCAGTTGGAGGGCTACGGTATGGTGATTTGCGAGTCGATGGTCAACGGCACTCCGGTTGTTTGCTTCAACAACTCGGCCATGCCTTACACGGTGGAGGATGGCGTAAATGGAGCGCTGGTCGAAAACCGGAATGTAGAGGCGTTTGCCGATGCTATTGAGCGGATAACGCGTGACCGCAGCTATCGTCAGCAGCTCTCTGACGGCGCCCTGCAAACAGCATCCGGCTTCATGACGAATGCTCGCTTCTTTTCTACCGTCAATCGCGACATGGAGCAGATTTTATCGGAATAAGGTTATGGCAAAGCAACGCGATATTGTTATTGACCTGGTTAAGCTGTTTGCCATCTTTCTGGTGCTTTGGGGCCATGCACTGATGCATCTTGGAGGCAGCGACTTCGACGCAAATCCCGTAGAGCGGTTTATCTATGGATTTCATATGCCGCTGTTCATAGCTATGGTAGGCTACTTCTCCGGCAGCTTGGTTAAGCTGTCATTTAAGGAGATGTTTGTCAAGAAATTCCGGCAGCTTCTGTTGCCGGCCATTAGTAGTGGCGTGTTTATAGCACTGTTGAATACCTACGGTCCGGATTGGTCGCTGAAGGCTTATCTGCTTGAATTTAAGGAGTGCGTTTGGTTCTTGAAGTGCGCTTTCCTTTGCTGCTGTCTGTTTTATTGCGCAAAGCGTGTGCTGAGATATTCTGTCGCGTGGGTTGCTGCATCGCTTGTAGCCTGCCAGTTAGTGCATAGTTATAATTTCAATATGATGTATCCGTGCTTCCTGTTCGGCGTATTGATGGCGCATACCAAGGATTTATGGCGCGGTCATTTACGCGCGAGCTTTGCAGTGTCGGCGTTGCTGTTTGTCGTTCTATCTGCTGCATGGATTGCTAATCCGTTCGACCTACCGATACGCTTCAGCCTTCCTGACGGATTCTCGTCTGCTCAGGTCTTACTGTTTACAATTTTACGCCTGCTACTCGGCTGCGTCGGCACCATGGCAACGATTACCGGAGCCTACCTCTTGTTTGGCCACCCTACGGCAAGTGCTTCTGCACCTACCGCCGTCGGCAATGCTTATTTGCAAAAGCTGGGCAAGGTTGGTGGAGAAACATTGGGAATTTACGTGTTCCAAATATTCTTGTTGGAAATCCTCCTGCCACGCACCATCCGATTCAGTGGCGTAAGCTATTGGATGGAGAACCTGAATATCTGGTTGTTCAGCCTGGTGATTACTCCGCTTATCTCCCTTGTAATCCTGTTCCTCTGCGTCGCTATAACACGCGCCTTCAAGCGCTCTCGCCTCCTTGCCTACCTCTTCCTCGGCCAGAAATAATTTGAATAAAATGATTCCTCAAATTTTGTGGAATCATCAAAAAAGTTGTATCTTTGTGTCTCTAATCAAGAACTATGGAGATTAAATTTACTCAACAGTATTTAGAGGATCTATATCTCACTGGTAAAACCTCCGATAAGCATCATCGTTATCAACCAGAAGTGGTTGCTAAATATCGAAAGACAATCGATTTATTGGAATCTTTATCATGTGAAGAGGATATGTATAGATATCATTCGCTCAATTATGAAGCGCTGATTGGAGATAAAGCCGGCCGACAATCTGTTAGAGTAAATAAACAATATCGACTTGAAATTAGAATAGAAAAGGTAGTTTCTGAATTAGTCGTTACTATTTGTAATATAGAGGAACTGTCAAATCACTATAAACGGTAGAATTATGGCAACACAACGATATGGGTTTACACCAACGCATCCCGGAGAGGTGCTGAAGGATGAAATTGAAGTGCGCAGTATTTCGCAGCGTCAGCTCGCGGAGCAAACCGGCATACCATATAAGGCCTTAAATGATATGCTGAATGGCCGACGTGCAATTACTACTGCTACCGCAATGTTGATTGAAGCAGCACTGGATATCCCCGCTGATTCGCTGATGAAACTGCAACTAAAGTATAATATGTATCAAGCACAAAACGATCGCTCCTTCATGGAGCGCCTTAAGCAGGTGCGCCGTTACGTCGCCATGTTGTAGCGCGATTGGGATGGAGGGTAATTTTGCCCTATTCGGTCAAATGTGGCGATTTTATTCGGCCATTTGAGGCAAATTTGTTCGGTCAAATGTGGCAAAATCGTTCGGTGATTTGTGGAAATCACCTCAAAGGTGACAAAATCCACTAAAAATGTCACCTCGAAGGTGACATTTTCGAAAAAAAGCAGCACTTGTAAGGTGACAATTACGGGATGGTTTTCGGGGTGTATGTCATGGCAGGATGGCAGAAATGGGCGCAGGGATGGCAGAAAAATGGGTGAAGGGTTTGCGATTGGCATAATATTTGCTAATTTTGTAGCATTGAAAACAGAGCCTATCGCGTTTTTCGTGACGAATGGTTAAACCAGAGGGTGCCATTCTCCGGGGTAGGCCGAACATGGAGCTACGGCTCCGCTGATTATAAACTTTTTAAAACTTTTACAGTCATGGCTGAAAACAACAACAAACAGCAAGAAATCAAAATCGAACTCACTCCCGAAGTAGCAACCGGCCACTACGCTAACCTGGCCGTTATCGCCCACACTCCCGGCGAGTTCTTCCTGGACTTCATCACCGTTTCTCCCAACATGCCCCAGGCTCGCGTTAACACTCGCGTTATCATGAACCCCGAGAACGCTAAGAACCTGCTGTTCGCTCTGCGCGACAACATCC
>CAZEST010000144.1:0-2998 GCA_964514745.1 uncultured Alistipes sp.
AGAACTTCGATCCGGGCAGCTTCGACCCGAAGTTTACCAACTATAGCGACCGCACGCAGATTTATCATGCCGGATTGACTCGCTTGCTGGATAAAGGAAAAATCAGCTTGCTCTATAAGTTTGCCAAGAGCAATGCGCTGGGCTCAATGGTTAATTCCGCTCCGTTCGTATATGTAGGTGACGGTAGCGTAAAGGAGGTGCCGGGCTTCGCGCTGGGTACAACCTCGTATGCTCCATCTACCGGTTCTTTCCAATATATGGATGTTATGGACGGAAAGCTGAAGACCGGACAGTGGGGCGACTTCGTTGAGAATCGCTCGCATGAGGTAGCGCTGCTTTTCGACTATAATCTTACCGACAACTCGCTGCTGAAGGTTAGTGCGAAATATATGAATGCTCCGAAGGCTAACTATGTTGACTTCGGCGGCAGTACGATTTTCCAGGCTACTGCCGATGATAACCTCTTTGAGGGTAACTCCGACACCCCTTACACCGGCTTGGCTGAAGGACGCCGTACATGGCTCCACTTTGGCAAGGTGCAGAATGCTCTGCTGACTGCCGAACTGACCTCTCGCTTGGCCGACAATAATCAGCTACGCATTGGCTTGAACGAATGGTTCTATCATTTGGACTATCATTCGTCGTCGTTCCAGTGGACCGGTACGGTCAGCGAATATCCCGACGTACTGACTCGCCGCTATAGCGATGGCAGCTCCGACCAATTCCGCGGCTTCAACGAATTGAGCCCGGAATATACCAAGGGCTATGAAAACAAGCTGGCTCTCTACGTTACCGACAACTGGCAGATTACCCCGAAGTTCAACCTCTACTTCGGTGGCCGTTTGGAATACTACCGCATGTCGGCCGACCAGATTCCTTACAGCCGCTACGTTGGCTTCCATATCGGCGATACCCACACCTATACCGATGCCGACGGCAATCCCTACACGGTAGTTATTGCTCCGCAGCAAGTTGTTAAAAATAAGTTGAATTATGCTGCAACTATCCAGGGCCTTTATCAGCTCGACAATCATTTCGGTCTGACGGCTGATGCTACCGTGGCAACTCGCTATCCGCGTATTAATGAATATGCCGGTACGGGCCCAACGGAGGAACAGTATAAGCGCGTTACGATTCCATTGATTCGTGGCGGATTTACTTACCGCAACTCATGGATGGACCTGACTTCGATGGTTACCTATATCTCTAAGTCGAACAACATCGACCAGCAGAATGTAACCAAGCCGGGAACTACCCAGTCGAAGACCACGCTGCTTATCTACGGCATCAAGACTATCGGTTGGACAACATCCGCCGAGATGCATCCCTTCAAGGGCTTCAATCTCCATCTGCTCTTTACCTATCAGAAGCCTACATATAATAACTACTTTATCAAGTCGCCGTTTGAAGGGGTTGATGACCTCGATGCTAACGGAAACGTAGTTAAGGAGATTCCTCAGATTCTGGCCGAAATCGACCCGAGCTACAACATTACCGACAACATTCGCCTCTGGCTGTCGCTGCGCTACTTCGGTAAGACCTACGCCAACCTGACTAATGCGCTCTATTTCAATGGCCGCTGGGAGACATTCGGCGGCATAACTTGGGATGTCAACCGCCATCTGACGGTTGGTGCCACCGTGGTTAATATCCTTAATCAGAAGGGCGCATCAGGCACGATTAACGGTGCGGAATTGCTCTCGAAGGATAATGCCGACCAGTATCAGAATTACTATATGAGTGGCAATTATTTGCGCCCGTTCACCGTTGAATTCAATGTTACGCTGCGCCTGTAATCCACCCTCGAAAATAATCATTATCAACAATATACTCACCCCACTCCTCTCAAGAATAATCATGAAAACCGTTTCCTCAATCCTCGCAACTTTAGCTGTCGCAACGCTGACGGCTATGGCCAACGACAACGCGGGAAAAATAATCCGAATCTCAACAGACAACACCGATCTGGTGCTGACCGTAGGTCCCAATGGTCGACTTTATCAAACATATCTCGGCGAAAAGTTCCTCAATGAGGATGACTTGAAGCAACTCAGCTGGTCGCAATATGCCGGCAGCGATGGCGCTGTGACTACGCGCGGTTGGGAAGTCTATTCCACCTCAGGCAATGAGGACTATTTCGAACCTGCCCTGGGCGTTACTCATGCCGACGGCAATGCTACAACTTATCTTTACTATGTTGACTCATCGGTAAGCGCCGTTGACGGCGGTACGCTTACCCGCATCAACCTGCGCGACGATCAGTATCCCTTCGAAGTTACGCTTAACTACGTTGCTTATACTAAGGAGAATGTTATCAAGACCTGGAGCGAAATCCGCCACAGCGAAAAGAAGCCTGTAACGCTCTCGCAGTATGCAACCACGATGCTCTATTTCAATGAGCCTACCTATTACCTGACGGAGTTCAGCAGCGACTGGGCACGCGAGGCTCAGATGAGCAGCCAGCAGTTGCAGTTCGGCAAGAAGGTTGTCGATACAAAGCTTGGTAGCCGTGCGGCTATGCACACCCATCCGTTCTTTGAGGTAGGACTGAATGGACCGGTACAGGAACAGTCGGGCGAGGTTTTGATGGGTACGCTGGGCTGGACCGGCAACTTCCGCTTCACTTTCGAGGTTGACAATGTCGGCAACCTGCGCGTAATTCCGGGCATCAATCCCTATGCTTCAAACTACGAACTGAAGGCTAACGAAACCTTTACTACTCCGGAATTTATTTTTACGTTGAGCCGTAACGGTTCCGCTCAGGGCAGCCGTAATCTGCAGGCTTGGGCTCGCAATTATCAGTTGAAGGATGGCAATGGTAGCCGACTTACGCTGCTTAACAACTGGGAGAACACTGCTTTCGATTTCGACCAAGATATCCTCGCCGGCCTTATGAAGGAGGCAAAGGACCTGGGCGTTGATATGTTCCTGCTTGATGATGGCTGGTTTGGCAACAAATATCCGCGCAAGGACGACCATGCCGGTCTGGGCGACTGGG
>CAZEST010000145.1:0-2991 GCA_964514745.1 uncultured Alistipes sp.
AAATCAATCTTGCTCATTTGTGGAATATTGATATTAAGAAGTATGTTATTTTCAATAGTTTGCGAGCCGGAGGAGCAGATGCCCGCTATTTCACTTGCAAAGTTACCATTTTTTTTTGAATAATACTCCTTATATTACGGAAATATTTCTTTAATTTCCTTAACGACGCTCCGCCCCCCCTACAACGCCCTCCCCTCTTTACCCCTCTACGCCACCGTCTTTCATCACCTGTCCGAGCTGGGCCAATGCATAAAGCGGACAGATTTCAACGTGGCGCATCTTGCCGTCTGCCTCTTGATCGCAATAATCAAACGCGCCAAAATTCTCCAGCGAACATCTAACGGCGGTTGACAATCTTTTTTCACGCATAAACAGCCAAAGGCTTTTCATGCCTCCTTGCGTTCCGGCTTTTACCTCAATAGGCACAACCGTTTGGCCGACATTGCTGACATAATCAATCTCTGCTTGAGAATTCTTAGCCTGTCGCATCCAATAATAAAGGTCATGACGCAAGTTCGGACTTTTATACCGCAACATTTCCAATCCGGCGATAAGTTCGGCCATCGGCCCTCTATTAACCAAATCAGACGCTGTTGCAATCATAATATCCGACGTAAGTTGCTTGACATCACCCATCGCCATATTTAGTAAGCGCAACAACAAGCCGGAATCCAGCATCAGCACCTTACGGTATGCCATATCTGCTTCGCTCCCCAGCGGTACGCCGTTGGCATCCGTATGAACAACGGGCACAACAATACCGGCAAGAATCAACATCTCCAAGGCCGCCTTTACCTCCTTTGAACTATAGCCTCCACCCACCTGAGAATAGACAAATTTCTTGGTAACCTGGGTAGCTACGCTTCGCATTGTTTGCCTAAGCAGCAACGGATCTACCATCTTATGATACTTCGGAAAATCATCTTCGTAGCTAACAACGATATCGTCTTGAATCTCCTGACACAGCATAAAATCGTGCGACTCAACCCATTTTGCCACTACTTCAGGCATCCCACCGATCAGCATATATGTGCGCATCAACCTCACTAGTTTTTCGTACAGGGGCTGGGGCAACGGATGCTTTCCGCAGGCTTGATTTCTTGCTTGCATTAATAACTGCTCGCCATTTGCCTCCAAAAATTCATCGAACGACATGGGATACATAAACATGGAATGAATTCTCCCCACACCAAACGTAGGCAGATCCTTCAACGCAAACTCCAAAAGCGAGCCGGCAGCTATTACATGCAATTCCGGCATCTCCTCCTTAAAGAAGCGCAACGCCATTATCGCTTCCTTACATATCTGAACCTCATCCAGAAACAGAAGGGTCTTACCGGCTACGATCGGCTTGCCTACCAAGACGGACATCTGCTCAACGATGCGAACTACATCGAGATTCTCGCGAAAAAGAGTGGCAATTTCCGGCTGTCGCTCGAAATTTATCTCTACGTAGTAAGTAAAGTTTCGTCCGAGATTTCTTACCGCAGTTGACTTACCAACCTGCCTGGCACCACGCAATAAAACGGGGTTTCGGCTCTCCCGTTTCGACCATTCTTCAAGGTATTTATCTATGAGTCTTTTATAATACATTGCAACTTACTGATTTATTGAGCACAAAGATAGCAATTTTCCAAAATCCAAACAAATAATTTGCCATTTTTTGCCAAAATCCAAAGATATAATTCGGCGATTTTTGCCAAAATCCAAAGAAATAATTCCAAAAAGCCGGGCATTTTGCGACGGTTATGGCTCAAAATATTTGCGCCTGCACCCCCTTGGTTAAATTAAATCTCACACAGATTCCACAGATTCCACAGAACACCCTTTCTCGTTAATTCTATTCTATTGTGTTTTATTCTCATTACGCAGATTTTGGCCGGCCTTAGGCCGTCCGATTCCGCAGATTCACCCAATGCCGATTATGGCCACCGGATGGGAATCTGTGGAATATGCGTGAGGGCAAATACCGTCATAGACGAGGAAAGTATTAAATTTTGTTAACTTTAAGCACATTCATCTATTATAATAACCGCTGTATCAAAAAAAAGCAGTAATTTCGAAGTCACTAAGCCATGTAAAGATTCTATTCTTACTGAGAGTAAAAATCAGAGCATTAATCTCACTGATTCATCATAAATCTCCCATAGAATTTAATACCAGACTACTTACTTAAATTTTCACATATTCAATAACCTATCATGAAAAAAATCCTACTTCTTTTAGTAGCTGTCATGACTGCTTGGGCCGCTAACGCCGGCACGCTCTACGTCTGTGGAGCGTATGTCAACGGAGCCCAAAATTGGACTGCCAAAGATCCGGTGGTTGTCTCCTCTCAAAATGGCTACTATTCTTTCAAAGCAAAAGGAGAATTCACCATCTCAACAACCAAAGCCGATTGGGAAGCAGGTTGGAAAAGCGGTGCTTACAAAGTAAGCGGCGACTGGACAACCCATAGCACCAGCGCAACAGCTAACCTAACGAAAAGCTACACCAACATTACCGCTCCATTCGATGAAGAAGTTATCGTTAAGGTTAAAGAAGACCTTAGCTCACTCGTTGTTCTCAAAGAAGACGTAGACTTCTACCTGGCTGGCAGCGTTAACGACTGGAAACTATCCGATGCCACCTACAAATTTACTCGCAACGACAATGTCTACACGCTGACTACAACCGACGCTATCGCTGCAGGCGACAAAGGTTGGAAAATCAATGTCGGCGAGTGGGACTACAGCTTCGGCAAGTACTCAACTGATAGCGAAAACCCAGTTGCAGGCACCGCCTACAATCTTTGCGAATCAAACGCCTCAAACTTCACCAGCGACATTCCTGCCGGTGCTACCCTTACGCTCACATTCAACCCCACCGGAATCTCAAACCTGCTGATTACCGAGGCTGCCGATAACGGCAATGAAGGCGGTAACGAAAGTGGTAACGAAGGCGGCGACACTACCGACAACGGCACAACCGTCTACTACGACAACTCCACCT
>CAZEST010000146.1:0-2969 GCA_964514745.1 uncultured Alistipes sp.
CAGTTCGTAAGATTTCATTTGATTGAGTTTTGTTGTGTTACTAAAAATTAAATTGTTTAATTTCCCATCACACGGGGATGCATTTACGCCCCGAGCTGTTGAGCTCGTGCGAAAATCGCTGCAAAGTTACAACTTTTCTCGCAAATAACCAAATACTCTGTTTGTTATCGTTCTGGAAATTACACCGGAATTTGTGGTTATTGCTTTGTTGTTGATAGGAGTTCAGATGATTTGGTTGGCCATTGGATATTTTGGACCGGAATCAGGGGAAGCGTGTGGAGCGGAAGCATTGCGTTGATAAGGGCAATGTGGGTATAGCGATGGAGATCGTCGGGGCGGATTTGAGTCGCGGTAATGGCTCCGGATTGCAGTAGGGCTGCGCGCATCGTGCCGGGGAGAAGATAGCTTGTGGGCGTTACGAATCGCTGGCCATCGGTCAGCACGATGTTGGAAAAAGACGTGTCAGTGATGAGCCCGTCTTTAATAATTAGAATCTCGTCGCAATCGTTGCGTTGTTCAAAGAGCTTAGTGAGCTGGGATCGGTCGGCATACTTTAGATGGTAATCCAGGTCAGCTGATGCTTCAACGAGTTGTAAAGTATGGATTTGTCGGGGGTGATAGTTGCTAAATTCGATAGATTTAATTTCCCGGCCGTAGATTATCCTGCATTTCTGTGAGCCCGGTGGGATCACGAGATTGTTAACCGGTGTAAGAACGGGCTCTGTATGAAATACTTCCAGCGTTGTTTGGCGCATACGGTTAATGTGGAACGGCAAATTAGCAATGTTGCCATTTTCTATGCGCATGGTTTCGATGAACAGTTGGTTATCTCTCATTGTATCGGCAGATATATCTTTTGAAGAACCTCGTTATATTCGTCGTCGGCAGAACTATTTATCGTAATGCCGCCTCCACTGTGGAATACGGTCTGACCATTTTCCATAGCAAGACAACGAATCATTACGGCTGTATCCAGGCTCTGGCCGTCATAGTAGCCCCATACACCGGTATACCATCCGCGAGGGGATTGCTCGGCGTCGGCAATGAGTTGCACCGTAGCCGGCTTGGGAGCACCGCAGATGGAGCCGGCCGGAAGCAGTTGCGCAACGATGTCGCCAACGGTGTCGTGCCAATCGGCTGATAAGTCGCCAACAATTTCGGAGCTGGTTTGCAGTATCTCGCCGCTCTGCGTTTTGATGCGGTCGATGTACCGGAAGCGACTAACCCGCACGTTAGCGGCAACCATGCTGAGGTCGTTGCGCAGAAGGTCAACAATCGTGTTGTGCTCACATGTTTCTTTGTAGCTATTCATCAGCATCGTTTCGGCATTCGCCAAGGTTGCATCGATGGTGCCCTTCATCGGGTAGGCGAAGATTTTATTGTCGATGATGCGGATAAAACTTTCCGGTGAGAAGCAAACAAATTCGTTAGGAATCAGTAGCCGATATTTTGCCTTGCAGCGGTCGTAGAGTTGTTCAAACGTTAGGTTGCAGTCAACGGCAACGCCAACCGTAAGATTGGCTAAAAAACTGTCGCCGTGAAGCAAGCCGTCTCTTATTGTCGCGAATTTTCGAGAGTATTCTGTAAACGTAGGGGCATGCTTAATTTTCAAAGATGGAACGATGTTGACTGACGGATTCGGGGATGCCGTGCCGTTGTTGGCAGCCTCTGTCGCCCAGCGTATGTTGGAGCACGTAGTAGGCTGTTCAAAGAATAAGCATTGCTGCATATTGTAGTCAATGGCGAAGATAAACGGCTTGTGCAGTTGGCCGCAGTCGTTCATTAGTGCCCGTAGTTTTGAAATATTTGTTCGCATTGGTTAGAAATTGCGCTACAAATTTACGTCTTTATTGCGAGGTTATAAAGATAAAATGGTGTAACTTCGCAGAAAATTCTCAAGGTATGCATGTTCTCATTATAGATAACTACGACTCGTTTGTTTACAACATTGTTCAGCTGGTACGCTTGTGTGAAGGTGTGACGGTTGACGTTATGCGTAATGACGACGAGCGACTGCGTGATCTTTCCGGATATAATGCCATTATCATTTCGCCCGGTCCGGATTTGCCTGCCGCTGCCGGAGGGGTGATGAGAGTTATAGATAAATACCATGCTGCTATTCCCATGTTGGGAATTTGCCTGGGTTTCCAAGCCTTGGCTCAATATTTCGGAGCAAAACTGGTCAACTTGCCGTATCCGCTCCATGGCCATGAGTCACTGCTTACGGAGGTCGACGCCGAGGATATACTCTATAAAGGAATAGAGCAACCGATAGCTGTAGGCCACTATCATTCGTGGATTGTTGACAGCGCTACGTTGCCCGAATCTCTTAAGCCAACGGCCTATGACGTGGCCGGCAATTTAATGTCGTTCACGCATCGTTCGCTTCCCCTCTACGGTCTTCAATTCCATCCGGAAAGTATCATGACCCCCTCCGGCTTGTCCCTCATCCGCAACTTCCTTGCATCAGTAGTAGCACATTAAGATTTTAAGAGCTATGCACAGCCGTAGCACTTACCCCGTGGCTGGTAATCGCTAAAAAATGATAAAGGGGAAGATTGGGGAGGGAAAGTTGGGCGATTGGCGATGAATTTGAAGTTGGTGGAAAATGATTTGCGGAAAAACTTTAACTTTGCAAAAACATTACTACTAAATGCAATGAAAAAGTTAATTCTTTTATCAGGATTGCTCGCTTTGTCGATGAATATGATGGGGCAGGAGCCGGATGAAAATATGCCTGTGCAAGATATGCCTGGTATGGCAAGGCCGTTTGAACAACCGGATTCGATGCCGATGCGCCCTCGCGAACGGAAGACGGTTTATGAGCAGGTTGATGAGCTGCGTAATAAATTCGGGCTGACCTCCAAACAATTTGATAAGACTTATAGTGCTTACGATAAATTCCACAAGGCTATCTTTGGCGATGATTCGTCAACGATGGTGATGGGTGGAGGTATGCCCGGTGGTGG
>CAZEST010000147.1:0-2918 GCA_964514745.1 uncultured Alistipes sp.
GTTCGCCTTCGTCTTCGATTTCTTGGAGGTTTTCAATTACTTCGAGGGGGGCTCCGCTGCGCTGTGCGTAGTCAATGAGTTCCTCGCGAGTTGCGGGCCAGGGTGCATCCTCGAGTTTTGAGGCAAGTTCAAGTGTCCAATACATAATTTCTAAAATTTGATGTATGTGGTTGATTTATTTTAATTGCTAAGTATCTGACGGGAGCTGAATGGATGGTTCCCTATCGTTGTTCGTTACGATAAACGTAATTCTATTTCTTTTATTATAGGATTACGCTATTTTTTCTTTAGGGTTGCCAGGGGCGTTCGGATGTTGAAGTGGCTAGGTTTAGGTAGCGGGCGAGGGTAAAGAAGTAGTCGCTCAAGCGGTTTAGGTAGGCTGAGGCGAGGGGATGAACGGCAACGCCGGCTTCCATTAGGGCTACTAAGCGACGTTCGGCGCGTCGGCATACGGTGCGCACTACGTTGGTCTGTCCGGCTTGAAGGCATCCGCCGGGTAATATGAAGCTATGGAGCGGGGGAAGGAGCTGGTCGAGGCGGTCAATTTCGTTTTCAATCAGGGCAATTTCCTCTGCGGTGATTCCGGCAGGCTGCATTTCGGGGTTATCGGTGTTGTCGGTTGCCAGGTATGCTCCGAGGTTGAATAGTCGGTTCTGAATTGCGTACAGGAATTCAACGATTTGTTCGTCGTCGATTGACATTGCGGCCAATAGGCCGATATGCGAATTCAGTTCGTCAACGGTGCCGTAGGCTTCCAAGCGGTGCGAGGCTTTGCTAACTCGTTTGCCGCCTACGAGCGATGTAGTGCCGACATCGCCGGTTTTAGTATAGATTTTCATGGGGGGATGAATTATAATGAATTAATTCTGGGTAGCGGCTATGGCGCTAAGGGCTGTGGTCAATGATTCCAGGTCGGGGTGGAAGAATATTCCGAGGTCGCTGGGCTTAGCACAGAGATGTAGTTCGGCCATATTTTCCAACAACTGACGTAGCGGTTGATATAGGCCGTTGCGGTCGAGCATATGGACTTGCTTTGGTTGCTTGAAAAACGATGATGACGCTAGGGCGGCGAAGACTTCATCGAGGGTGCCTACGCCTCCTTCCAGGGCTACAAAGATATCGGCATTCTCCTCCATCATTTGTTTGCGTTCATGGAGCGTTTCAACGTGGATAGAGACCGTATTGGCCGGGTGCTGCATATCGAGGCGTGATTGGGGCACTAAGCCAATAACCTTTCCTCCGGCATCGGCACATGCTTGCGCAACATCGCGCATCATGCTGTAAGCCAATCCGCCATAGACGAGTACGTGGCCATTCTCTCCGATCCACTTACCGAAGTCGAGGGCATCTTGGTTAAACTGTTGGGGGATTTCAGTGCGAGCAGAACAGTAAACTGCAATTCTCATAATGCTGAACGGTTAAAAAGGTAAGCAACGAGTGTGTATGGAGGGGTATCAGCGTCTATAGCCCCATAAGTATCATTTGGAACGGCACGCTTATCAATCCTAAAACGATTGCAAGGATGATAAACCATTGCGCACGGTCAGACATCTTCTGAGCCTTAGCCAGGTCGCCACGGTTATATGCCTGCTTGGTCATTGCCGAGCAGATAATCGCACCGATGCCGAGCACCTGGCAGCATAGCAGCGTTACGATGATTGACCATACCAAATAAGCCGGCGGACATGGCTGGTCGGGGGGCGTAGCTACCTGAGCCGGAGCCGGTTGCCATTGGGGTTGGGGTTGCCACTGCGGTTGAGGCTGATAAGCAGGGTTATAACCGGCGTTTTGGCTTGCCGGATATGACTGATTGCTGAGCGGCACGGCCGGGGCCGGCGCATCTTCTGTAGCATTATCGTCAGCCTTATTATCCTCTTCGGCGACAACGGGAGAGGGTACAGCGGGAGCCTCGCGCAGCTCCATTTTTACTCGCAATTCCTCAATTTCGGAGGCTTCCACCCAGTCGGGTAACCCTGAGGTCCAGACGGGAGAGTTGGGCGTTATGCCCATTTCGATTAACTCGTCGGCTGAATATGGGCCGGCATGCTTGTCGTTAATAATAGTCCAGTATTCCATTGGTAGTAAATCTGATTGGATGAATGTCCGCGAGGAAGAGCGGTTTAAGGGGGAGAGAGGTAACGAGGCTTCCTCTTCATGAAAGAAGGGGGAGCGCCCGTTATGAGGGGGGATTTAGAAGAACTTGGTCTCGGTGCCGAAGATGGCGGTCAGCAGGTTGTTGGCCAGGCCCGACGCACCGATACGGAAGTATTCGTTGGTAAGCCACTGCTCGCCGAGGATTTCCTTAACCAGGCAGTAGTAGCTAACAGCTTCTTCTGGGGTACGAACGCCACCCGAGGGCTTGAAACCTACCATGCGGCCGGTTGCATCATAGTATTCTTTGATGCACTGGAGCATAACGTAGCCGGCTTCGAGCGAAGCACCGGGGTATTCCTTGCCGGTAGAGGTCTTAATGAAGTCAGCGCCGGAGTACATTGAGAGCACCGATGCGTTGCGGATATTTTCGGCAGTCTTCAGTGCGCCGGTCTCGAGGATTACCTTCAGACGAGCATCGCGGCAAGCATCTTTCAGCTCCTGAATTTCGTCGCAAACGCCTTCATAGTCGCCGTCGAAGTAGTTGCCGAGGTTGAAGACGATGTCGATTTCGTCTGCTCCGCCGTCAACGGCCAGCGCAGTTTCAGCTACTTTTACTTCGGTATAGGTCTGCGAGGAGGGGAAGCTGCCTGATACGCAAGCGATGTCAACTTCGGAAACCTCCAATACCGAACGAACAACCTGCGCAAAGTTGGGGTAAACGCAGATGGCTGCAACGTTGGGCATTTCGGGGTGTTCGGTTTCAAACATATTTACCTTCTCGGTAAAGTCGGCTACGGAACGGGGTGAGTCGGTCGACTTCAAGG
>CAZEST010000148.1:0-2865 GCA_964514745.1 uncultured Alistipes sp.
CGGGTGCAAAATTACTAACTTTTTAATTATCAGCAAAATTGCATATCGCCCTATATGGCGATATTTAACAACATTTAGGCAGTATCGGCCAACATATTCCTCCTCAACCACGATGCCCGAGCCCCCACAAGCCCCCACCAACCACGGTGGCCGAGGCGGAAGCCGAGGCTCTTTCAAATGCCGAGGCTCCCCGTTAGAAGGGGTAGCCGATAGCCAGGTGGAAGGCCAAGGAGTTCTTAAAGGAAGTCATGTTATAATAACCGCTCTTACCTGTCTCATAGGGGGCATGAATCCCGATACCGAGGTCGGCGCGGAGCACCAGCATGGAGATATCTAAGCGAAGCCCCAAACCGGTGCCGAGGGCTATCTCTTTGAGGAAGGTGGAGGCCTTCAGTTCGCCACCCGGTCGCAGGGGGTCGGCCTTCAGCAACCATACGTTGCCGGCATCCAAGAATACGGCGCCATTCAGCGTCCCCACCAACGGGAAGCGATATTCGGTATTCAATTCCAACTTGAAAGTACCGGTCTGGTCGAAATAGCCGTTACGCTGGTCGGCCGGAGCATGATACGAGCCGGGGCCCAACTCCCTGACGGTCCATGCACGGATAGAGTTGGCACCGCCAACATAGAATTGCTCGGCATACGGCACCTCCTTAGAATTGCCGTAAGCGTGGGCTGCACCGATTGCCACACGGCTTACCAACCTATGCTCGCCAACAAACCGATGGTTATAAACCAGCTGCGTCTGCCCCTTGACGAACTGCGAGAAGGGCGTGCCGAACAGGTTCTTCTCGCCGTGATTGCCACATAGTTCATAGACCGACCAGAACAGATTGCCGGCCTCCTGAACGGTAGTTGTCCAGGTTATGCTGTTATCCGCATCCAAGGCGCGGTCATACGTATAGGTATAACTCAACTGGGGAATATACTGGCTCATAAAACTGAGGGCTATTGCCGGATTCTGAGCAATAATAGAGTCGAAATCGGCCGTAGTCTTCATCAGCTTGGTATAGGTAAGCTTAAAGGGAATGAGGTTATGCGAAGAGTAGCGCGACGACTGCCAATCGTAGCCAAACGAGAAGTTAAACTGCCCCATCTTGAAATAGTGGGGACGGTTCAGCAGGTCTCCATCGAGGCTAAACCTTGTCCAATTAAGATTTCGATTTCGTCGCTTTATAAAATTCGGGGCCAACATTCGCGGGAACGACAGCGACGTTGATATTCCAAACTCATAGGAGTTAAACAGCGAGCTTGAGCTCTTACCGGTCTGCCATTCGTAGCTACCGTTAAGGGTTACGCTAAACTGCTCCCCACCACCCCAAAGATTGCGGTTGGTAATGCCGATAGAAGCACCCGGGCCGAGATAACTGTTGGATTTAGAGCTGGCGTTAAGTTCTACGGAGAATTCCAAAGGGGTGTCGAACGTACAGCCTATCTCTACGTTGAGCGTTGGCTCCGTAGCGGTCGTATCGCGCCGAACATCAATATTTATACCATTAAAGATACCCAAGCGCGACAGACGTGTCTGCGTCGAGTTCATCTGGCGTACGGTAAAGTAGCGTCCCTTGCGCATCGTTACGCACTCCGGCATCAGTGCCTCGCGGAAACGCGACGGCTTCATCTGAATCAGCGTGCCGCGCGAAGTCTGGATAGTATCCGGCTCGCCGCCCCCCTGATTGCGAAACACGTACATCGTAACCTTGCCGGTCTTATAGCGCTGCTTCATCATATCCGGAATATTCGATGCTAAGTTTAATCGCAACGCAATAGTCTGAGGCCCCTTAACCGAGTCGGCCAGATACTCTATATATTCCGGCCGGAAATAGTAATAGCCGCGGTTGCGCAGGGCGTTGGCTATACGGGTTCGGGCATCCGAAAGGGAATCGACACTATAGCGCACACCGGTTTGCAGATAGCTGTCGCGTGCCGCTACCGAGTCAATCAGATGATTGAGCATACAGCTATCGGGGAGCAGTTCGATGCTGCTCAACGTATAGGCCGGACCGGTGCTGACGTTGTACCGGATTTTTGCTTTCTTAGGATTATTCCCCTGGACAAGTTCATAGCTCGCTCCTGCGCGGAAATAGCCGTTATTGGCCAGTGCATCCTTTATGTTTTTCACTCGCGTTTCAGGTTGCACATCGCTAACCAGCACCGGTTCGGTTGCCAGCAGATCGTAGAGCCAATGTTTGAAGCCGGTTGAATTTTCGTCGATATTATTCCAGGTCCAAAGGCCTATCGGGAAGGGCCAGCGCAACGATGATGATCCGAAAATAGCATTGTTGGGAGGATAGCTTACGGCATCGGAAACCGTCGAGGCTACATCCTCCGGCAGTTTCTCGTCCTTGGACGTTTTTATTTCAATTCCCTTCAAACCGGTATATAGCACCTCCCCCTCGGGGATACGCTTCGTAGTTGAGCAGCCGGCCAAAACCAACAGCCCGACGACGCCCGCGATTATTCGTTGTAGTAGCTGCTTCATTTCGGCTCCTCCTCTTTTTTGCGGAATTTCAACCAATAGAACAGGTCGGCAAGCGACTGAATCTTTTTCTTATAAACGAAACCCACACCGGTCTGCGTTATCTCGCCCTCCAATATCGACTCGTAGCCGGTATGACGGAATATCTTAACGTACATCGTGCCTTCGGGGTTGAGCAGATACTCAAACGAAATATCCGCTATCAGGTTCTGCGCGAAGTTCTCATCGGCATCGGCATCTGTTGTATAGTTACCGCCAACTACGATTTTGAATCTGTCGTCGAAGAGCGACTTGCTTACCTTATAGCTATACGACATCGCCGTTGAGCTAACGCCGTCGCGAGTGCGATCGAGTTGGTCGATACCGAAGGAGATATCAACCCCCTT
>CAZEST010000149.1:0-2835 GCA_964514745.1 uncultured Alistipes sp.
GAATACCAGCAACGAATGGTGTGAGCCTGTTACCGACGAAGAATACAATAAGTTATAAGTTTCTAAATAAATCATTAGGTAACTAGTGCTCCATTTTTAATGGGACACTAGTTACGCTAATTCATATTATATATATAAGACCATGAGTACTTTTATTCTGAAATGGAACCCTGCCATTTCATCGTTCACGATGGAGGCAAGTCAAAAGCTTTACAAAGACTTCCCGTTCGTAAAGCTAAACTGGAGTGTTTGGGATTACGAACACGTAAAGCCGGGCGATACATTCTACATGCTTCGCGTTGGTGAAGGCAACATCGGAATAGTAATGAAAGGTGTATTTGAATCCCGAGCCAAAAGGGGTGAAGATTGGAGTGGCAAGGGCAGAACAACCTTCTATTGTGATTTGTACATAAATTTTATTGTCGATTCTGAGACAATGCCTATCATAACTGCGGATAGATTGGAACTTGAAATTCCCGATTTTGATTGGCGCAGAGGACATAGCGGGGTGATGCTGACTGAGGAACAGGCCGATAAGCTTGACCGTCTATTCAATGATTATCAAAAATCCGAACCGAAAATTGCTGAAGATGTAGCACGTCGTCGCGACTTAATCATACAGCAATCAGCTCTAGATAAAATCGAAGGCCATGAGTTTTGGTATAAAATCTTCGAAGATTATCCAGACGAAGAAAGTAAGTATACCGATGCTACAACTCATGACTGTGCAAACATTTTCTTCTCCATGGATTACCAATCCGGAGAGTTTAAGCTATCAGTGGTATTTCGCATGGCTCAGGTGCTTAAAATTACGTGCAAGCAACTGTTTCAACTTAAGACTAATCTATCGTCAGGTATAGTTGCGATGGATTATTTCAAGCTATATAAACCATATACGGATGCGTATGTGCTGGAAAGTAATGGCTTGACAATTGTCTGCGGAGAAATCTTGTTCGATGGTTTGGAAGAGTATGGCGAAGACGGAGTTCCGGCAACCATTTAAAAAAACGGCAACACGTGAGGTTATTGTCAGACTTATGCTTTATTTATAATATTTGTAACAAAAGTGCTACAAAATGCTTGTTTGTCCAAATAAAAGGACTAAATTTGCGTGTATCCACTTCATATCAAACATTATGAAACAATTATTGCCTCTACTTACCATTCTCACTGCCGCCGGTATTGCTACGGCTCAGATCCCTGAAGATGCAATCAATCTCTCAGTAGACGGGACAGCGAATTGCTACATCGTTACGCCCGGTACAACCGCTTATTTCGATGCTACTCACAAGGGAAATTCAACAACAGAGACTACGGGAGATGTAGCGGGTTGCAAGCTGGTCTGGCAATCGGTGGAGTCGCTCGTTAGCGGTTTGGAATTCGACTCAGCTTCGGGCTCAATTTGCGCATGGACATCGAATACACCCGGCAACGCGTTGGTTGCTGCAACCGATAGCGAGGGCAAGATCCTTTGGAGTTGGCATTTATGGATTACAGAGTATGATGAAGCCAACGACTACACAACCAAAGCTAACTCTGCCGGAACAACCTGGATATTTATGGACCGAAATCTCGGTGCTGTCTCAACCGAACATGGTTCGTTTGATAACTTCGGATTGCTCTATCAATGGGGGCGTAAAGATCCATTCCCCGGGGCTGCTACGTTTACCATTATGAACGACGACTACACCTACGAGCAGGATGGCGAACCTACTCTCTATGACATCGAGAACAATATCTTGCCTAAGGTTTCCTCCAAGGTAGCATACCATGGGACCATTGACCTTTCAGTTGAAAACCCCGATGTCTTCTACGCTATGACCTATACGCATACCGGTGAGTATGACGAATATGGTCAGGAAATTGTTAAGAATGATTACATCACCGGCGACTGGGTTGACGTATCAGATGATGACTATTGGGGTGGCGAAACCATGGAAAAGACCATTTACGATCCCTCTCCGGTTGGATATAAGGTACCGGTGTGTGATGCCGCCGGTAATACCCCATATGACTGGTTGAAATATTCCTCTATGACATGGGACAGCACAAACAACGGTGCTACTCAAGACGGGCAGTGGTTCCCGGCAACCGGCACACGCGCCTATGCATCAGGTACGCTTGACTATCCGGCAAACGGCAACAAATATAGCGGTCTCTGGATTGGCACTAAAGGCAAGGCTGCCGACAACCTCGAGTTATATCCCGACCTCTACGGACAGTATATGTTTATTATCAACGGCAAACGTACGTTTAAGGTTAGCAAGGACAAACGTTCGCAGGGAATGTCGCTTCGTTGCGTGCGTGATGAATCTTTTGGCAGGAGTGGTGTAAAGAACGTTTTGGCTGACCAACCGACTACGCCTACTGCTGCAGCCGTTTATAACCTGCAGGGAATGAAGGTTATGGATAATGCAACAACTACAGATCTCCAAACTCTAACGCCCGGCATTTATATCTACAAGTCGAAAAAATATATCGTTCGTTAATCTAATGTCATAACTGAGCATCATTGATTTCGGCTTGGTGATACTCAGTTTATTCTTTGCGGAGCTGTGAGGGGGTTGCGCCGAGAACGCGCTTGCAGTAGCGACTGAAGTAGCTGAGCGATGAGAAGTGCATCTTATCAGAGATGTCGCTGAGTGTCAAATCCTTGTCGGCTAGTAGTTTTGTAAGCAGTTGGCGCGTAAAGTAGTCAATCCAAAATGTAGGGGAGTGTTGGGTGCTGGCGCTACTGATTTCGGTGAGATAGCCGGAGGTAATGCAGAGCTGTTCGGCGTAATAGCTGGGCTGACGTTGCGTCAGACATTCGCCACTTTGCAGCATGGCAATGAA
>CAZEST010000150.1:0-2776 GCA_964514745.1 uncultured Alistipes sp.
AGCGACTTCCTGCGAAACTACCAAATTTTTCAAGCACTATTTTGCAAGAAAAATTACTAACGGAGGCTATATATCCGGTTTGTCAGCTGATTTACAGCGCATTTAGTGCGCCTTGTTTTTTCAGTGGAAATTCGGCGCTTGTATTGGTCAGCCTCAGCTTCCGCTTTGGCCACCGTGGTAAACGAAAACAAGGGCGAGAGAAGAGATTTTCAAATATATTTATTGCTTTATAAATTATAAGTTGTATATTTGAGCACCGAATTAAATAAGTTACTTCGCGTAAGTCGAATTATTCGGTTAACACGAAGGAATGGCAACAGATATCTGCCGGCTATTTTTATGAGATTAATAATCCTTTCTATAATATATCTGCTAACGTCTACCATATTTATATATGGGGAGACAACCTTATTGGTGACAAATAGAAATGATGAGCCTATTGCCGGCGCTACCGTTTATCTTATCAGCAAACAAGATTCCATCATTATTAATGCTAAAATCACAGATGCAGATGGTAGGGTAACACTGGAGAAGGTAAATACGCCCAATCTGAGATTATTGGTAAGTTGCATTGGCTATGAAAACTATAACGAGGATTATGCAACAGATTCGGATACCATAACATTATCCGAATCCGCCACTGCTTTATCCGAAGTAGTGGTGACGGCAAATCCCGAGTCATTAAGTAGAAAACCCGACCGCTTTATTTTTACTCCCGGTGCACTTAAAAAAGAGGTAGCAAATTCTTACGACTTACTAAAGTTAACCCCTCTTATTCAAGCTAAAGAAGGTTCCATCTCAATTATTGGCAAAGGAAATTCTCCTGTATATGTTAACGGGCGCAACCCTCAAATGGAATCCGATGCACTGATTGAAATGCTGAAGGCCCTCCCTGCATCGCAAATAAAAAAGATTGAAATCATAACCTCAGCGGGCAGTTCATATTCAGCTACCACCTCAGGAGGAATCATCAATGTAGTCATTGACCGACCAACACAAGGATATATCGGCAGCATGTCAGCACAAGCTGAATATCTAAACGAGCGCCTATCGCCACGTGTTTCTGTTTGGAATGGATATTCGCATGATAAATTCAACTTTGGATTTAGCGCCTCGTACGCCGGGATATGTACTAACGATATCTCGACCAACACATATGAATACACCGATATCGGACGGAGCATTAGCAACCAAGCGACATCTACCGGATGGCGCAACGCCCTATCAGCACGCATAAATGCCCAATACGACATTTCTTCGAAAGCTACAATAGGATTAGCTGCTAATTTAACCGGGAGGCAATCGAACGCAACATCTATGGTTACCAGTTCTGCCATATACAACAATCTGGAATCTGTAACACATGCAGCTATCAAAACCACATCGCCCTGGCAACGCCCCAATTATGGCGTTCACGGCTACTATACACTATCGGCCGATGAAAAAGGGAGTAAACTTGATATCACTGCCGACTATACCTCGAACATATCAACAATCAACACTAAATATAACTTTGACACCAACCGGGAGTTACAACGCACCGGAGTAAACAGCAACGCCATTCATTTCAATCCGAAATATCAAGCGATAATTACCGACAAGCATAGCCTGAATTTTGGCTACGAACTTTTCCGTTCGAAAATCGACAACGATTTTACCGCCGACGCCAACAGCAACCTCTTTCGCTATAAAGAAATGATCAACAGCGGTTATGCCGAATGGAATGCCTCATGGAGCCGGGCGTTCTCCTCAACAATCGGCCTACGCATAGAGAATTCTGATATTAGCGGTGAGCAAACTGCATCATCCGATAATTTTGAGCGCAACTATACCGATTTCTTCCCAACCGTCAGCATGAGTATTGATTTACCTTGTCGCGGCAACCAAAATCTTTCAATCGCTGCTACACGCTACATCTACCGCCCATTCTACACGCTTCTCAACCCATTTGTTTATTGGGCCTCGGAAACGACATGCCGACGAGGTAACACCGACCAACGCCCGGAGTACTCCTGGGAGCTATCCTTATATTATTCCTTCCTCAACGACTTTGTTTACGGTGCAGCCTATAGTACATCCAGCGATGCTCTAATGGACTATACATACCAAGATGGCGACATAACAGTAGCAAGCACGCGGAATTTTGGCAACAGCCGGGAATTCAGTACATTCATTTCATATAATCACCTATTTGGAGGCTTTTGGCGAGTAAAATCAGACGCAAGGCTATCATATTCCAAGTTCGAGGCATGGCTCGATGGCGTAGATCTTAGCAGACACTCCCTCGATTATTCGCTTAATATACAGAACAGCATTGCCATATCACGTCGACATGCAATCAGAATTGAATGTAACTACGCACTATATTCTCCCGTAAAGAGCATTACCGACAACGGCAAATTTAAAAACCTCTTGTCAATCTCAGCTTCCAAAAAGTTTACAAACGGGCTAACCCTCTCCCTTGAAGCATTTAACCTGCTGGGATATAAAAACGATTCACATTATACCTCGGCGCGCTACAGCTATCGCGAACACAGAGCGATGTACCCCACTCAGGTAATCTTTAAGTTGAACTATATATTCGGGAAGCCACGTGTATCCGGCGCCACTGATAGATACAACTCGGCTCTTGACAGCCGATTCAAATAGCAAGCCTAAGGCTCAACCAAATTACAGAAGGCAACACTAAAACAAAAGCGCCCTTGATGAAGGGCGCTTTTGAGTGATTCGCACAGGATTCAAACCTGTAACCTTCTGATCCGTAGTCAGATGCTCT
>CAZEST010000151.1:0-2746 GCA_964514745.1 uncultured Alistipes sp.
ATATTCCTTAGTCATTGGAGACAAATTTTATTGAGCGCAAAATTAACCCTTTCCGTGCAAATGTCCAAAAAAACATATAACTTTGCATCTGCTTTAAATGCTAAAAAATGGAAATTCGTCAATATACGCCAGATATGCGCAACTGTTGGGATGCTTTCGTTAGGGAATCGCGCAACGGTACGTTTCTTTTTATCCGCGATTACATGGAATATCACAGCGATCGGTTCAGGGATCGGTCTTACGTGATAATTAATAGCCGTGGCAAGATTGAAGCGTTGTTGCCGGCCTCGATTCATAATGACGGTGCGGAATTGCGGTCGCATGGCGGTTTGACCTATGGCGGATTTATTATGGGGAATGCTTCATCGGGGGCTTCGCCTTCTTCTCCGGCAGCCTGGTTTGATGAACTGTTGCCGATATTGCGCAATGATGGGATAAAGTCGCTGATTTATAAGCCTGTGCCCCATATCTATCATCGTTATCCTGCCGAGGAGGATCTGTATGCACTTTGGCGTAGGGGCGCAACTATTAGTTGCCGTAATTTAGCTACGGTTATTGATATACAAAATCCGTTACATTCTTCACGCCTTGGGAAACGTGCCGTTAAGCGGCGCCGAGAGTTTGGTATTTCGGTGCGACAAACCGAGAATGTTGCTGAATTTTGGCAGATAATCGTTGAGGACCGACGCGTCAGACACAACACTACTCCCGTGCATACCGGCGAGGAAATGCAGCTACTACGGGATAGATTCCCCGAAGAGATTCTTTTCTTTGTAGCGGAAGCGGAGGGTGAAATCCTGGCCGGTGCGGTGCTTTATAAGGTTGGGAATGTGCTTCATTTGCAGTATGCCGCCGCTACAGAGCTCGGGAAGGAGCAATATGCCGTAGACGTAATCTATAACTACTTGATTTTTGACAGATTCAAGGATGCAAAGTGGTTTGATTTCGGCACGTCAAATGAGAACGGTGGATTGTATCTCAACGAAGGGATGGTTAGGCATAAGGAGGAATTTGGCGGACGTAGTATCGTTTACGACCAGTATCGTCTTGAGTTGTAACTCGGCATATTAGTCGCGTTGTTTGGAGGGCCTTTTGGCGGCGAGGCGCGAGCCGATGTAGGCGATGAGTAGGGCGGTTAGCACGATGGAGAGAAAGACGGTTAGCAGGTCGGCAACGTTGAGCGACACCGGATAATGGTCTACGGTCATCATTGCCGGATTGGCAGAGTTGAGCTTAATCCAGCCAAACGATTGCTGACCAAGGGTTAAGAGTGAGCCAATCAGCAACCCGATGCACCCTCCGACGAGGGTAATCAGCCATCCCTGGTTGGCGAAAATCTTGCGAATCAGTGAGGAGTCGGCCCCCATAGCGGAGAGAACCCCCATGTTTTTCTCCTTTTCAACCACCATCAACGACAGTGTGGAGACGATGTTAAACGAGGATACCGCCAAGATGAACAGCAGCATTGCGAAGGTAATCCACTTCTCTATGGCAATCATGCGGTAGGAGTCGGCCTCCTGCTCCAGCTGGTTAAGAACGGTCATTCCCTCAGGTATTTGCCTGGCCAACAATGACTTCAACTCGTCAACCGTCACTCCCTTTGCAGGATAGATGGCTACCGATGAGCCCTCCGTAGTGTAATCTAATAGGTCGCGAGCTATGGACAGCGGTACAATCAGCATATCAACATCCTGGTCGTTTTGCTCCACCTGATACACTCCCGCAACTCGCAGCGAGTCGCCGGAGAACGATGCCGTTGGGTTGGCCGGATTTACGCGACCGGTGCGGTGAGGTTCATAAATGTAGACAACATCGGTAGTCGGGCCGTCAACAACCTGACGATCGGCGGCTAACGGACGCAGATTCAGTTTCATGGCAACCCCAACGGAGAGTATCGCTTCTTGTGGCCTGATTTCGCCGTCAATCAATATTTTTTCCACACCGGAGGCTGCGATAGCCTCGTCGGACATCGCACGGAGGTTTACCGGCATCTGGCCCCCTTTGGCCACGGCAAATGCCTGCTCGTCAATCATTGGGGCGGCCTGCGCTACCTGCGTCAGTCCTTGCAGGGCATCGGCCAGCGAGTCGGCATTCTCAATGATACTGCCGTTGAGGGTGGTTACCAACAGTGGTGGGTTGAAGTTGCAGGTTTTTTGCTGCACCAATTGCGAAAAGCCATTGAACACCGACAGAACAATAATCATGGCGGCTGCGGCCACAGCTACCCCCGCCATCGACACCGCCGAGATAATGTTGACGGCTCCGTGGCTTTTGCGCGAAAGCAGATATCTAAGAGCAATTCTGAGGGATAGCATTGGTTCGGTTTATGATTTGTTAGCGCCCAACTGCCGGAGATAGAGGGCGGCCTCAGGCCCCAGGCAGAAGATCAGATCGAGAATTGACAGCCCGGGAAGGAAGCCAAAACGCTCCTGCCGCGGTTGCCAATAGGGGACAGCATCCATGACATGGGCTTCCCCCTCGCAATCGCTCGGGGCACAGAACTCTGAGGATGTATCCCCTTTTGATGTTTGATCGGGGGCTTCTGCGCTTGATGTTTGATCGGAGGCTCCGGCGCTTGGCAACCCCTTGGGGAAGAGGATGCGGGAGATTTCGGCATCAATGGCGCGGTCGTAGGCGATGATTGAGGGGAAGCGGTCAACAGCCTCGCGAGAGAGGAACGGGAGGAACCGGTCAATGTAAAACTCAAAGAACGGCGTACGGCCGTAGGCCGATTCCAGCGAAATGC
>CAZEST010000152.1:0-2712 GCA_964514745.1 uncultured Alistipes sp.
AAATGAGAAAAATAAGAGAAATGGGGCTAATAGGCTTGGTTTCCTATTAGTCCCATTTCTCTTATTAGTCCTAGAGCTCCTATCGGTCCCAGAGCTCTTATTAGTCCTATAGCTCCTATTTGAGCCGGAGCTTACTTGTTAGGGGTTTCCCAGCGGTGGGTAGCGGTGCAGTGGAGGGGCAGGGTCTGGTTGCCAACCTGGATGCGGAAGTCGCCCTCTTCCAGTACCCACTTGCCATCGTAGCCTACAAAGGCGAGGTCGGAGGCGGGGATGGTCAGTGTTACGGTCTTGGTTTCGCCGGGCTTGAGGTCAACCTTCTCGAAGGCGCGCAGACGGCGATTTTCGGGGGTCAGCGATGCAACCATGTCGCGGCTAAAGAGCATTACAACTTCCTTGCCTTCGCGAGAACCGGTGTTGGTCAGGTCAACGTTGAAGGTCAGAGTGTCGTCTACATTGAAGTCGCTCTTAGAGCAACGCAGGTTGTCGTAGCTGAAGGTTGTATAGCTCTGGCCGTAGCCGAAGGGCCACTGTACGGAGATTACGGCATCGTAGTCGTAAGCACCGTCCATCTTGTCGGTTTCTTCGCTAACGCGATAGTCATAGGTGGTCAGCGATGCTTGGTGGCGAGGATAGGTGTAAGGCATCTTAGCGCTGGGGTTAGCGTCGCCGGCGAGGATGTTGGCCAAAGCGTCGGCACCGTAGTTACCCGGCAGCAAGATATCGATAACGGCCTGTGCCAGCGGTTCGATATCGTTGATGATGCGCGGACGGCCTTCGTTAAGGATCATTACGATAGGCTTGCCGGTCTGAGCCAGAGCCTTAACCAGGTTGCGCTGGTTGTCTGACAGAGAAAGTTCTTCGAGGTTACCGGGAGTTTCGCAATAAGAGTTTTCACCGATGCAGGCAACGATTACGTCAACACCTTCGGCAGCCTTCACTGCCTTTTCGATTTCCGGTTCGTTCTCTTCGTAGTAAGCACCCTTAGCCTTATAGGTTACGCCCTGTTCGAGGGTAACGTTCTTTTGGCCGAACTTGTTGGAGAGGGCTTCGAAGATGGTATTGTACTGGTCGGTATAGCCTTCAGCGAGGTCACCCTGCCAAGAGTAGCTCCAACCACCATTGAGGCAACGCATTGAGTTAGCGTTCGGGCCGGTTACCAAAATCTTTGTACCCTTCTTCAACGGCAGAATATTATCGTTGTTCTTCAGCAGCACTTCGGCTTCTTCAGCAGCGGCGATTGCCATCTGAGCTTTCTCCTTAGATGCGAATTCGGGATAGTCGGCCAGCGGAGTATTGGGCTTGTCAAAAAGGCCCAAGCGATATTTCAGGCGGAGCACACGGCGAGTAGCGTCATCAATACGGCTCATCGGCACCTGGCCCTCTTCTACCAATTCCTTCAGCAGAGTGCAGTAGTTAAGATCGTAGGGCTCCATCGCCATATCGATACCGGCGTTGATCGCAATCTTGATAGCCTCTTTCTTGTCGGCAGCAATGTGTTCGCGAGTGTAGAGGTTATTGATATCGGCCCAGTCGGTAACGATCATACCGTCCCAACCGAGGTCTTCCTTAAGCCATTGAGTAAGCAGTTCGGCATTAGCGTGAACCGGACGACCGTTGATGCTGCTACTGTTAACCATAACGGTCAGCGCACCGGCTTCGATACAAGCCTTGAACGGAGCGAAACACTTTTCGCGCAGGTCGCTAACGGTAATGTAGGCCGGCGTACGGTCCTTACCGGTGCGAGCCAAGCTATAGCCCATATAGTGCTTAACGGAGGTAGCAATATGGTTAGCGGAGATATGGTTGGGGTCATCGCCCTGGAAACCGCGAACGGCAGCCGAACCCATTACGGCATTCAGCAAGCAATCCTCACCATAGTTTTCCCACACACGTGACCAACGCGGGTCGCGAGCCATGTCGACGGTTGGGGAGTAGGTCCAGGGGCAGTTGGATGCACGGGTTTCGTAGGCGGTAGCCTCGGCAGCCTTCGTAACCAATGCCGGATTGAACGAAGCACCCATGTTGATGTTCTGGGGGAAGAACGTAGAGCCAACCGTATAGGTAGCGCCGTGGTTCATATCCAAGCCATAGATACAGGGGATACCAATCTCCCTCATCGAGGCATCCTGAATTTTGGTAATCAGTTCTTGCCATTTGGTATTGGTCTGAGCAACGCCGGGGGTATTCAGAATCGAACCGACTTTATACTCGCCGATAACTTTTTTCAGCTTAGCATCATCGATTACAAATTCACCGTTAGCGTTAGTCTCGCCGAGCACAGCAAGCTCGATTTCAGTCATCTGGCCGATTTTTTCCTCCAGCGACATTTTACTTAATTTAGCTTCAACAGCCTTCTCGATGGCGTCATCCTTAGGGATGGCAACCGGAGCAGCTTGTGCCAGGCAAGCGCACGCCATAGCGACGCCGGCAGCAACTGTTTTGTTAAATTTCATGGTCTGTATTAATTGTTTAGAGTTAGTATTTTTTAGGCGAAAGGTTAGGATAGTTCTTCATCCACTGCAAAGTTACAAATTTTATTCCGTATATTTGCAGTCTAATCCTAATCTTACCACTAAACCTTAACTATTTACCATATGTAATGCATTTTAACATTACGTTGTGCAAAACGTACGTAAGGAATAAGGGAACAGCATATCGATACAAACAGTATAAAAGAAGCGGTTGGCGTTATTAAGACCGCTATTCTACAAG
>CAZEST010000153.1:0-2659 GCA_964514745.1 uncultured Alistipes sp.
CTAACGCACGCTGGCGCTACAACAACTACCTCCGTCTGGCTCAGACCCAGTGGGGCGTAGAACCCGAAACTAAGGAATAATTCCCTTAAATACCCTCCTAAAAAAGGCGGTGCCCTCCCCGGCATCGCCTTTTTTATAAAATATTTTGCTAAAATACAATTTAGCATGATCTTTGCATCGTGTTCAAGTTAATAAACCATGATTGCTACAAGCAATCATGAATCTCAAGAGGTGAAAAATGGTACTCTTAGATCTATCCTTAGAGATGCCGGTATTAAATAAGAAAGGGGGATTGCCATTTTGAAACGTATTTCATACATTCTGTTAAATAGAAAATAGCATAGCAATGAAAACAGTACGGGTATTAATCGAACGCGGTAAGGATGGCTCTTATGGAGCTTATATGCCGGATGATAACAATCTCTCTTACGGAGTGATTGGCGACGGCGAGTCTGCAGCTGCTGCCATTGCAGACTTCAAGGCTGTTTATGAGGCAATGAAGGCAGACGCTCAGGCTGAGGGTAGACCTTTTGAAGAAGTAGAGTTTAACTTTGCCTATGATCTTCCCTCGTTCCTTGTTTATTATGCCGATCTCATCTCTTATACGGGATTGTCGAGGCTGACGGGGATATCTTCTGCACAGCTGTCTCAATATATCTCCGGCTATCGCACGGCTTCGCCGAAGACTACTTCAAAAATTCAGACGGCCCTCAACGCCTTTGGCGATGAATTGAGCCGTTTGCAACTCGTCTAATCCCAGCCTTCCACTGATCTCCATCTTCGAGGTTGCCTTGATATCCGGAGTTACCTCAAAAACGACAGACGGCTCTCTCAACGCTTTTGGCGAAGACGAGAGCCGTCTGTAACTTGTTAAAATTGAAGCTGCTCGGATGCAGTTATATATATTTATCGGAAGAGGACCTTGTGGCCGTTAGAGAGAATGTAGAGGCCGGTAGATGGGTTGATGGTAGCTCGTCCGGTAAGGTCGTAATAGATGATGTTGCCGTTGGCATCGCGGGCCGGCATGGTTTCGGCCGGGTTGTTGTCAATGATTACGTCGGAGATTGCGGCGGTTGTATTGTCGGTATCGCCGGTTTCGATTTCGTTTTCTTCCGGGATGAGGTCGTCAATGTTGGAGTCTTCCGGGAGTTCTGTAATCTTAGCAACGTCAACGAAGGCTTCGTTAGCCGGCAGGATATAGGTTACAGGGTTGCCCTGCTCGTTGTTGCAGTTCATCAGCGAATAGTCGGGGTATTTGCCGGCATCAACATTGGTGATCTGCTTCTCGTCGTAGCTGTAGTCGTAGCCTTCGATTACGCGCTTTACGGTAGTGCTACCGTCCGGGTCGATGACATAGGCAGCTTCGTAAGAGCCGAGGGGAATGGGGGAGAGCGCACCAATCAGACCTGATACGAGGGGCTCGATGTTTTCGATATCGGGATATTCATCCGGGTAGAGGATAGTAAGCGCAGTTTCGCCGCCCTTTCGCTTGAGCACTACGGGAGAGTTCGCCGGGATGATTTTGCCGGTAGAGATGAGTTGCATCTGAACGGCCTTGTCGGTTCCGATGGTGAACGAAGCTGTGTAGGCCTTTACGTCGTCGGGAATCTGCACGGCAAACGGCAGGCAGATAGTCTTGATGTAGTCGGTATTTTCGTCGTAGCTGCCATCTTGGGTTTCAAAGTAGATAGGCAGTTCGCGTACTTCGGTCATAAACCAGTTGTTGGCCTCCTGGATATAGCCTTCGGTAGCTTCCTTTCGGCTGTTGCCACCGCGCACGTCGGTAACCTCCTGTTCGGTTTCGGCGTTGGTGGTGAAGGTCGACATGTACCATTTAGTATTGGGGCAGTAGATGGTCAGCGCGTGGGGGTAGACGATAAGGTCTTCGTTGTTGCTGATGGTAAAAATGCCGGCCTCGCTGTTGGTTGCTTCGCGAGTGTCGATTACGGTGTTACCGGCAATCTGGCGCATTACCAAGCCGGAGTTGGCTGCTTTCAGGCGGAAGCGAACTTCGCCGTTATCGGTGGTTTCGTCAAGCGGATCGAACTGCCAGAGGGTCGGTACGATATTGTCGCGAACAGAGAGCTTATTGAAATGGACGCGTTGGCGACGCTGTGCCCCGTGATAGTCAACAGCGTAGTAGGTTTCGGCCAGATAGTTATCGGCGAAGTAGGGGAAGGCGGAGTGGATGCGGTAGTAATGGCCCTTGATGGGTTCGATAATGTTGGCCGGATCTTGGAGAATATCCTCCAGGGCTTTGTAGGCCTGCCATGATGCTTTGTTAAATCCGGTAGTGAATTTGGCTTTGAGCAGGGCATCAACCTTTTCGGCCGGTACATCGCCTACGCGCTTGCCAACCTTATAGCTGTAAAGTTCATCGAACCATGTAGAGAAATAGGGCGTTACATCCGAGATTTGACACTGGCTGTTGGCCGCCCACGAGCCGTCGGGACGCTTTATGCGGTAGTTTATAAGCGTATAGTTGTTAGGCTCAATCTGGAGATGGTTGAATACGGTAGAGTTGTCGACGTCTTCAAAACCCCACCAGTCAGCACCGCTTTCGGGCTGGTAGATATGGTAGCGGCCTGCCAGGGCGATATCTTTCACCAGGGCAACAGAGTCGGAGGCTGCGGTTGTAGAGGTCTTACCGATGTAGAGG
>CAZEST010000154.1:0-2527 GCA_964514745.1 uncultured Alistipes sp.
AATGGTTCATCCAGCTGGCCGGTCAGCTTACCGTGCCTCTGTTCTCTCGCGGCCAAAACATTGCAGCCCTCAAGGGCGCCAAGGCTCAGCAGGAACAGGCTATGAACAACTTCAAGTACTCGCTGCTGAACGCAACGGCCGAAATCAAGGATTACCTGGTTGAATACGATAACCTGAACCGCAAGTCGGAACTGCTGAAGTTGCAGACCGCAAGTTTGGCCCAGGCCGTTGATATGACCAACACCTTGCTCGCTTACGACGGTCAGACAACTTATCTGGAGGTATTGAACGCACAGTCTTCATTGCTGTCAGCCCAGATGAGCGCGCTGTCAACCGAGCTCGAACGCGACCAGACCGTTATCAGCCTCTATCAGGCCCTCGGCGGTGGCCGCTAAACGTTTGACTTGAACATTGACAATATCCATCCGGTAAGGATTTTCTCTAAAAAAGAGCGTCCTTTTTCCGGATGGTTTTGTTTTTACGGTTATAATGATTAAATTTGTAGCACAAACTAACGAAACTATAAAAAATATTATACCATGAATTCCCCATTAGCTCATATTGATCCCTCTGCTAAAATCGGGCAGAACGTTACGATCCATCCTTTTGCCTTCATTGACAAGGATGTAGTTATTGGTGATAACTGTGAAATCTTTCCCTACGCATCGTTGATGGCCGGAACCCGCATGGGCAACAACTGCCGCGTATTCCAGGGTGCTATCGTTTCAGCAGAGCCGCAAGACTTCCGCTTCAAGGGCGAAGCCTCCTATTGCGAAATCGGCAACAATGTTGTAATCCGCGAGCACGTAATCATTAACCGCAGTATCCATGCCGGCGGAGCAACCAAGATTGGCGACGAAACGTTCGTGATGGCAGAAAGCCATATCGGTCATGACTCGGTAATCAAGGGTAAGACGGTGCTGGGCAACGGCGTAACTATCGCCGGCGACTGCCGGGTTGACGAGTGCGTAATCCTCTCATCGAACGCTATGTTGCATGAGGGCTCCAAGGTTGGTACATGGGTACTGATCAAGGGCGGTTGCCGCATCTCTGGTTGCGTGCCTCCCTATATTATCGTTGCCCACAATCCGGCAGCTTACTTCGGTATCAATGCTTTCGTGATGACTAAGCACGGCAACTTTACCGAAGAGCAGATTACCGACATCGCCAAGTCATACCGCAATATCTATCAGAGCGGCATCTCGCTGTTCAATGCTATGCGTCGTATAGAAGCGGACATCGATCCATCGCCCATCCGCGACAATATCCTGAACTTCATCAGCGAGAACGAACACAAGATCGTTGCTATTCCGAAGGATTTTGAGATGGAATAAGCCGCGGTGATCTAACGCATTTAAGGCCTCCGAAAAGCGCTGATTCAGCGAGTTTTTCGGAGGCCTTTTTTCGGGGGCTTTTGGGCTTTTGGGAGAGGGGCTTTGGGAAGAGAGAGGGGGGACCCTCGGCTTCCGCCTCGGGCACCGTGGTAGCTACATTACGGGCGGAACAGGGGAGGGGCGAGCGTTAGAAGCAGGGCTGAACGGGGGAGGGGAAGGGGGCGGTGTCGAGGAGGGAAAGGAGGGAGGAGACGAGGGCGGCGGCCTCGGTGGTTTGGGAGGCGGCGATAGCGGGGTTTATAGGACCGTAGACGGCCGCTAAGGTGGTTAGGGCTATAAGATGCTCGAGATGGCGCTTAATGAGCAGCAGGGAGTTTGTAGGGAGGCTTTCTATGTTGTCGCCGAAGTCAACTTGGAGCGTTACGGCCTCGGATGCGTTATATGGGCGTTCGGGCGTGGGGTTGGCGTCGTCGATTTTGCTGTCAACAACGTATGGTATGAGTTGCGCGATGGTGGCTACGAAGGCCGAGCGCACCATAACCCTCAGGGCCGGAAGGTTGTCGCGCGTCAAGACGGGAGGGATGTCTTGACTGCGGTAGATCGCCGCGCGGAGGGCTGTTAGGGCGAAGATTTCGTCTGTAATGGAGGTGATATTTAATGAGATCATTGGTTTATAGCTTTTGGACGGGATTTAGAGATACGATGTCGGTTGCGGTAGAAGGCTTTTTCGGCATACGCCGGAGAGAGAAAGTAGCGCGACGGCGTCTCATTGCAGAGTACGTAATCGAGGGCTGAAAAATCATCCTCTTCGGGGTGCTGAGCGATTCGGCGGTCAACGCGGCAGATGATTTCGTGCCAGAGCTGTGCGGTAAGCGGATTGGCCAGCCGGAGGCTACCGCGTTTGAGGGCGCGGTAGCGGCGAAGGGCATATTCGGTTGATAGATTATAGCTGTCGGGCTGCATGTTGACGGCCCTGGCCGCAGCCTCTTTTACCGAGATGCAACGCCGATGGCCTGGAGGATTGGCAATCAGCGTTGCGATGATGTTAGTGATTTCAGGAAGCATAATGGTTTAAAGAAGAAAGGTCGTAAAGCACGAATTTGTAAGCGATTTTCCTATGGCAAATTTACGGCAAAGGTTGGGCCGTAATGACGCCCATTTGATGCAAGAATTCTTAACATTTCAGGCTTGTT
>CAZEST010000155.1:0-2517 GCA_964514745.1 uncultured Alistipes sp.
AGACCTTCGTTGACGCTGTTCGCGCTACCGGTGGCAACAATGCTACCCGTGTGCTAATCGTTCAGGGCCCCGATACCAACATCGACGAGACTAACTCACTGTTCGGCGATATGCCTACCGACGTTGTAGCAGACCGCTTGATGGTTGAAGTTCACTACTATGATCCTTGGGAGTTCTGCCTGAAGACCGGCGATGACGGCACATTCTACTTCTGGGGCAATGGCAATCATATCTCCAGCTCTAATCGCAACGCAACTTGGGGCGAAGAGGACTATGTAATTGCTCAGTTCGAGAAGATGCAAAAGCAATTCGTCAACAAGGGTATCCCCGTAATTCTCGGCGAATACGGTGCACTTATTGACCGCAGTCAATACATCGTCGACAACACTCAGAAGGCTGCCCACAAACAATCGCGCTACGACTGGAACAAGGTTATCACACGCGAAGCTAAGAACCACGGTATGGTTCCGTTCCTCTGGGATACCGGCGATGGCATCGACCGCTCTACCGGCGAAATCAAGAGCGACGTTATCGTGCCGGCTGCTATCGAAGGTGCCGGTCTCGGCAACTATCCCTTCTAAGGGCTCTTTTTCATTAAGATTTTACACCTTCCTATAACCAAAATTCAAAATGAGGCGGGTCGTGGTAGCTGAGCGAAGCGAAAGCAAACGCGCCGGATGCCACGGCCCTTCTCTTTTCAATTAAATTCTTCGTCAACTTCTGTTAATTTATCCTTTACATTAACCTACATTTATCATGCGAAAATTTCTAAGTATATCATTAGCATCCATGCTATTTTTCCCGGCTGTTGCCGCTGACAAAGATGCGGTGCCGGTTGACACCCTCGGCATAAAGATTTCAGAGGCCGATGAGCCTATGGCTACCGGATTATTTGACCCTACATGGCAATCACTGGAAGATAATTATAAGGTGCCCGATTGGTTTCGCGATGCCAAATTCGGTATGTGGGCCCACTGGGGACCGCAATGCGTTGAAGGCACAGGCGACTGGATGGGCCGCACGCTTTATATCGAAGGAACAAACGAATACAACTACCACGTTGAGCACTACGGCCATCCATCGGAGTTTGGCTTCAAAGATATTTTGCCACTTTTCAAGGCTGAAAACTGGGACCCCGAAAAAATCGTTGCCTTCTACAAGGAGGTTGGAGCCAAATATTTCGTCGCTATGGCTAACCACCACGATAATTTCGATATGTGGGACAGCAAGTACCAGGAATGGAATGCCAAGAACATCGGCCCCAAGCGCGACGTTATGGCTGAATGGAAGGCTGCAGCCGACAAAGCAGGCCTGCCGTTCGGTGTTAGTATTCATGCCGACCATGCCTGGACATGGTATGAAACCGCTCAGCGCTACGATCAAAAGGGAGGCCCGAAGATGGGCGTTCCCTACGATGGCTGCCTAACAAAGGAGGATGGCAAGGGTAAATGGTGGGAAGGCTACGACCCCCAACATCTCTATCGCCAAAACCACGAAATGAGCAGAGGAAGCTGGGCCCAATGGCAGCTGATTGACCAATGGGAATGGAAAAACGGCGCTTCGCTCCCCTCAGCGGAATTTGCCACCAATTTCTACAATCGTACGCTTGACCTCATCAACCGTTTTAACCCCGATTTCATCTATTTCGACGTTACCGGACTCCCCCTCTGGCCCGTTAGCGATGCCGGTTTGAAAATCGGAGCACACTTTTACAACCACTACATGGCTACCCACAACGGCAAACTCAATGCCGTCATGACAGGCAAGATTCTGACCGATGAGCAGAAGCGCGGACTGGTTTGGGACGTTGAGCGCGGCGCGCCGAACGAGATGATTCCGCTGCCCTGGGAAACCTGCACATGTATAGGTGGTTGGCACTATAATCAAGCCTTCTACGACAATAATCTTTACAAATCTGCGTCTACAGTAATAAAGATGCTTGTTGACATCGTCAGCAAAAACGGCAATATGCTGCTTAGCGTACCGCTGCGCGGCGACGGCACATTTGACGAAAAGGAGGAGGCTATTCTGATGGATATCCGCGATTGGATGAAGGTTCACGGCGAATCTATCTACGCAACTCGCCCCTGGAAGATTTTCGGAGAAGGCCCGGTTGCCGAATCAACCATCGCGCTCGACGGTGCCGGCTTTAATGAGGATTCCTACAAGAACGCCTCGCCTGCTGAAATCCGCTTTGCAACTAAGGGCAACGTGCTCTATGCTACCGCTCTCGCTTGGCCTGCCGAAGGGGAGCCACTGCTGATTAAGGCTCTCGCTAACGACAGCAAATACTATACCGGCAAAGTCCACTCCGTTGAACTGCTCGGCTACGGTAAGGTTAAATTTAGCCGCACAGCAGATGGCCTGAAAGTAGAGTTGCCGGCTGCTACCAACAAGATTATTCCTGTCCTTAAAATCAAATAATACTCTAACACGCTATTACAGCATGAAAAAATTCACATTTCTTCTATCATCTTTGCTTACTGCCGGGGCTATCTTTGCGCAATCAACGCAGGG
>CAZEST010000156.1:0-2470 GCA_964514745.1 uncultured Alistipes sp.
TCTGTTCCTGCCGATTATCTTCCTCTATACTCGCAAGTTGATGCGTGGCAAGCCGGAGCTCCGTGCGGAAATCGAGAATCAGGTCTACGCTCCGATTTTGGGCGAGATTTCTACCAGCCGTGCCGGAAAGACATTGGTTGTTACGCCCAACAGCCTGTCGTCAACGGCCGAGTTATTCAAGTTGATTCGTACGAACCTCCAGTTTGTGCTGAAGGATAGAAACAATAAGGTAGTGATGGTAACCTCAACCCAGTCGGGCGAGGGAAAATCGTTCATCTCTATCAATACGGCTGCAGCCCTCGCCTTGATGGGGCGTAAGGTTTTGGTTGTTGGATTGGACATCCGTAAACCGATGTTGGCCCAGTACCTGAATCTGGCGAATGCCGATAAGGGCCTGACCAGCTATCTGGCAAACCGCGATATCCAGTTTGCCGACATATGCCAGAAGGTTGCAGAGGTTGAAGGCTTGGATGTTGTCGTTGCCGGCATTATCCCGCCCAATCCCTCGGAATTATTGCTCGATCCGCGTCTGCAGGAATTCTTCCGCGAGGCTCGCGAGCAGTATGACTATATCATTGTAGACTCAGCTCCGGTTGGCATGGTCAGCGATTCGCTTTCGGTTGCCGAATTTGCGGATGCAACGATCTATGTTACTCGCATCGGAGTTACTCGTTATCGCGATATCCAGTTTATCAATACGCTCTACGAAGAGAAGCGTCTGCCTAAGATGAACGTAGTTGTCAACGGTACGAAGTCAACCCAAACCTATGGCTACGGCTACGGCCGAGGCGACAACTATCAAGATCGCGCAGAAACAAAAGGATTCTTCAGCAAGATAACCCGATTATTCGGTAAGAAATGACAGAACTAAGGTCTGTTAATAGCCAAATATTCCCACACATTTCCTCGGATGACAAATCGACATCCGGGGAAAAGGTGTATTTCAGCGTGTCGCGTTCGGAATGGGTATGGGACATAATCTTCATGTTGTCCCTGGCGCTGACGGGCCTGAAGATGCCGTTGGGAAATCTGCTGGTTGTAGTCTTGTTGCTTCGCGAATATAAAACCTGCAGGGAGGGCTTCATCTTTAAATTGATGATGGTCTGTGGCGGTTATGCTATGACCAAGGCCAATATACATTGGGGAATTAACTTGCTCTTCATCGTATTGCCGGTATCGTACTTCGCGATGTGTATTCTGAAGAAGACGGCCGTGCTGAAAAAGAGCCTGTTGGCTTATTGGACGTTTGCAATTATTACGATAGGGATGTGCGTAGTCTGGGGCGTTGAGAGCTTGAGCGATCAGTTGCGCCAGATGATGAGCTACCTATCGTTCTGCTTCTTTGTAATTCCGTTATTGTCGTTCTCCGGAGAACCGTTTGATATCCATAAGTTTTGGAATAAGGTATTCTCGCTGATGATGATAATGTGCGCGTTCTATATCATTGACTGCTATCTGATGCGTGGATGGGTATTCGTGCCATGCTCATGGATCGACTTTGACGGTACGGAATCAACCTTTACATCGCTGTATATGGGTGGGCCGTTATCGCCATGGATACCTCGCAAATATCCTCCCGGATTATTCTCGTTGGCCTTGCTGCTGTATCCGTTGGCAAAGTATTACAAGCTGAGATGGTGGCAGTGGGCCCTGTTTATTGGCGCAATGATGGCATCGCGTACATCAACGATTATTTTTAGCTTGGCTATCGGTTTTGTCTTGGCGCAAGGCTCGTTCCGCAAGTATGTTGGTTATGGCCTGGTTGGTATAGGCGTGTTTACGGTGCTATATTTCGTCGATGATGCAATGGGCTACAGCGGCGACAGCGAAGATACGCAGTCGTCGACGTTGCGAATCGCCTCTACGGTAAATCAGTTTTTTGATTTGTCGGCAGCGCAGGACGATGAAGACGTAGCTGAGGCCGGTACCGGGCGTATGGCGCAGGTAATCCCGTCGGTAGAATATACTTTCGCAACCAATCGCGAATGGGTAGGCTTCGGCTTTGTTGATAACTATACAACTACGCCCTCATTGATTGTTGAAAATGACCTGGTAGCAAACCCCGAATTTAAATATCAGGCTGTAACCAATGTTGAAATATCGCAAGTCAGGGAGTTCCTTCAGTTTGGTTTTATCGGACTGATCGTTTGGTTTGCCTTTGTGTTTGGAATATATCATATAATCAAACATATGCGTTATGCCGGCTACTATATGAATGTAGCTATCGTAATCATGTTATACGGTATCGGTGGTTTCAGCTCATGGCTGGAATATCCCGGCATTTATATCGGAGCAATGGCTTATGCCGTTGTCTTGCTGGCCGGCAAACCGCTATCGCTCGAAAAATATCCTGAGGAGGGTCCGCAACCGGAGGATAATTCTCTATTGAATAACCTATAATTCATGCCTACTGCCAACGACAAACGGATAGCCAAAAATGCCGTCTACCTGTATGGTAGAATGATGCTTA
>CAZEST010000157.1:0-2458 GCA_964514745.1 uncultured Alistipes sp.
GGTAGATGGTTGTTTCTTCCTTGATGGAGCGATGAAATTGCGCCGCTTTACGGTTTGTGGTATCTATACCAGTAATTTTGGTGAGTACGATAAGCTGACAGGCTATGTCGATATCGCTATGCTTCAGAAATTGCGCGGCTTGGAGGCTAACCAGGGCGATGCGATTGAAATCCGAGGTTTGCAGTATGATCAGATTGACGCCGCCTCGTTGCAACTACAGCAATCGTTGAGCCGGCGATATGCTTCCTGTGAGTTGATCGATGGCGTCAGCGTTGCTACGCTGTTTGATTCCGGAGCGATGTACTTTAATTGGTTAGCTCTGCTGGATGCCAACGTCGTTGTCATACTGATAATTATGAGCCTGGTTAGCGGGTTTACGCTGATTAGTTGCGTCTTTATTCTGATTTTGCAACGCGTTAGAATGATTGGAGTGCTGAAATCGCTTGGCGCTACGAATCGCCAGATTCGTAGGGTGTTTATACTATTGGGATTGCGAGTAGTTGGCTTGGGCTTGGTGATTGGCAACTGTGTTGGCATTGCATTGCTATCGTTGCAAGCTTATTTCCATTTGCTCCCCCTTGATCCTGAATCATATTATCTGACCTACGTGCCGGTTCTTTTAGATTGGCGTCATGTCTTGCTCTTGAATGGATGCGCAGTACTGTTAGCCGGGATGCTGCTGTTGATTCCGGCATCGCTCGTATCGCGTATATCCCCGGCAAAGACAATGCATTATGAATAATACCGGTAGGGAGCGGTAAAAAATAATTGGCAGTTGTCCTACTTTTTGGCTTGATTTTTGTTCTGAAAGTAGAAACAACCCTTGAAACCGGTCAAAATATTCCCGTCGTTTCAGGATTTTTGTTAACTTTGCAATTCAATCTATAATTTACTCGATGACAAAAGAAACCAACGTCACCACAAACAATAGTGTTAAGGAGCTTCGCTCCAAAATCATTGAAGGTATTCAGGAGCGTAAGGGGCGCTCAATCTCGGTTGTTGATCTATCAGATATTGAATCAGCCCCCACTTCGGAATTCATCATCTGTCAAGGAAACTCAACTCAGCAGGTAGCCTCGATTGCCGACTGCGTAAGAGAGTATCTTCTGGAGAAATATGGCATTAAGCCGTATAACTACGATGGATATCGCAATTCGCAATGGATTGTGATTGACTATGGCGAAACGTTAGTTCATATTTTTACCAGAGAGACCCGCCAGCTCTATAACCTCGAGGAACTTTGGGCAGATGCTCCGATTACCGAAATTCCGGATTTAGACTAACCTCGGATTATTCATCTGAAAGTAACTTATTGCCTCTTCAAAAGGCTAACCATTATACCAGGCTTTAACCTGAAACACAAACATGGCTTCACCAACTCCGCAGGGCAACAACAAAAAGAAAAAGCCCCAAGTTAAATTTAGCTTGTACTGGATGTACGGCATCATCCTGATGTTTCTGTGTGCGATGTTATATCTCGACGATACATCAGTAACCAAGGAAGTCAACTATTCCGACTTTGAAAATTATATTACCGATTCGATTATAGCCCGGAGCAACGGTATAACTCAGATTACCGTTGATAAGAAGAAGGGCGTAGCCAATGCGCAGCTTTCCGACTCGTTGGCGAAAGTGCTGTTCCCAAAAGGCCAGTATAAGGAGGGATTGGATTTTGAAATAAAGACAACGCTCCCCTCTACCGATGAATTCGCTCGTCAACTGACTGCCTGGAAGCAACAGGGCATTTATACCAGCCCTGTAGTTTACGATGAGGGTTCGGACTTATCGTCGTTCATATGGACATTTGGCCCTATTCTCCTGTTAATTGTCTTCTGGTTCTTCATCATGAAACGCATGAGCGGAGCCGGCGGCAGTGGAGGTGGCGGCGTGTTTAGCGTCGGAAAGTCGAAAGCAAAGGTCTTTGATAAGGATAATGCTATCAAGGTAACGTTCAACGATGTAGCCGGTCTGTCGGAAGCAAAGACTGAAATTGAGGAGATTGTTGAGTTCTTGAAGAACCCCCAACGTTATACCAATCTCGGTGGCAAAATTCCGAAGGGTGCTCTCCTGGTAGGCCCTCCCGGAACCGGTAAAACTTTGTTGGCTAAAGCCGTAGCAGGCGAAGCTAACGTTCCGTTCTTCTCTATGTCGGGCTCCGATTTCGTAGAAATGTTTGTCGGCGTTGGCGCATCTCGTGTGCGTGACCTATTCCAAAAGGCAAAGGAAAAAGCTCCGTGCATCATCTTCATCGACGAAATTGATGCCGTTGGTCGTGCTCGTGGTAAGAATCCTAATATGGGAGCCAATGACGAACGCGAAAATACGCTGAATCAGTTGCTTACCGAGATGGACGGATTCGGCACGAATAGCGGTGTGATTATTTTGGCAGCAACGAACCGTGCGGATATCCTCGACAAGGCGCTGATGCGTGCCGGCCGTTTTGACCGCCAGATTTATG
>CAZEST010000158.1:0-2454 GCA_964514745.1 uncultured Alistipes sp.
TTTCAGCCGACGGCCATGCGTAGTTCATATCGCCGCGGAGCTGCTTACAGCTCATAACGATGTGGCTACCACCGTAGCTCTTACGCAGGGTAACGGTTACCTTGGGCACAGTTGCTTCGCCGTAAGCGTAGAGCAGTTTTGCACCGTGGAGGATAACGCCGTTGTATTCCTGACCTGTACCGGGGAGGAATCCGGGAACGTCAACCAATGTTACCAAAGGAATGTTGAAAGCATCGCAGAAGCGAACGAAGCGAGCGCCCTTGCGCGAAGCGTTTGAATCGAGAACGCCGGCAAGCACCTTAGGCTGGTTAGCTACGATACCAACGGAACGGCCGTTGAAGCGAGCGAAACCGATGATGAGGTTGCGAGCGTAGTCGCGCTGAACTTCCAGGAATTCGCCATTGTCGACGATAGCGCCGATAACCTGATACATATCGTAGGGACGGTTGGGGCTTTCGGGAACGATCTCGTTCAGAAGGTCTTCCATACGGTCGATCGGGTCGTTGCACTCAACAGCGGGAGCATCCTCCAGGTTGTTGCTGGGGATGTAGCTGAACAGTTTGCGAACAATCTTGATAGCCTCTTCGCCATCTTCAGCTGCGAAGTGAGCAACGCCGCTCTTTGAAGCGTGAACGCTTGCACCGCCGAGGTCTTCCTGGCTAACATCTTCGCCGGTAACGGTCTTTACAACCTTCGGGCCGGTGAGGAACATGTAGCTGATACCCTTTGCCATGATGGTAAAGTCGGTAAGGGCAGGGGAGTAAACCGCACCACCGGCGCAGGGGCCGAGGATAGCGGAAATCTGGGGAACAACGCCTGAAGCGAGGATGTTGCGCTGGAAAATTTCAGCGTAGCCTGCCAGTGCATTGATACCCTCCTGGATACGTGCGCCACCCGAGTCGTTCAAGCCGATAACCGGGGCACCCATCTTCATTGCCAGGTCCATAACCTTGCAAATCTTCAGGGCCATAGTCTCCGACAGAGAACCGCCGAATTCGGTGAAGTCCTGAGCGAAAACGTAAACCAAGCGGCCTTCGATTGTACCGTAACCGGTAACAACGCCGTCGCCCAGATAGGTTTTCTTTTCCTGACCGAAGTTGTGGCAACGGTGGGTTACGAACATATCAAGTTCCTCAAAAGAGTCTTCGTCGAGAAGTTGGGCGATACGTTCGCGAGCTGTGTATTTGCCACGTTCGTGCTGCTTAGCGATAGCCTTTTCGCCACCGCCCATGCGAGCCTGTTCGCGCTTAGCGATCAGTTCTTGTATTTTTTCAAGCTGTGTGCTCATTCTAATAGTGTGGGGTTGAATGGATTATTTCTTGTTGGGGTCCTCGCAGAGTTCAACGAGTGTGCCAACGGTCGATTTCGGGTGGAGGAAAGCGATGTTCAGGCCTTCAGCGCCCTTACGGGGAGCCTTGTCGATGAGGCGGCAGCCCTTTTCTTCGGCCTCAGCCAAGGCGTTAGCAACGCCTGATTCAACAGCGAAAGCAACGTGCTGGATGCCGCCGCGGCCGCCATTGTTGGCAATGAATTTAGAGATTGCGCTTTCGGGGGCAGTACCTTCGAGGAGTTCGATTTTGGTCTGACCAACCTTGAAGAAGGCTGTTTTTACTTTCTGATCTTCAACTTCTTCAACGGCAAAACATTTAAGGCCGAGAATGTTCTCGTAGAAAGGAATAGCTTCCTCTAAAGAGGGAACAGCTATACCGATGTGTTCAATATGGCTAATATCCATAATCTGATAAATATTAATTGGGTTTTTAAGTGTACGTTGTAAACGTGGGGCGGGCTCTCCATACGGGGCGCCGCATCTACCCATTCAAGGTACAAAATTAGCAATTTAAATAGAATTCCGTGCGTTTTTTAAGAAAAATCTTTGTCTGAAACGGGGAGAAAAGTCGCAGGGAATACGTAACTTTGCGAAAAGCATTAGAAAATTATGTTCATAGCATCGAAAAAGCGCAAGGAAAATATCGCGGAGTACATATTATATATGTGGCAAATCGAAGACCTGATCAGGGCCAACGGCTGCGATATTGATAAGATTAGCCAAAACGTCATTGACCGTTTCCAGCTCGACGCCGACCAGCGCCGGCAGATGGTGCAGTGGTATGAATCGCTGATCGACATGATGCGCCGCGAAGGAGTAACCGAGGCGGGCCACCTGCAAATCAACCGCAACATCCTGAACCAGCTGGTGCAGCTGCATCAGACCCTGTTGGCCGACCCTGAGTTCCCGGAATACACTGCCGAGTTTTACCGCACGTTGCCCTACATCGTTGAACTTCGCTCCAAAGCCGGCAACGCCAAAGTAGGGGAGATTGAAACCTGCTTCACAGCCCTTTACGGCGTGTTGATGATGCGCCTGCAGAAGCGCGAAGTTGGCAAAGACACCCTCGAAGCAATTGCCCAGATTACGCGCTTCGTGGCCCTGCTCAGCAAGGATTTCCACCT
>CAZEST010000159.1:0-2436 GCA_964514745.1 uncultured Alistipes sp.
TCTATATTATGTATTTTGATGCCTCACGGATGCTAAGGGGAGCCATCTGCTTACGATATGTCGCAATAAAGTTTTCTACCCAATGCGAATTAGTTTTTGAATAATCGCGCAGACTCCACCCTATCGCTTTATTAATAAAGAATTCCTTGCTACCAAAATTGTTAACTAAAATGGTTTCCAACAGAGCTTCGTTGGTTTTCTCTTTACGTCCTATTTGATGATCGATAGCTACACGACGAATCCAAAAATCCGGATTAGTTGACCACTTAAGCATCAAATCATTGACTCTGTCATCAGTAAATGCAATGCTTCCTATCACACGGTCAAGGCCGTCAATCATATCCCACCACTGCTTATTTTTGATGTAGCGGAATAGACGAGGGATGTCGTTAAAAGTCAAATAACGCTTAAGCGACTTCAGATAATCCAGCACAAAATACTGCAACTCACGATGTTCATCATCGAAGCACAAATCAAGCATTTCCCAATCAATAATGCCGCCTTTTTTGTCGTGATTAATCAGCTCTTTGTAAATCGTTTGGCGTTCCACACTCTGAATGCCGAAAAACTTAAATTGATTGCGCATATACGCAGCCATCGGTTTTGCTTTCTCTGCATTAGCGTGAAGTTCAAATTGCTGTTTTAACGCCAGGAATCTTTCAATGGAACTACTCATTATGTCAATCGGTTTATGATTTGTTTACAGGCCGGCAATGCTTGGATTACTCCATGCGACCGTATTTCATCTCGTCGCCATTGGCATCATACTGTTTACGTTTGCCAACAGCCGGCTCTGAGAGCGTAATGCGATAAACGGCAGTGCGCGATAAGCTGCGTTCTACAGCAGCATCAAAAGCATCCATGTGGCCGGGGAGATAACGTTCTGAAACAGCTTTCAGGCCCTTGATTTGTTCGTCGCGATCGGTGACCAGTTCTACGAATCCTTTGGCAGTAGCCGAACGGAATTCGAGAGTAAAGCTACCGTCCTTCGGACCTTCCATCGGTTTACATCTGCTCACAGCACTGAGCCAAACAACCGGATTGGTTGCCCAGATGTCGCACTTCTTGCCCTCGAGTGCCGAATGGAAATAGAAAGTTTTGTCATCGGTCATTGCCAATGACAAGGGAATAGCATACGGCTCTCCATCAGGAGTAACCATGCTTACTGTGACATAAGGAGCCTTGGCAAACACTTCATTGAGTGCCCACTCTGCCGGCATTTCTCTACTAACTTTTCTCATACTGCAAATTTACGATAAAAATCGGATTCTTATCGTAAATTTGCAATACAACAGATCTGCTTCCAGCCAACGGCGTCATTAATAGTCGTCCTCGAAGTCGTCGTTGTCGTGGGCATAATCATCGGCGGAATCATGGTAGTAGTCTTCGTCGGCATAGTGTCCGTCATCCCAGCTACTAAATTTCCTCCGATTGTTCAGACGAGTACGTGGCACGTACTTATACGGATTTGTGTTGTTAGAGTCTTCAACTCCATCAACTGAGAACAGCTCGCTTAAGAATTTCAAAAAGCCCATAGTTTTTAAGTATTAATAGAATTACCGCAAAGATACATCGCTCATGGGCAAAAATCAGGCCCTCACACCGTAAAATTAGTTAATTATAGGATATTATCAAATTGACAATGCTTTTATATACGCGTAACAAGTGTAGCATCAGGGGGTTACCATTGGCATATTGGAAGAAAATTATTGTCAATACTTCTTACATTGGAGTAGTGGCAGAGTATTTTGTTTACCTTTGCTACGTTATAATCTTCAATATCAATGAAAAAAATAAGCAAATACATACTTGCTGCGGTGTTGCTCGGTACAGCAACCGGTGCAAATGCCCAATTCTACGCAATTACCGACCGCGTAACCAACATGATACAGCCGGCACTGGTTGGTGGCTTAAACTATCGCGGTATGGTGGAAGTGTCCGCCATCAAGGGTATCGGCGACAACAATGCCGACTTCGTTGGAATCTCAACCTCACAAGGTTTCAAGTATGCCGATTGGTTTTTCATGGGCATTGGTATCGGTGTGGATGCACTCTTCACAGATGTCGACAGCTACTACGAAAATCATGTAGAATCCGTCACCAAGCATGGCTGGGTAATTCCATTATTCACCGACTTCCGCTTCACGTTTGGCAACACCAGTGGCATCAACTACTATATCGGCACCAAAATTGGTTGCTCATTTCTTGTCAGTGACCGGGACATCCAGGTTAACCGCGGTTACATCACCTCCGACGAATGTTTCTACCTGAAACCCGCCATTGGGGTCCGTATCCCTGCCGGCTCCACCGATCACACCGCCGTAACCATCGCTGTCAACTACCAGCTAATCACCCCAGGCTATCGCCACTACGATTACAGCGACAACGAATCCATCTCCCTCAACGGCTTCGGCCTCACAGTCGGCTTCGAGTGGT
>CAZEST010000160.1:0-2434 GCA_964514745.1 uncultured Alistipes sp.
TTAATGTTATTGAATAAGCAACATGACACCGATTATTCTCACTCCATCACAACAGACTGCATTAGAGGCCTTCCAACGTTTCCTGAACGGAACGGAGCAGGTGTTTATTCTCAAGGGGGCTGCCGGAACGGGTAAGACTACTCTTATATCGGAGTTGCTATGCCTATTGCGCAATGCCAACCGGCAGTTCTGCTTAATGGCCCCAACCGGACGTGCGGCATTCATTATTGGGAACAAAACAAAAACTCCTGCGTATACCATCCATAGATCTATTTACAGCTTAACCCGGCTTCAACCAACCGAGCATAATCAAGAAGAAGGGGAGGACGGCGGATTACATGCTCAATTCGGTCTAAAAAAGAATTCCGATTCACCCACAACGATATACATAGTCGATGAGGCTTCGATGATTTCGGATGCCTACTCTGATAACGAAGCCTTCACCTTTGGCTCAGGTTGCTTGCTCCAGGACCTAATGGGATACGTCAACGGTAGGAAGATAATCTTTGTGGGCGACTATGCGCAGTTGCCCCCAATAGGTATGAACTTTTCGCCGGCGCTGGATGCCGATTATCTTAGCCGGAAATATAATTGCACAGTAGCGGAATGGATATTGCGCGAAGTAGTTCGTCAAGGAGCGGATAGCGGCATACTAAGCAATGCAACTAAGATAAGAGACAGTATCGAGGCCAAGACTTTTATTGAATTTAAGCTGGCAGACGCCGAGGACTGTCTAAGCGCCGACTCCGATTTATTGCAGCCCTACTATCAGTTAAGCGCTGAGAAACCGAGCGCGAAAGCTGCCGTTATTACCTACAGTAACAAACAAGCGTTGCTGTATAATAGGTCTATTCGTAAGCATTATTTTGGTGAGGATGTGCCACAGCTTATCACCGGAGAATTGCTGATGATCGCACGCAACAATTACGCCTATCCATGCGAACTGTTCAATGGCAACATCGTTGCCGTTGTTGCGTGTGAAAGCGATGCTGATGTCGTGCGCCGCAATATTCGAATTAAAATCGGCAAGGACCGAATTGAATCGGTTGAGCTACGCTTTAGGCGAGTTACGATTAGGTTTAATGCCGGAGACCGTGCAGAAGAACAGAGCGTTGTCATTCTGGAAAATTGCCTGGAGGATCCAACGCCGTCAATTGGAGGCTTGCTGTCTCGTGCATTGGTTGTAGATTTCAATACTCGATTACCTCAGGATATTCAATGCCAATTATCTACGATCAAACGATTACTGCGATCGAAATCTCAGCTCAGTAGCGAACAACAAGCATTGTGTGATAAATATACAACATTACTCAGCAGCGACCGGTATTATAATGCCGTTATTTGCAAGTATGGCTACGCGGTAACTTGTCATAAGGCTCAGGGCGGAGAATGGGAAAACGTGTTCGTTGATATGTGTAGATTCGGAGGTACGGCTAATGAAGCCTATTTCCGCTGGGTTTATACGGCGATCACACGTGCCGGCAAGCGGCTATGGCACTACCGTTCGCCGGAATTTAACTACATCAGCAACTTGGTAGTAGCCGACATCCAAAAATCCGACCATCTCGCGATATCTACCTACCGTAGCCCCGACGCAGGAGATTTCTGCGTGGCAAGATTTCAACGTCTGCAGGAGCTTGCCAAGCAGTATGAGTTGTCTGTAATCGACGACAAATCGCGCTCATACCAGCATTGGATCTCATTCTCCGATGGCCGGCACGAACGGGCTACGTTTATATTATGGTATAAACAGCACGGATATAATGGCAAAACCGTTCGTCAAAACACATCATCAGAGGAGTTTGCTGTATTGTGTAACGGATTATTGGATAAATCATTGCTCCCCGGGCAGATACCCTTCTTGCCGGCTAATCGCCCGTTTGCGCAAAAGCTCCACGACTATATGCTAACTCTGTTTGATGAACTTGACATACAACTCTTGGATATCGTCCAGGAGCAATATCAAGACACCTATCATATCAAAACGGATGGACTGGCCAAGGTTGCAATGGCTTATAACGCCAAAGGAAATTATACCTACATGAAGCCTATCAGCACGTTGGGCAGTGAAGACGCAAAACTTGTAGCGCTATGCGCCAAATTCAAATAATCTAATCAGTATACCAATTTAATTACCATACATCTATGCCAACAATTAAAGAGATTACAACGCTGTGTAAAGCCGGCGAAATCGATGAGGCTTACCGACAAGCCATGAGCGATTACGAGGCTGATTCAAGCAATATTTGGAATCAACGAGAAGTTGGGTGGGCGCTTTATTACCTCATCAAAGCCGATGCCGATGTAGCCAACTATGAGAAGTTGTGCAAGCACTTGGAGCAGCTAGCCGAGCTCGACCAACTTAAGGCCGATGAGGAAGATTTGATTTTTGACAATGTTGTCATGAAAGTTGCATGGTTTATCAAAAATCATT
>CAZEST010000161.1:0-2370 GCA_964514745.1 uncultured Alistipes sp.
TTTTAGGCTTTGGAGGGGGCGTGGAGGAGGCAGAGGCGTTCAACGGCGGATTCGAAGGTGTCGCGGTTGATGGCCCGGTTGCGGACGGCGGTGCGGTAGTTGTAGATGGTTTGTGGCGAGTAGAATAGCAGGGTTGCAATCTTGGAGCTGTCGGTGATTCCCATTCTAATCATGGCAAAGATTCGCAGCTCCGTGTTGAGTTGCTCATTGGGTTTGAGTTCGATTTTTTGGTCGTCGCGCAGCAACTTGTTGAACTGCTCAACGAAGTCGGGGAATACGTGGAGAAATGCTTTGTCGAAGTTGAAGAATAGTTCGCGACTCTCGGCCTCTGTGTTGCGTGCCAACGCCGGCTTCAATAGGTCGTCAAAGAGGCGCGCTTTTACTTTTGTCTTGACCGTTGAGCGATATTTGTTGAACTTGTCGATATAGGTTGCGCAGAGGTCCATAAATAGGCAGACGTATTGCTCGCGCATTTCGTTGGTGTCGACCAACTGGGCGTTGAGCTCTTCGAGCTTGCGGTTTGCTTCGGCGATGTCGCGAGAGTGCTGCCGGTCGGCTTTCCATTGTTTGTAAATCAAGAAGAAGGCTGCTAACAGTCCAATGAATAAGGCTGTAATCACCCAAAGGGCGATGTTCATGTTGCGATTGCGTTCCGCCATTTTCTGCTGATATGATACGATGATGTCCGGAAATTTGTGGGCAATCTCCAGCAGGCGCAGGCGGTTGTTGTAGAAGTTGGCGTCCTCCAGCGAGTAGAGTAGATAGCGGTTTGCGCGCTCCAGGTCGCCATACTGTTTGTTGATGAAAAGGGCTAACTGCTGCAGGGCCAGGTTTTCTTTCAAGGGGGTAACTTGGTCGGAGATGGCAGCCTTCAGCAGATATATTTCATAGTTTCCCCAATCTTTTTGCTTCTCGTAAATCATAGCCAGGGCATAAGCTGCCTGAGCGTAAAGGCGAGTGTTGACCGGGGTTTCGTTCAGGATCTCGTTGTAGAGCGGAATTGCCTTGTCGTGCTGGCGCATCCTAAGGTAGCGCTCGGCGATGGCATATTTATAGCGTACGGTGCCTTGGGGTAGGGCTCCGATGATGGAATCGAGATATAGCACTCGCTGTTGGCGGAACTGCGGGGCGAACGTAGCGTCGTCGGTATACTCTGCCCATACGCCGTAGATCCATTCGCGTGCGCCATAGTAGCCGGCTTTAACCGAGTCGGTCAGTTGGGTGGTTGGGATTTCATCTAGCAGGTCGTTGGCATGGCTGAAGTAGCCGGTAGTTGCCAGGGCAAGGGCTTTATGGACCTTTGCGTTGGCAATTAGGTCGATGTTGTTGGTGGTCAGCGCCAGCTGCATTTCGCGGTTTACGCAGTTGATAACAGAGTCGGCTTTATAGGTAAGAAACTCGTTGAATAGTTTGTCATAGATGCTGATCTGTTGCTCGGTTGAGGCGGAGCGTTGCAGAGCGGTAGATAGGCTGTCGATATGTTGCTCTTTAGTTTGGAGATACGCCGAACGGCGCCCCAACTCATGCTCGAGTTGGGCGGTAAGTTCTTGAATGGTATCGGCTTTAGTATGGGGAAGCGCCAATAGAAGCAGAATAATGGATAGTAGGATTCTCATGCTGATGACGAATTTGCTGCAAAGATATAACGGAATTTAGATTCTTGCAAATCTACTTTGGAGGATTTAATAATCTTTTGCAAATGCTTGATTATTAAGCTGTAAAAATGAATGTCCGGCTACCGGTTATCTACTTAAGCGTTACCGAGCGATACAATTCGGCGTAGTTGCTAATAAATTTGCAGAAAAACTCCAAGAACCCACATATCATGAAATCAAGCCCACTTAAACCTATTTTTGTCATTTCGCTACTTGCCGCTCCGCTGGTGGGGCAGGCTAAGCAGCAGGAATCGCCCGACTCTGTCTCTGTTACAAAGGGGAAGAAGGGTGAGGAGCGCAACGTTATGTTGAATGCGTCTGATGCTACGAAACCTCGTGAAATACAGATTGGTCTTCCATCGGAAGATGTTACCGTATATGAGAATGGTCTGCCGGCTGTATATTCTACAGCGGTGCATCAGCTCGCTCGCCATTGGCGCAGCGATGCCAGCCTCGGCACGGTAGGCCTGCTGACTCCGATGGAGTCGGCTATCAAGACCGGAAATATTGCCTATTCGGTTGACTGCTATTCCAACCTCGGCCAGAAGGAATTCAAAGGGGTGGTTAACTACCACACGAATCTCTTTGGCTGGCAGAACGTCGACATGAACGTCTCCGGCGGTATCGGTGATAAATGGCTATATACGGCCAGCATCTACCAGAACTTCGATCCGGGCAGCTTCGACCCGAAGTTTACCAACTATAGCGACCGCAC
>CAZEST010000162.1:0-2340 GCA_964514745.1 uncultured Alistipes sp.
CACATGGATAACTTCACCGCCCAGCTGCAAGCACATTTCGACGACATGGCCGAAAACGGACGTGAAATTATCCTGACCGTAAGAGTGTTTGACAACGGCCAACTTAGCCTTGAAGATGAATACGCAGGCGAAGAGCTAACCGATATTATTGAAGCATGGGTAAATCAGAACACCGTTAATCATCGCTTTAACCTCTCCGACGCTACCGACAACGCGCTACATTTTGAGCAAGTTCGCATCCCTCTGTATCGCGAAAACGGCAGTGCGATGGACGCTCGTGCATTTAGCAACCAGCTACGCAAATATCTCCAGAAAGCTCCGTATAATCTCACCTGCAAAATCCTAACTAAAGGCTTAGGACGCGCCGACGTTGTACTTGGCGAAAAATAACCGCACTATAGCTCTACGATTATGAAAAAACTAATATTCTCAATAATAGCCGGCATTGCTGCCCTTGCCGTAAATGCCAATGATTGTGATCTCCACATACAGGTAGTTGCGCCCGACACAGAAATGTCGGCAGGCGATAGCTCTGTTGGAGAACTTCTCGCCGCACGTCTTACCAACGTTCTGACCGCTACCGGAGTAACCGCAGATGAGAACTATGGTCAGTTCTACATCTCCGGGCGTTTTACCGACCTCTACAAAGAGACTACGCAGAACGCCCCGATTCAAACCGTGGTAACTACCGACCTAACATTAATGGTTGCCGACATCTTTGGCAACAAAGTGTTTGACTCGGAAACATTCGAACTGCGCGGCGTCGGCACAAGCCAACAGCGAGCCTACATCAACGCCATTCGTTCACTAACGAAAGACAACAAGCGCCTATCGGCATTCGTTGACCGTGCACGTCGGAAAGTCATAACCTATTTCGACAACAACTACAAATCGCTGCTTTCGAAAGCTGCAACAGCAGCTGCTACTAACGACTACGACCAAGCATTATATTTTGCCGGCTTGATTCCAACATGCTGCGTAGGCTATCCCGAAGCGGAACAAATGATGCTCAAATATTATCAATCTGACATTAATCGCAAAGGAGTTATACTACTCAACCAAGCGAAATCGGAATTTGCCATAAGCCCTAATGCCGAAGGCGCTGCCCGAGCCTACGCTCTTTTGAATCAGATTGATCCATCATCATCGGCATATTCAGCAGCCCAGTCCTTCGCCAACGAAGTAAAGAAGCAAACCAAGGTTGAATATGACTTCGAAGTACATCAGAAATATACCGATGCCCGCGATATCACCATGAAGCAAATCGATGCTGCTCGCCAAGTAGGGATCGCTTATGGTAAGGGGCAAAAGGCTACTACCACCAATATTCTTTGGCATTAATCCAATATCCACTTCCAACAAAAACAAATACCTCATCATGATTAACTTACAAAAGTCGATTTGCCTGTTCCTTACGGCATTCTTGACCGTACTAATGTCTGCTCAGACATTAACCGTCCAAGAGCACAAAGGGAAATTCGGCTATGTTGACGACTCAGGCAAATTTATCATTAAAGCATCTTACGACCATGCCTATCCCTTCGACGGCGAAACAGCAAAAGTTTGCAAAGGGGATAAATGGGGCTACATCGACAAAAAAGGGAAAGCCGTAATAGCCATTCAATATGAGTCAATCGAAGAATTCTCTAACGGCATCGCGCTGGTAAAGAAGAACAAAAAATATGGCTATATTACCCGCGACGGCAAAGATTACATCAAGCCCGACTACGACTATATCGGTTCGTTTAACGACGAAGGCTACATCTGGGTTGGTAAAGGGAAAACCCTGGCTGCCGCCCAAAAGGGGCTATATCATTATGATAAACTAATCATCCAGCCCAAAGAAACCTATTTAGGCTTCTATGTAGCCACCGACTCGATAGATTACGCCAATGGTGCCCCGATTTCAATCAAAAACGGCGTGCCTACCAACAACGAAATTAAATCCAATTTCTGCAAGCTATCTTCGCCCGGTTCCGACTATATTTGGACCGTTAACGCCTCGGGATTACCCTCCATCTACGATATCGATGGCAAACTGCTTATCAAACCCCAAAAGGGCGCGCTCGGCATGCCCCACGATGGTTATGCCATAATCCGCACCTTCTCAACCAGCAAAAAAGTTCAGTATTATAATTTCAACTATATCTCTACCAACGGTAAAGCTTCCAAACTGTTCAAGAAAGATATTAAGCAGGAGGTTGATCTCGACAGCATCTATGATGCATGCTCCCCGTTCTATGAAGGGAAAGCCCTATGTGGTACCGGCAGCATTGCCTACCTCATCGACACCAACGGCAATTCAGCATCAACAATCTACGACCAGCTGCAACTCATTCC
>CAZEST010000163.1:0-2189 GCA_964514745.1 uncultured Alistipes sp.
TCGAAATATCCCTTGAGGTAGTCAATCTGTTCTTGCGGAACATCTTCATCAGGAGACTTGAAGTTTACGGGCAAATTTTGGGTTGCGGTTCTGAACTTAAAATCCTCATCGTAATAGGTATCCAGTTCAACCAAGTATCCACCGGTCAATTCGTCGCCCTCAGTAATAACCTGCTTCGTGTTATCTATCTCCGTGATATTCACACGATTCTTAGATATCTTAATCTTCTCACAAAGATAATAATTGCCGATAAACTTACCATTCAGAACCACATCTACAAACTCTCCGTTGGGAGTCCATTTTAACGCCTTGGTCTTCTTGGCGATAGCAAAAGCGACAGCATTACGCATCACGGTGCGATCCATCCAGTTAGCCAGCAGCACCCAGCTCTTATCTTTAGGCAGGCCTAAGACGGACTGCTTTTCATCAAATTTGATGGCATACGGCTTCTTAGGATAACCCCAGGTCGAATTTCCGCGGCCTTTGATGTTCATACCCTCAGAAACTATCAAGTCATTCTTACCGTCCTCAGTGTTGGCAAGCACAAACGTTGATTGTGCAATGTACTCCGTCTTGGAAGAGATTGCAGCATGTTCCGGAGTTGTCAAATAGACAATCGGAAGTTCTGAATAAGCTACCACCACCGTGTATGAAGATTCTCCAATCTGCAAAGTTACAGGCTCAGAGTAGTCCGTAGTTGCACTCGTTCCTTCAAGGGCGGTGCCATTGAGTGATATTTCTGTTCCTTCGGGTGCACTAAACGTGGCACGCAGAGCCGTGATGTCCGCACCATAGGGCATACGGATGACAATGGTCTTCTTATTTACCGTAATGGACTCCGCTGCACTCATGCTGATGGAGGCATCTGTGCCAATCATGGTCACCTCGGGCATCTTAATCAGCGTGCGGCGTTCTATATTATAGGTATTACCCGCCGTCGTAGACTTACTGTATAGTACCTCATCGCCTGCATAGAGCTGCAACTTGAAGCCATCATAAGTGCCCACCGGCAACGGAATATTAAATGTGATCTTGCCATCAACTACGTCGTCAGCTGATATATTTACTTCGACCTGATTGTTTTGCTCAGAGGTCTGTGTCTCAATACAATTGAAGCCATCCTTCTCCTGAACACTAAAGGTGCCGGCAATCTGCGCACCTTCAGCCTCAAATACGAACTTAGTTGCCGAAGCAGGAACATTTGCCAGCGAGATACGCATCAAAGCTGCAATATGCGTAAAGTTCAATTCCTCGGATTCTGCGGCGTATGTTCCTAATAACAACGCAGATGACTGATTGCTCTCATAATGACTCGGGAGGTTGACGGACAAGGTCGTTCCGTCCCATTCGGGTGCAAGCAATGCAGGATAAACAGCATAACTTCCTTCCTGAACTCCGGCTTTTGAGCTCGGAGCTTCAAAAGAGGCGACTTCCGGATTACTATCTACAAGTCCGGTCTGCGTCCATGTGTAGAATTTTTCCGTATTAGCATCATAGACCGAAATTTGGTCGGTATTATCTTCCGACCAAGTGAAGATACCATCACTCGACACTTCGGAACGAGTGTTACCATCACCTTCCACTGTGGCTTTTAATGAAATTCGAACGCCTTGATTCTCTTGATCCTCCGTAGAAAATGAATCATCCTCGCTACAAGCTACGCACATCAGAGCCGGAAGCATTACGCCCAGCCTTAAAACCTTACTTAAATTCATGACTGTCTGTTTGTTAATTCCGTTTTGTTTTACCAATCCATGGAACTTTCGGTCTTCATTCGTGTATTCTCAAATGATGACGAAGATTCCGATGCTGAAGAAGAATAAGAGGGTGAATCTGCAATAATACCCTGAGTTTCGACCTCTATCAGTTCCATATAAGGAGCTTGATAGCATTTCTTGTTTTGATTCATGATAGTGTTCATGCTTTTATATGTTTATAGTTAAGTCGTTACATTTTTCTGTATAGCAACGTGTTGAGACTTGGCATTAAAGAGTAGCTCAGCGCGAAAAAACGGCGCAAATATATACAATTGTTCACAAATACCCCCCCCGATTTGTTAAACAGTATTAAATGTTGGTTATTGTCAACTTTCTCATGAACAAAATGATAGGATTATCCAGCGAAAAATAATGAAAGTCATAGAAGTTTTGTCTTTATTTCGTAGCTTTGCCCCATCAAACCCAAACAAA
>CAZEST010000164.1:0-1878 GCA_964514745.1 uncultured Alistipes sp.
CGTCAACATAGAGGAACTCGCGCAGCGGACTGCCGTCGCCCCAGCAGGTTACCTCAGCCAGTCCCTGCTCCTTAGCCTCATGGAAACGTCGAATCAGGGCAGGCACAACATGGGAGTGTTCGGGATGGTAATTGTCGTTCGGGCCGTAGAGGTTCGTCGGCATTACAGAGATAAAGTCCGTGCCATACTGCCGATTCAGGAATTCGCAATATTTCAGACCCGAAATCTTAGCCAGCGCATAAGCCTCATTGGTCTTCTCCAATTCAGAGGTCAGCAAGCAACTTTCGGTCATAGGCTGGGGAGCCATGCGCGGATAGATACAAGAAGAACCTAAAAACTCCAGTTTCTTGCAACCATTCTTCCATGCCGAGTGGATTACGTTCATCTCCAAAATCATGTTATCATACATGAAGTCGGCCAAAGCATTGGCATTGGCAACGATGCCACCAACCTTTGCCGCAGCCAAGAATACGTATTCCGGCTTTTCTTCGGCAAAGAACTGCTCAACCTGCTCTTGACGACAGAGGTCGAGTTCTTTATGGGTTCTGGTTACTATATTATTGTAGCCTTGACGCTGCAATTCGCGCACGATAGCGGAGCCAACCATGCCACGATGTCCGGCTACATAAATTTTTGCATCTTTCTGCATCATTTTACTATTCCTTTCTCTAAGTATTCAGCCAAATTCAAGCGCACTTTTTCGCCGGCAGCTTCAGAGGCTACCTTCGCCATATCCGCATCGGTCATAATCTTGATCAAGCCTTCAAACGAGGTCTTCGATGGATTCCAACCCAACAGAGCCTTTGCCTTGGTAGGGTCGCCCCACAGATTCACAACGTCGGTTGGGCGATAGAAGTCGGGCGACACCTCAACGAGCACCCTGCCGGTAGCCTCGTCGATACCCTTTTCGTCGATGCCCTCCCCTTCCCAACGCAGACTAATACCAACGTTGCGGAAGGCGATGGTTGCAAATTCGCGAACTGAATGTTGTTCGCCGGTTGCAATAACGAAGTCGTCGGGCTTTTCATTCTGAAGGATGAGCCACATACACTCTACATAATCCTTAGCGTAGCCCCAATCGCGAAGCGACGATAGATTCCCCAAGTAGAGCTTATCCTGTTTGCCTTGAGCGATGCGAGCGGCGGCCAACGTAATCTTGCGCGTTACGAAGGTTTCGCCTCGGCGTTCCGACTCATGATTGAAAAGAATGCCGGAACAGCAGAACATGCCGTAAGCTTCGCGATACTCCTTTACAATCCAATAGCCGTAAAGCTTGGCTACAGCATAGGGGCTATAGGGGTGGAAGGGAGTGTTCTCGTTTTGAGGCACTTCCTCCACCTTTCCGTAAAGCTCCGATGTTGACGCTTGGTAAATGCGACACGTCTTCTCAAGGCCGTTCAATCTAACAGCCTCAAGGATACGCAGCACGCCTACGGCATCAACGTTGGCCGTATATTCCGGAGAATCAAACGACACCTGCACATGGCTTTGCGCTGCTAGGTTGTAGATTTCCGTTGGCTGTACCTTCTGAATTACCTGCACCACGCTCATTGAATCCGACAAGTCGGCATAGTGAAGATGGAAATTCTTCAAGCCCTCCAAATGGGCGATGCGTTCGCGATAATCAACCGATGAACGGCGGATTATACCATGCACTTCATATCCCTTATCGAGAAGGAATTCCGACAGGAACGAACCATCTTGACCGGTAACTCCGGTTATCAAGGCTACTTTCTTCATTGCAGCGTGATGATTGGTGATTATTTTATTTTGGATTAAAAATTAGCTACCAAAGTTTCGCAAGCGGTTGCAAGGCCGTTGCACTCCTTACCACCGGCCTGGGCGAATCCGGGCTGACCGCCACCGCCACCCTTGATG
>CAZEST010000165.1:0-1542 GCA_964514745.1 uncultured Alistipes sp.
GGCTACAACCCCAATACGAACGGCAATAACAACAACTACAATCCCAACACGAACAACAATAACAACACGAACACGGGTAATACTCCGCCGCGCCGTACATCAACAACAACATCTACGTCTACATCAACATCCACGTCAACGTCGACTTCGAGCACCACTTCCACCTCCACTTCTGCAGGCCACACGGCTCGATAATCACATATAATACACTGCTTTACACTGCAGTCATTTCCCCGACCGGATTTGCCCGTGTCGGGGATTTTTCGTAACTTTGCAGCCGAAAAAGCAATGGGAGTAAGTACTCCTTAACGAGTTATTAAAGTTTTCATGACTGTAAAATCTACTGCAAAATCAGCAAACCAAACCGCAAAAACAACTCATTCTACTACTACACAGACACCCAAATTCTCCAAACCTTACTTTGCATTCCTAATGCTGTTCCTCGGCATTTTATCGGCATTAGGGCCGCTGTTAACCGACATGTACCTGCCGTCGCTACCTACCATGGTCAATGACTTCCATACGACGGAATCGCTCGTACAGCTGTCGCTTACGATGGGCATGATTGGCCTAGCCGTTGGGCAGGTTTTCTTCGGCCCATTCAGCCAGAAATGGGGGCGCAAACCGGTAATTCTTATCTCTACGGTGCTGCTGATTGTCGGCGTATTTAGCTGCATCTTTACTACTGACATTTATACCTTCCTGGCTTGCCGTTTGGCTCAAGGCTTAGGCGGAGCCGGTGGTATCGTTTTATCTCGCTCCATCGCTACCGACTGCTACAGCGGTCGCCAACTGGCCAAGACCATGGCCATCATCGGAGCAATTAACGGCATCGCACCGGCCTTCTCGCCGGTTATCGGTGGCGTTATGGCCAACTCAACCGGCTGGCAGGGCATCTTCTGGCTGCTGACCGTTATCGGCATTGCTATCTTCTTGATGACTCTCTTCTTCAAGGAAACGCTCCCGAAGGAACAGCGCTTCAAGGGCAATATTCTCTCAACCTTCCGCGACTACGCAAAGGTACTGCGCATCCGTCGCTTCACCTATCTGATTGCGGCATACGGCCTGGCAATGGGCGGACTGTTCGCCTACATCTCCGCTGCTCCGTTTATCCTTCAGAAGCAGTTTGAATTCAGCGAAATTGCCTTCTCAATCCTGTTCGGCGCCAATTCCGTACTGATCGGTATCGGGTCGGCTATCGCCCTGAAGTTTAAGACACTTGAACGCGCGCTGATGATTGGTGGTAGCGGCATGCTCGTAGCAGCTATTCTTCAATTTGTTTCAATCTTCACGCTTAACAACTTCTACAGCTACGAGGCAACTACCGCCTTGATGCTACTTTTCCTCGGCATCGGCATTACCTCCTCAACCTCCATGGCAATGGACCAGGGTCGCGAATATACCGGAGCGGCAGCCGCTATCGTTGGCGCTATCGGCTTCCTGATGGGAGGCATCGTATCGCCTATTGTAGGTTGCGGTAACATACAGGTTACCACCGCCATCACCCTTATCGTAATTACCCTGCTGCTGGTACTGACAACC